>DASSBZ010000109.1:0-28944 GCA_035698205.1 Gemmatimonadaceae bacterium | reverse complement strand
CTCGCGTTGCGCGCGGCCACCTCGCTCGGATCCTCGGCGCTCTCGTCACGCAGCTCGGCGATCGCGGGAAGGCGATCGAGCTCGTTGTCGTCGATGGACATCTTGGCGTCGAGGGCGAGCACCTCTCCCGCCGGGGTGACGACCAGCGGGTTGATCTCCGCCAGCGAACAGCCGTTGGCCATGAACGCGGCGTAGAGCTGCCGCATGATCTTCGCGGCGGCGCGCGCCTGCTTCGCGTCACTGTACAGGAAGAAGCCCATGCGACTGGCCTGGAATGGCAGCAGTCCATACCGCGTGTCGATGGGGAGCTTGAGGATCTTCTCCGGCGTGGTCGCTGCCACCTCCTCGATGTCGATGCCCCCGGCCGGGCTCACCATGAACACCGGCTTCTTCGAGGCGCGGTCGAGGATGATCCCGACATACGCCTCGCTGGCGATGTCGGCGGCATCGGTGACCAGCACGCGCTCCACCGTGAGCCCCTTGATCTGCATGCCGAGGATCTTCCCGGCGCGCTCGCGGGCCTGCTCCGGCGAATCGGCCAGCTTCACGCCGCCGGCCTTGCCGCGCCCGCCGGCGTGTACCTGCGCCTTGACGACGACCGGCCGTCCGATGCGGCGCGCGATCGCCTCCGCTTCGTCGGCGGTCGTCGCCACCTCGCCGGGGGGAATGGGCACGCCTTGCGCGCGCAGGAGCTCCTTCGCCTGATATTCGTGGATGTTCACTCGTACTCCGCTGTGATGATGGTTCCGGCCTCGCCACGGACCGCGGCCAGCCCGCGACTCAGTTCGGTAATGATGGCACGGCCGCCCGTGTGCCGCACGAAGTCTATCGCCGCTCGCACCTTGGGGGCCATGCTGCCGTCGCCGAATGTCTTCGCGCGGTCGAGTGCTTCGGCCTCGGCAAGCGAAAGGCGCGGGAGGGCCAACTGGTGCGAGGTCCCCCAGTCCCGATACACGGCGTCGACGTCGGTGAGAATGAGCAGGAGTTCAGCACCCAGGTCGCGTGCCACCACCGCCGCCGCGAAATCCTTGTCGATCACGGCATCCACCCCCTCCCATCGCCCGGAGTCGGGGTCCTCGCACACCGGCACGCCGCCTCCACCGCACGCCACCACGATGGTCCCCGCGCCGACGAGCCGGCGAAGCACCTCGCCTTCCACGACGCCGATGGGGCGCGGACTGCCGACCACGCGGCGCAGCCGGCCGCGCCCGTCGCGCTGCATGTCCACGCCGGCACGCGCCAGGGACTCGGCGCGAGCGGCCGGCAGCTCGTGCCCGATGAACTTGGTCGGCTGTTGCAGCGCCGGGTCATCGGTGGCAACCGCCACCTGGGTGATGATCGTGACGACCGAGCGGTCGTTGCGCTCCGCACGCAGCGCGTTCTCGATGGACTGCTGGATCATGTATCCGATCCATCCCGCCGTACCGGCCACGAGCACGCCTAACGGGAGCGGCTCGACCTCGTCGCGGGCGGCCTCGTTGCGCTGCAGTTCGTCGCCCACCTGGGGCCCGTTACCGTGCACCACGCACAGGTGCCAGCCATCGAGCGCCATCTCCACGATGGGCGCAAGCGCCTCACGCGTGTGCCGGAACTGGTCGTGAATCGTGGATCGTTCGCCGGCCGGTGACAGCGCATTCCCCCCAAGGGCAACGACCGCCCGGTGCTTCACGCGCGCCGGCGTGACCGGCGTGAACGACGGCAGCCGGCTCATGACGGCGGCACGCGCACGAGGCTGCCGAGCTCCGCCCACGCCGCGCCGAAGGCGGACCAGTCGCCACGCGTCATCGCGTCGCGCATGGTGCGATAGAGCAGCTCGACCCGCGCGCGAAACTCCGCCGGCGTTCCCACCGGTGCCGACCGTGCCCCGTCGCGATCGCCGACCGCCTCGGCGAACGTGGCACCGGTGCGCACGGAATCGCCTTCCAGCACGGCGACGCGGGTAAGCACCGGCGGCCCGTCACCGCGCCACGCATAGGTGCTCTGTGCGAACGCCATCCCGCGCTGCAGCGGCAGCACGCGAACCGGCCCACGCTTGAGGGGGATGTCGCGCGAGACCAGTCCGGGCACGTCGGGCACGCGCTGCAGCCGATCGATCACCGACGCCCAGCGCGGTCCCGGTTCGTCGAGCGCCTGCCAGTGCACCGTCCACTGTGGTCCCCCGCCCGCGGAGATCACCCCGCGCACGCGATCCGCGGCGTCGAGCAGCGGTGCCGACCATGCCAGCCGGCCGGTGCCGGGCGACACGAACGGCGGCCATCGCAACGTGGAGAAGAGCGTGTCTCCGCCAATCTCGCGCGGCAGGTGCGCGCTGGGCGACAGGTCGCCGCGTGCGCCCACGCGCGCGAAGGCGTGGGCGATTGCCAGCGCCCCGTCGAGCGGCGGGGGGACCTGTGCGGCGAGATCGACAGGGATCTCGCTCCACGACGTGAAGAGCCGCGGGAAGCGTCGCGTCCACGTCGTGGCGATGGGATCCTGTACCGAGTCGGCAACCAGCCGCACGTTGCCGGTCCGCGCGTCCACGAGCGCCGTGGCCGCGTGGTAGAAATACGACACGTCACCATCGCCCACGTTGAGCCGCTCGCTCAGGGGATACGAGGACGATGCTGCATACAGGTGCACCACCCAGTAGAGCGAATCCCGGCGCATCACGGGGGAGAACGTGGTGCCCTGCCGGAAGAACGGCGCCAGGCGTC
The DNA here is from genome assembly GCA_035698205.1 of Gemmatimonadaceae bacterium. GTDB lineage: Bacteria > Gemmatimonadota > Gemmatimonadetes > Gemmatimonadales > Gemmatimonadaceae > DASSBZ01. Next base: position 26,251 of record DASSBZ010000109.1, on the reverse strand, counting down.
CGACGCGCTCACGGACGTCGCGATGCAGCAGCATGCGCGCCTGCTGCGACTCAGTCTCGTTCGCCAGCAATCGCAGGTCCTGCTGGTCCCATGCGTGCGCGAGGAGCGAGCCGAACGACGAGAGGGGTGCCGCCGCGACATCCCCGGTACGCTCGGGGACGATGAGGTAGCCGGCCGCCGAGTCGAAGACCAGCGGTGCATCGACGACGCCGGCGCGTTCGAGGCCGCCGATCGCGCGATCGACACCGCCCAGCGTACCATCGTCAACCGCGCCCGCCGCAGCCGATCGTATCAGGTGCCAGGGCGTGAACGGGTCGATGGCGTCCGGGCCCGTTGGCCGCTGCACGGCCACCGCGACCAGCGCGCCGCTCCCCGTGTCGGCGGCCCACCCGACTCCTCCGTTGATTCGCCCCGGGCGCACACGCTCCACCGAACGCTCGACGGCCGCGACGTCCCACGACGAGAAGGCGCCCGACGCATCGCGCGCGGTGGCGAATCCGTTCGGCGCATCGTCGAGCACGAGCCGATCGACGTTGTACGCGCGCCGCGTATGCAACGCCCGCGTGGTGACATATCCCTGCTCGCGCGACTCCGGGTCGGTGGGACCGGCCATGCGTCGTGACAGCGTCGGCAGCAGTTGGCGCAACCCGAGCGACATGACGAGCACCAGCGTGACCGCGATGAACGCGATGCGCATCTGCCCCGTCCACCCCGCCCACAGCACGAGCACCGCGAGGGTCGCGGTGGCGAAGGCGAGCATCAGGTTGACGGGAATCCCCGGGCGATGATCGAACGACGTGAACACGCCACCGGGCCCGCTCCCATGGTTCAACAGGCCGTATGCATCCAGCCGATAGCTCCACGCCAGCAGGAGCAGCAACAGCGCACCGAGCACGGTCAGGTGGCGACGGACATAGCCCGAGACGTGCAACGTGCCGCGCTCCCAGCGCAGGCTCGGCGTGAGCGCATAGAGAAAGACCACGAGGGTGGTGGCGACGAGCAGCGCGATGAGCGCCCAGACCTGCATGGACTGCTCGAAGGGCAGCCACCACACGAAGTAGCCGAGGTCCGCCTCGAAGTGCGGGTCGGTCTCGCCGAACGGCAGCCCCCAGCGCACACCGGCGAGCTGCACCCAGTCGCGCTGCGGGATGGCGAGCAGAATGCCGACGACGATCGCGATCAGCGCCGCCACTATCACCAGGTAGTGACCCGGCACCTCCTCCCCGATCTCGAGGTTGGCCACCCGCCGCGGCAGCACCAGCGAGACGACGGACTGGCGAACCGCATACAGGTTGGCGAAGAGAAAGAGGGTGCCCACGAGGCCATAGCCGATGCGCAGCATCGCGAGATTCGACCACCGCGCCCACCAGAGCGACGTCGCGCCGAGCGCGGCGTACCAGTGGTAGTCCACGTACACCCCGGCGATCGCCCGCCCCAGCAGGAGCAGCAGGGCGGCACCCGCGAGGATCGCGACGCCCCATCGCCGGGCGGTCATCTCAGGGAGACACGCCCTGCGTGCGGAGCCAGGCTTCCATCGTCGCGCGGATCTCGCCGAGGCGCTCCTCGGTGGTGGCTTCGTAACGCGTCACCAGGATGGGCTGGGTGTTCGACGCACGGATCAGCCCCCACCCGTCACCGAACAGTACGCGTGCACCGTCCACGTCCACCACCTCATGCTGCTCACGGAAGTGCGCGGTGGCCGCCTCGACGATCTCGAACTTGCGTGCATCGGGGCAGTCGACGCGCAGCTCCGGGGTGGAGACGAACGCGGGCACGTCGGCGAGCTGGCCGGCCACGCCGCGGCCGTCATCGGCCACGATGCGCAACAGCCGCGCGGCGCCGTACAGCGCATCGTCATGACCGTAGAAGCCCTCGCTGAAGAACATGTGCCCGGACATCTCGCCGGCGATCGGCGCACCGAGCTCTCGCATGCGGTCCTTGATCAGCGAGTGACCGGTCTTCCACATGATCGGCTCGCCTCCGGCCTCGCGAATGGCGTGCGGCAGCGCCTGCGAGCATTTCACGTCGAAGATGATCGGCGCGCCGGGACCCGTGCGTGCCAGCACGTCGCGCGCATACAGAATGAGCACGTGATCGCCCCAGATGATACGACCGTCTTCGTCCACGACGCCGATCCGGTCGGCATCGCCATCGAAGGCGACCCCCAGGTCGGCGCCCGTCTCGCGCACCGCGAGGATCAGGTCCTGCAGGTTCTCCACCACCGTGGGATCGGGGTGGTGATTGGGAAACGTGCCGTCGCTCTCGCAGAAGAGGTATGTGCCGTCAACGCCGAGGCGGTCGAAGATGCGCCGTGCGACGAGCGCGCCGGCGCCGTTGCCGCAGTCGATGACGACCTTGAGCCGCCTGGAGAGCGTCCCGGTGCGCTCGACGATGTCGTCCACATAACGCGACAGCACTTCAACGTTGCGTACACTGCCGGCGTGCGCGGCTGCCGCGATGTCGCCACGCTCGATGAAGCCGTACAGCGTCTCGATGCCGGCCCCGTGCAGCGACTCGTGGCCAACGCACAGCTTGAAGCCGTTGTACTCCGGCGGATTGTGCGAGCCGGTAATCTGGATGCCACCGACGACCGGCTCGTGATGCAGCGTCCAGTACAGCGCGGGGGTGGGCACCACGCCCACATCGACCACATCGCGGCCGGCGCGCACGAGTCCGGACACGAGCGAGTCGCGCAGCTTCCCTCCGCTCGGCCGGTTATCACGCCCTACCGCAACGGCGCCGGCAATGCCGCGCTCGTCGAGCAGCGCGGCGAAGGCGCCGCCGATCGCCACGGCGGCCTCGGTGGTCAGGTCGTCATCGACGATGCCGCGAATGTCATACTGACGGAAGATGCCGGGGGCGATGGTCATGCGTGCGTCATGGCGTCGCGGGGCATGGCGCCCCGGCAGTGGTCAGCGGGAGGTCGACGCGCTCGACATGCGCACCTGGGCGGCAGCGCCTCCCGCCGGCACGGCGCTGTCACGCGTGAACGTGGCAAGTGCGTCGGGGAAGATGCCGATGATGAGAATGATGACTGCCGCCGCGCCAATCACGAACCGGTTGAGGCCTCCCATGCGCGCGGGCGCCGGCAGGTCGTCGCGCCGATCCTTCATGAACATCACCATCACGACGTGCAGGTAATATCCGGCGGAGATCACGGACGCCAGCACGAGCACCACGACCAGCCGTGTCTGCGGCGACGGAGACTGCAGCGCCGACTGGATGATGTACCACTTCGCGAAGAAGCCCATGCCGCCGAAGATCGGGAAGCCGAGCAACGCGAGCATGAACACCGCCATCGCGCCGGCCAGCCACGGGCTTGCCTTCCAGAGCCCCGCCAGGCTGTCCATCGTGAGCGCCTCGCCACCGTCGCGGCCGGCCACGCTCACCACCGCGAACGCGCCCATGGTCGCCAGCGTGTACGACACCAGATAGAACAGGAACGCCGACGATCCGGCGGGCGTCCCGGCGGCCAGCGCCACCAGCAGGTAGCCGCTGTGGGCGATGCTCGAATAGGCCAGCATCCGCTTCACGTTGCGCTGCTGCAATGCGATCACGTTGCCGATCACCATCGTGATGGCCGCCAGCCACCACACGGCGTAGTGCCAGTCGAGGAACGCATCGGGGAAGGCCTCGATCCAGATGCGCATCAGCACGGCGAACGCGCCCGCCTTCACACCGGCCGCCATGTACGCGGCGATCGGCGTGGGAGAGCCCTCGTACACATCCGGTGCCCACATGTGGAACGGCACGGCCGAGATCTTGAACGCGAACCCGATCAGCAGCATCGCCATCCCCGCGAGCAGCATCCGGCTGTCGCCGAGACCTTCGGACACGATCCGTTCGCCGATGAGCTCGATGTTCGTGGTGCCGGTCGCGCCGTAGACGAGCGCGATGCCGTAGAGAAGGAACCCCGCGGCAAAGGCACCGAGCAGGAAGTACTTGAGCGCTGCTTCCGCCGATCGTTCGTTGCGCCGGTTGGTGCCGGCCAGCACGTAGACGGCGATCGACATCAGCTCGAACGCGAGGAACACGACCATGAGATCGCGCGCCGCGGCGAGGATCATCATGCCCCCCGTGGCGAACAGCACGAGCACGTGCGACTCCGCCGCGAAGATGCCGTGTCGCGCGTTGTACTCCACCCCCATGGCGAGCGCGATCGCCGCCGACAGGAGGAGGATCAGGTCCGCGGCCCACCGGAACGCATCGATGGCGATGGGACCGGTGTCGGCCGTGTATCCGCGCATCGCGAAGACGATGACCAGCGCCGCGGTCACCAGCGTGAGCACCAGCCCCGCGAGGCCCACCGAACGCTGGTGTGACGCGCTCTCCGGCTTCCAGGCAGACCAGAGTGCCAGCAGCATGGCACCGCCAAAGAGCACCAGCTCGGGGAGGATCGCGAGCGAGAGCTCGCCCGGATACGCCAGGTTGAGCGGCATGTCAGCGCCCTCCCGGAACGGCGGCGGTGGCGCTCGGACTCGAGCCCGCCTCCACCTGCTGGACGAACCGCGTGGTCGATGCTTCCATGCGCGTGAGGATCGGGCGCGGATAGAGCCCGAGCCAGAGAATCGCGATGATGATCGGCGTCATCAGGCCGATCTCGCGCCAGTTCAGGTCCTTCATCTCTTCGTTCTCGCGCTTGTCCAGCGGGTTGTAGAGGATCCGCTGGATGGCCCACAGCATGTAGGCGGCGCCGAGAATCACGCCGATCGTGGCGACGAACGTCATCCACGGCACCGTCTTGAACGCGCCGATGAGCACGAAGAACTCGGCGATGAATCCGCTGGTCCCCGGGAGCCCGATGCTGGCGAGCGTGATCACGGTGAGCAGCGTGCCGTAGATCGGCATGACCTTCGCGATCCCGCCGTAGTCGGAGAACAGGCGCGTATGGCGGCGCTCGTAGATCATGCCGATGAGCAGGAACAGCCCGCCGGTGGAGAGCCCGTGGCTGAGCATCACCATCATGGCCCCCTGCACGCTCTCGCGCGTGAGCGCGAAGATGCCGAGGACGGCCATGCCGAGGTGCGCGACCGAGGAGTACGCCACCAGCTTCTTGAAGTCCGGCTGCACGAGCGCGACGAGCGAGCCGTAGATCACGCCGATCACCGCGAGCGTGATGATCGTCATGCGCACCGCCGGATCCATGGCCGCGCCGGGAAAGAGCGGCATGGCGAAGCGCAGGAAGCCGAACGTCCCCAGCTTCAGCATGAGCGCCGCCAGGACGACCGAGCCGGCCGTTGGCGCTTCCACGTGCGCATCGGGGAGCCAGGTGTGGAACGGGAAGATCGGCACCTTGACCGCGAACGCCATGAAGAACGCACCGAACAGCCAGAGCGCCGCGGTGGGCGAATGCTGCACGGTGGAGATGATGGCGTCGTACGAGAAGTTCGGCGTACCGGTAACCGGGTCACCCGCCTTGATGCCGAGGTAGACCACGGCCACGAGCATCAGCAGCGAACCGAGGAACGTATAGATGAAGAACTTGACGCTCGCGTAGATCCGCCGCTCGCCTCCCCAGACGCCGATGATCACGTACATCGGCACCAGCATCAGCTCCCACATCACGTAGAAGAAGAGCAGGTCGAGCGCCATGAACACGCCGAGCATGCCGACGGTGAGCAGCAGCAGCATCGCATGGTATGCATGCACCCGCGTCTTCACGCTCGTCCACCCGCCAAGCACGGCGAGCGGCATGGTGAATGTGGTGAGCAGGACCATCATGAGCGACATGCCGTCGATCCCGACGGAGAAGCGCGAACCCCACATGTCGATCCATGGCACGCTGACCGTCGCCTGCCACGCGCTGGTGGACGGGTCGAATGCCCACCACAGCCCGACCGACAGCACGAACTCGGCGACGAAGAATGCGAGCGTGATCCGCCTTGCTCCCTGCGCCGCACGCGCCTGCTCGGCCGGGTCGTCCGAGTGCGTGACAATGCCGTGCACCCAGACCACGAGCGCACCGAGCACCAGCAGCGCGAGCAGCGCCGGCAGGATCCAGCCCGAATAGCCTGTCGAAGCGAGAAAGTCGGTCATCGATCTAGCGCAGGGAGAAGGCGCCGAGCACCGCGATCACACCGATCACGAGCGCCCAGGCATACGTGCCGGCATTGCCGGACTGCAGTTGCGACCCGATCCACCCCACGGCGCGCGCCAGCCACGCGCTGCCGTTGACGAACAGGCCGTCGATGATGCCGGCGTCGAAGAAGCGCCAGAGCACCTTGCGCGATCCCTGCAGCACGGGCTGCACAACGGTGCGATCATAGATCTCGTCGACGAAGTACTTCTCCTCGACCACGCGCTCGATGCCGGTGGATGGTGCGGCCTCGCGGGCCGGCACCAGCGCGGTCGTCTTCAGGCGCGCCACCGCGAACACGATACCGAGCACCGCGATGCCGACGGCGATGCTGATCAGCACCAGCTCCGTGGAGTGTTCGAGATGCGCCGACTCACCCAGCGTGACCTGCAAGGCGGCCGCGCCAACCACCGGCTCCAGCCAGTGATGCAGGATCTCGGTGGGACCGAGGAAGCTCAGGATCGCCGGCAGGTTCAGCCAGCCCCCGATCGCCCCCGCCACGCCGAGGACGACCAGCGGCGCGGTCATCGACCACGGCGCCTCGCGCAGGTGCGCGCGCTCGGCCTCGCCCGTGCGGTTGGGGCCATGGAAGGTGTAGAGCATCATCCGCGTCATGTAGATCGCGGTCAGGAGCGCGGCCGCCAGTCCGACGGCGTAGATCACGAGCAGCAGGGTGCCGCCGGGAATGCCAAGCAGCGACGCCTCGGCCAGGGTACTGCCGTGCGCGCGCGCGAACACCGACGACAGGATCTCGTCCTTGGAAAAGAAGCCGGAGAAGAACGGGATCCCCGCGATGGCGAGGGTGGCGATCCACATCAGCGCCCACGTCCAGGGGAGCATGCGGCGCAGCCCGCCCATGTTGCGCATGTCCTGCGCGTCTTCGTGGTTGTGCGTGGCGTGGTAGGCGCGGTGCATGGCGAAGATCACCGAGCCGGAGCCGAGGAACAGGAGCGCCTTGAAGAACGCGTGCGTGACCAGGTGGAACACGCCGGCCGTGTACGCGCCGACACCCACGCCCACGAACATGTAGCCGAGCTGGGAGACGGTGGAGTAGGCCAGCACCTTCTTGATGTCCCACTGCTTGAGGCCGATGGTGGCCGCGAACAGCGCCGTCAGCGCACCGATGGACGCCACGGTGAGCTGCGCGACCGGCGCCATGGAAAAGAGGAAGGCGCTGCGGGCAATGAGATAGACGCCCGCGGTGACCATGGTGGCGGCGTGAATCAGCGCGGACACCGGCGTCGGGCCGGCCATGGCGTCGGGGAGCCATACGTAGAGCGGGATCTGCGCGCTCTTGCCGGCACAGCCGAGGAAGAGAAAGAGGCAGATGGCGGTGATCACCGCGCCGCCGAACGGCAGCGAGCCGGCCGCCGCGCGCACCCCCTCGAAGTCCAGCGTGCCGAAGTGCGCGAACAGCAGGAACATCGCGATCAGGAAGCCGAAGTCGCCGATGCGATTGACGACGAATGCCTTCTTGCCGGCATCGGCGTTGGCCTTGTCGTTGAACCAGAAGCCGATCAGCAGGTAGGAGCAGAGTCCCACGCCTTCCCAGCCGATGAACAGGACCGGGAAGCTCGCGCCGAGCACGAGCACCAGCATGAAGGCGACGAACAGGTTGAGGTACGCGAAGTAGCGCGGATACCCCGGATCGTCCTGCATGTAGCCGACGCTGAAGATGTGGATCAGCGTCCCGACACCGGTGATCACGAGCACCATGACCATCGAGAGCGCGTCCACCTGGAGCGCGAAATCGACGCGCAGGTCACCGGCCAACAGCCAGGTGAAGTACGAGGCGATATACGGCGCCTCGACGTGGGCGCCACGCAGCGCCCACCAGATGGCCAGCGCGAGCACGAAGCTCAATGCCAGGACGCCCGGTCCGATCAGGCTGACGAGCCCCGCAAACCGGTGCCGCACCACGGCGTGGTCATCATGGGACGCGGCCGGATCGTGCGCGTTGCCGTGCGACGCGTGGTCGTCGTGCACGCCAGGATCGGCCGGGCCGATCTTCGCGGCGCCGAGCAGCGTGAGCGCGCCGTTCAGCAGAAAGCCGAGCAGCGGCAATACGGGAACGAGCCAGATCCACCGGGCCACCGTGCCGGCGAGCGGATGCGCCGCCGCGGTAGCCGCTTCCTGAAGCAGCATCAGCCCTTCAGCAGGTTGATATTGGAAAGGTTCACCGACTCGCGGTGACGGAAAATCGCGATGATGATGGCCAGCCCCACCGCGGCCTCGGCGGCCGCGACGGTCATGACGAACACCACGAACACCTGCCCCGCCATTCCGTATGCGCGCGACAGCGCCACGAACGAGAGATTGACGGCGTTGAGCATCAGCTCCACGCACATGAAGATCAGGATCGCGTTGCGCCGGGTGAGCACCCCGACGACGCCGATCACGAACAGCACGGCGGAGATGAAGAGCGACTGCGCGAGCATCAGACCCTCCGCCTTCCGACCATGACCGCGCCCACGACCGCCACCAGCAGCAGGACGCTCGTCAGCTCGAAGGCCAGCAGGTAATCGTTGAAGAGCGGCTGCGCAATGGCGCCGACGGCGCCGAGCGAGGCCGCTTGCTGGTCGATGGTACCCTCGCGCAGCGTGAAGCTGGCGGCGAGTTGCGGCGTGGTGGCGGCGAGCAGCTGCGCCAGCAGCGCAAGACCGAACAGGCCGCCGATCACGCGCCCCGACGTGCCGCGCAGGTCGTTGAAGTCGGTCACATGCCCGAGGTTCAGCAGCATCACCACGAACAGGAACACCACCATGATGGCGCCCGCGTAGACGATGACCTGGATGACCCCCACGAAGTGCGCGCCGAGCATCACGAACAGCGCTGCCAGCGAGAAGAGCACGTTCACCAGCCAGAGCGCTGCTGCCACCGGGCTCTTGCGCGTGACGAACACGATCGCCGACGCGATGGCGATCAGCCCGAACAGGTAGAAGTGGAAGGTATAGAAGAAGTCGGGCATTACTCGCCTTTGGGGTCGGCGGGGTCCCACAGCTCGCTCACCGGGTGCGTCTGCGCCATCAACCGCTCCAGGTCGTACACGAATCCCTCGCGGCTGAACTCCGAGTTCTCGTAGTGGCGGCCCACGTGGATCGCTTCCTCGGGGCAGACCTCCTGGCAGTAGCCGCAGAAGATGCAGCGGAACTCGTCGATCTCGAACACCAGCGGATAGCGGTTGCCATCCTCGTCCTCGCCGGGCACGAGCTTGATGCAGTTGGCCGGGCAGACGGTCGGGCACAGCCCGCACGCCACGCACTTGGCCTTGCCCGTCTCGGTGGTGAGCATCCGGTGCGTGCCGCGCCAGCGCGGCGAGATGGGATACTTCTCCTCCGGGTACTGCATCGTGACCTTGTGCGGGTTCACGAGGTGCTTGAACGTGCGACCGAGCCCCTTCACGGTGGCGCGGACGTAGCTGATTTCCTCGACCGGCCGGCCGAGAACCTTCACGCCAATGGCCATCAGTCTGCGACCTCCGTGACGAGAACCGACCGCTGGGCGCGCTCGCGCAGGCGCAGTACTTCATCGCGACGCGCGCGCGTATATGACGGGCTCACCATCCGCCCGCGATCGAGCCACACCAGCAGGATGACGAGCAGGACGACGTTCAGGGCGAACAGGATGAGCGAGAACAGCACACCGCGCGAGATGCCTGCGGCATCGAGCGCCAGCGTCGCCGACGCCACGATCATGATGTAGGCCAGCGCCGTCGGCAGCATGATCTTCCAGCCCAGCGCCATCAACTGGTCGTAGCGGAACCGCGGCAGCGTCCAGCGCACCCACATGTAGAAGAAGCAGAAGAAGATGATCTTCACGTAGAAGAAGCCGAACGTCAGCAGCGACTTCAGCACCGAGTATGGCGCGCTGTTGTCCCAGGTGGTGAACGGAATGTCCCACCCGCCGAAGAACAGCGTCACGATGAACGCGCTGGCGGTCACCATGTTCGCGTACTCGGCAATGAAGAACATCGAGAACTTCATCGACGAATACTCGGTGTGATAGCCAGCCACCAGCTCCGACTCGGCCTCGGGCATGTCGAACGGGAGGCGGTTGGTCTCGGCGAACGCCGCGATGGTGAAGACCAGCGCCGCCACGGTGAGCGACAGCACGTTCCACCCCATCGAGACCTGCTGTTCGATGATCTGCGGCAGCCCGACGTGGCCCGCGAGCAGCAGCACGCACACCGCGGACATGCCGAGCGACAGCTCGTAGGAGATCATCTGCGCGCTCGCGCGCAATCCGCCGAGCAACGAGTACTTGTTGTTGGAGGACCAGCCCGCGATCACGATCCCGTAGACGCCCAGCGACGAAATCGCGAGCATGTAGAGGAAGCCGATCGGCAGGTCGGCGAGAATGAGATCGACGCGCCCCCACGGTGTCGGCATCGGCGCGCCGAATGGAATCACTGCCCATACGATCAGCGCGGGAATGAACGCCATGGCCGGCGCCAGCATGAACAACGCCTTGCTGGCGTAGTTCGGAAACGTCTCCTCCTTCATGATGTTCTTCAGGCCGTCGGCGAGCGGCTGCAGGAGTCCCTGCCACCCGACACGGTTGGGCCCCTGACGGTCCTGGATCCAGCCCGCCACGCGGCGTTCCAGCCAGGTGAGATACGCGACCGTGACCATGTAGATGGTGAAGAACACGACCATCTTGATGACCGTCGCGATAAACCATGGCCAGAACGTCGGCGTGCCCTGCGGATCGGCGATCTGCAGCAGCGCAAGGCTGGCGAACGCGATCATGCGCCGGCTCCCGCGGTGGCGCCGGCCACGACCGCCCCGCGCAGGCCGAGTCCATCGTAGGTGAGCCCGGCAAAGGCCGGCTGCGCCGCCGCCATGGCGTCGAACACCGCGGCCGGCAGCAGGAAGTCGACCGGCTCACCGAGCGCGCCAAGGAGATCGGCGAGCGTGAACCAGGCCGGGCGCGCGAGTGCCGGGGCGGCACGCGCCTGCAGGTAGCGCTGCACGCGTCCACGCAGGTTCGTGAAGGTACCCTCCTCCTCCACGTGGTTCGTGATCGGCAGCGCGACCGCCACGTTGGCGAGCTCCTCAGGCAACGTGGTGCCGAGGACGATGACGGTCTTTGCCTGCGCGGCCGCCGCCAGGTCGTCCGCCGTGAGTTCGTGGTCGGCGAGAATCAGGGTGTCACCGGATTGCAGCCCGCTGAACGGATCGTCGCTGCGCGTATAACCGAGCAGGTCGGCGCCGTAGCCGTTGGCGGCGCGATCGGCGCGGAGCGCCAGGTCGGGCGCGCCGGAGAGCGGTGCCTCGGGCCCCTGCGGGATGCGCACGAGCCGGCGTCCACCGCGCAGCTCCACCACCCGGGAGAGCAACCAGAGCGATTCGTTCGACAGGTTCGCCGACGCCACCAGGTGCACGGGTGCCTCGCCGAGCAGCGCGGCGGCCCGTGCGATGGCGACATCCCAGTCCGCCGGCTCGAGCCCCGAGGCGCCCGCGATCATGGGCCGCTCGAGACGATCCAGCCGGTTCAGGTGGCGATAGTCCAGCCGACCGTGGTCGCACATGAAGTACTGGTTGACGTCCGTGTTGGGGCGAGGGCGCAGGCGCACGACCATGTTGTCGCGCGTCTCGACGCTCATGTTGCACCCCTGCGAGCAGCCGGTGCAGATGGACGCGTTGCGATCCACCTCCCACGAACGTGACTTGTTCAGAAAGTCCTTGGAGAGCAGCGCACCGACCGGGCAGATGTCGATGACATTGCCGGCCCACGGATGCGTGAGGTCCTTGCCCTCGAACTTGCCGATGTAGGCGCGGTCGCCACGCTCGGTGACGTTGAGTACCGCGTCGTCCGCCACGTCCTCCATGAACCGCACGCAACGCGAGCAGAGAATGCAGCGGTTGGGGACGTAGAGCACGTCGCCGCCGAAGTCCTCCACCGGATTCACGAATCGCTTGGGATCGCGCAGGCGCGAGTCCTTCCGCCCTTCCTGGAAGGTGTAGTCCTGCAGCTCGCATTCACCCGACTTGTCGCAGATGGGACAGTCGAGCGGATGGTTGATGAGCAGCATCTCGAGCACACCCTTGCGCGCCTCAAGGGGCGGCTCGGAGTGCACGTGGATCACCTGCCCTTCGGCAACGGCGGTGGCGCACGCCGGCGCGAGCTTCGGCGCCTTCTCCACCTCCACGAGGCACATGCGGCAGGAACCGACGACCGGAAGCGCGGGGTGATAGCAATAGTGCGGGATGAGCACCCCGACGGTCTTCGCCGCCTCGATGATGCTCGTTCCCGCGGGTACCGTCACGGGGCGCCCTTCAATGGTCAGCGACACCATCGGCGGCGCGGTCATGCCGTCACCGTCGCGTTCACGGGGTGCACCGACTTCTTCGTGATCAGCGCCTCGAACTCGGATCGGAACTTCGCCAGCCCCGAGGCAACGGGCACGGCGCACGAATCACTGAGGACGCAGATCGTCTTGCCCGTCATGTTCTCGCCAATCTCCAGCAGGGTATCGAAATCTTCATACGTGCCGTTGCCCGCGACGATCCGCTCGAGGATCTTCGTCGACCACGCGGTTCCCTCTCGACACTGCGTGCACTGCGCGCAGCTCTCGTGCGCATAGAAGCGCGCGAGCCGGGCCACCTGCTTCGGAATGCTCTGCGCATCGTCGATGACGATGCACCCCCCGGAGCCCACCATGGAGCCCTGGGCAATGAAGCCCTCGTAATCCATCAGCGTCGCCTCGGCCTCCTCCATGTTCTGGATGGGCACCGACGAGCCGCCGGGGATGATCGCCTTGAACTTCCGCCCTGGGAGCGGGCCGCCGCAGAGATCGTACAGGAACTCCTTGAACGGGAATCCCATCACGACTTCATAGTTGCCGGGGCGCGCCACGTTGCCGCACACGGACCAGAGCTTGGTACCGGTGCTCTTCGGGCTGGAGAGACAGAAGGCCTTGTACCACTCGGCGCCGTTGTTCAGGATGTGCGGCACGGCGGCGAGCGTCTCCACGTTGTTGATCGTGGTTGGCTGTCCGAACACGCCGGCCACCGCCGGGAACGGCGGCTTGATGCGCGGGTTGCCGCGCTTGCCCTCGAGGGAGTTCATGAGGGCCGTTTCTTCGCCGCAGATGTAGGCGCCGGCTCCCTTGTGCACGTGCACGTCCACCCGCTTCCCCGTGCCCATGGCGTTCGGGCCGATGAGGCCGGCCGCATACGCCTCCTCGACCGCACGCTCCATCACGGCGAGGGGTTCGGTGAACTCACCGCGAATGTAGATGTACGCCGTCTCGGCGCCGATCGCCCAGGCGCCGATGGCACACCCCTCGATGAGGGCGTGCGGCGTCCAGCGCATGATCTCGCGATCCTTGAACGTGCCCGGCTCGGATTCGTCGGCGTTGCAGCACAGGTAGTGCGGCTTGCCGTCGCCCTGCTTCATGAACGACCACTTGAGCCCCGTCGGGAATCCCGCGCCGCCGCGACCGCGCAGGCCGGATTCCTTGAGGACGGCAATGATCGACTCGGGCGTCGTGGCGAGCGCCTGTTCGAGCGCCTTGTATCCACCGCGGGCCTTCCAGCCGTTCACCGTGCGCGCCTCGGCGTCGCCGAAGTACCTGGACAGTACCAGCGTTTCCCGCTCGTGGGGCGTGTGCGGATAGCCCATCAGCTCAACCTGGCCAGAATGTCGGGAACCGAGTCGGGGGTCACCGACTCGAGGAACTCCGAGTTGATCATCACCGGCGTGGCGAACCCGCAGGCGCCGAGGCACTCAACCTCGATGACCGTGAAGCGGCCGTCGCCTGACGTGGCACCGAGTTCGGCGCAGCCGGTGTGCTTGAGGAACGCCGCCACCACATCCTCGGCGCCGCACACGTTGCACGGCGTCGTGGTGCACACCTGGATGAAGTGCTTCCCCACCGGGTGCTGGTGGTACATCGTGTAGAAGGTCACCACCCCCTTCACGTAGGCGGGGGTGATGCCGAGCACCTCGGCCACTTCGGCCATGCCGGCGTCGCTCACCCAGCCGCGCGCTTCCTGCACGATCCACAGTGCCGGCAGCAGCGCCGCCTGTTTCGTGGGGTAGCGCGTCAGCATGGCGTCGAGGCGCTGGCGCCGTTCGCCGGTGAACACCGGCTCCCACGGCGTGTCGTCGTGCCCGTGTGGCGGCGCCTTGATGGATGCGCCACCCGAGGCGGAGGGTCCGTGACTCACCGGCCGTTCACTCCAGTTGCGGGATGCCAGCGCGCGTGCGCGGCGGAGAGGGCGATCATCGGTCGATCTCGCCCATCACGATGTCGATGCTGGCGTTGATGGTGATCACGTCGGCAAGCAGGTGCCCCTCGACCAGCTTCGGAATGGCGGAGAGGTTCACGAACGACGGCGGACGGATGCGCCACCGCACCGGCTTGGACGAGCCGTCGGAAACCATGTAGTAACCCTTTTCCCCCTTCGGGCTCTCCACCGCCACGTACGATTCCCCCGCCGGCGGACGCGGACCTTCCATGACGAGCTTGAAGTGATGGATCATGCTCTCCATCTCGCTCGTCGCCTTGTGCTTGTCCGGCAGGATCAGGCGAGGATCGTCGACGTTCACCGGACCATCGGGGAGGCGATCGACGGCCTGTTCGAGGATGCGCACCGACTGCAGCATCTCCTCCATGCGCACCAGGTAGCGATCGTAGCAATCGCCGTTGGTGCCCACCGGGACCTCGAAGTCGTAGGTCTCGTAGTCGAGATAGGGGAAGTCACGACGCACGTCAAACGCCACGCCGGAGGCGCGGACCATCGGGCCGGAGAGGCCGTAGTTCAGCGCGTCCTCGGGCGACATCACCCCCACCCCCACCGTGCGGCCGGTCCAGATCGCATTGCGCGTCAGCAGCGCGTCGATCTCGGCGATGGTGCCGGGGAAGGTGCGAATGAACTGCTTGAGGCGATCGAGCCAGCCGTCGGGGATGTCGGCGGCCATGCCGCCAACGCGCGTCCCCGATGTGGTGAGGCGTGCGCCGACCCAGGCCTCGAACATGTTGTAGACGTTCTCGCGTTCCTGGAACGCATACAGGAAGGGCGTATAGGCACCGATGTCGATGCAGAACGTGCCCACCCAGACCAGGTGCGAGATGATGCGCGACAGCTCCATGGCCATCACGCGCAGTACGGTGCAGCGCGGCGTGGTCTCGACGCCGAACAGCCGCTCGGCACCGAGGACAAACGCCACGTTGTTGCCCATGGAGTTGAGGTAGTCCTCGCGATCCGTCCAGGGGATGATCTGGTTGTACTGCCGGTATTCGCCGATCTTCTCGAACCCGCAGTGCAGATAGCCGATGTGCGGAATGCAGCGAACGACCGTCTCGCCGTTGAGCTCGAGGACGAGGCGCAGCACGCCGTGCGTGGCCGGGTGCTGGGGCCCGAGGTTGATGAGCATGTGCTCCCCCTCGAGATCCGGCTCCAGCGAGGGGGGCGCCTCGAGGGCAACGGGGGTACCGTCCTCGGTGGCCGTGAGGGGAACGCGAACCGGGCGTCCCTGGGCGTCGAGTCCCGTCGTGGAGAGCGTGACTTCCACCGTGCGCTTGCTGGCCATGGCTACTCTCCCGTCCGCTCGCCGTCGCGCAACCGCCGCCGCATGTCGGCGGGCAGCTCGTCGAACGCATCAACGATGGACAGCTCCTCCATGGAGTAGCGCGACTCGGGGAGTGCAGCGAGCGCCTGGCGCAACTGCTCGGAACGGCTGAAGCGGCCGCGCAGCGGGAAGTCCTTCCGCAACGGGTAACCCTCCTTGTACTGCTCCCAGAGCAGGAGACGGCGCAGGTCAGGGTGTCCGTCGAAGCGGATGCCGAACATGTCGTAGCATTCGCGCTCGAGCCAGTCAGCGCCCTTGTAGACCGGCCAGACGCTGGCGACTTCCAGCGGCGTACCCTTCTGGATCTCGACCTTGAGGCGGAGGAACCGCCGCCAGGCGAGCGAGCGCAGGTGCCAGACGACTTCGATGGGGCGATCGAGATCGCGGTATTCCACCGCGGTCACATCGGACAGATACTCGTACGACTGGCCGGGATCGTCGTGCAGCCAGCGCACGATGTCCAGCAGCGAGCCGCCGGAGACGTAGACCGTGGTTTCTCCCCACATGACCACCACGCGCTGCACCGCATCCGGGAAGCGCGCCCGGAGGGCGGCAGCGCTCGGATTCTCGGGTCCGCCGTGATGAGGCACCTGCTTTGGCGTCGTGGGGGCGGGCGTCTCGGGGGTGAGCGCGCTGCCGGAGTACACGATCGGGAACGCGTTGCTCACAGGCCCGACCGCGTCTGGTGAACGGCGTTGCCGAATGGTTCGCCGAGTTGATCGATGCTGGACGGCGGGATGTAGAGTTTGCTCGACGGGTCGGGCTCCATCTCGTTACGGATGGCGGCATCGGCCATGCGTTCGCCCTTGACCTTCTTCTGCAGCATCATGATGCCGTAGAGCAGCCCTTCGGGGCGCGGCGGGCAGCCGGGCACGTAGACATCGACCGGGATGATGGAGTCGATGCCCTGGACAACGGCATAGTTGTCGAACATCCCCCCGGAGGAGGCACAGGCACCCATGGAGATGCACCACTTGGGCTGCACCATCTGCTGCCAGATGCGCCGGATGACCGGGGCGAGCTTGAGCGGCACGCGACCGGCGCAGATGAGCACGTCGGCCTGCCGCGGCGAAAAGCTCATGCGCTCCATGCCGAAGCGGGCGAGGTCGAAGCGCGACGCCGCGGTGGCCATGAACTCGATGGCGCAGCAGGCGGTGCCAAAGGGCATCGGCCAGAGCGAATTGGCGCGCGACCAGTTGACGAGGAAGTCGAGCCGCGTTGCGACCCAGCCTTCCTGGGATGCCGGATCGTACGAGACGACCGTGTTGTCAGGACGCGGACTCAGTCCCACTGCAACGCTCCCTTTTTCCAGACGTAGACGAGGCCGACGAGCAGGATGGCCATGAACACCAGCATTTCACCGAGACCGAAGAAGGAGAGCTGCCCCACCGGGCAGGCGCCGCCAACCATGTCGACCCGGCACGAGAGCTGGCGGAACCAGGTCGCCCACGGGATCAGGAACACGGTCTCGATGTCAAAGATGATGAAGAGCATCGCGACCATGTAGAACTGCACGGAGAACCGCTCACGGGCATCGCCGAGGGGCTGGATTCCGGATTCGTATGGCTGGTGCTTTACCGGGGTCGGCCGGCCGCGTATGACGAGGTGCGACAACGCGATCATGCCGACGGCGTTGAGGACCACGAAGCCGATGAGCAGCAGTACCGGCAGGTAGGTGCGATCCATGGCGTTCTGACTTCGTGAAATTATTCACTAGCGCGTGCGTGGAAACTACCCGGCTCGCTCAACGAGTGTCAACCGACCGCGACGCCGATGTGTTGCCCGACCCGTAACGGCGCACGGAGGCGCGCCGTGAACGCGCGCCGGTGACGTGTTATCTTCCCGCCCGGACCGCCTGCCCTGCGCCTTTCCCCATCTTTTCACGGATCACCGCATGTCGATCATGAACGATCGCTGGATCAAGCAGATGGCCCTCGAGCACCGGATGATCGAGCCGTTCGAGTCGAGCCAACAGCGCGACGGCGTGATCTCCTACGGGGTGAGCTCGTACGGCTACGACATGCGGGTGGCGCGCGAGTTCCGGATCTTCACCAACGTGCTGAACTCGGTGGTCGATCCCAAGTCGTTCGATCCGAAATCGTTCGTGGAGTTCGAGGGCGACGTGTGCATCGTTCCACCCAACTCGTTCGCGCTCGCACGCTCGGTGGAGTACTTCCGAATCCCGCGCGACGTCGTGACGATCACGGTCGGCAAGTCCACCTACGCGCGGTGCGGCATCATCACGAACGTCACGCCCTTCGAACCGGAGTGGGAAGGCTACGTGACCCTCGAGATCTCGAACACCACTCCCCTGCCCGCGCGGATCTACGCGGACGAGGGGATTGCCCAGGTGCTGTTCTTCAAGGGCGCCGAACCGCCGGAAATCTCGTACGCCGACAAGAAGGGGAAGTACCAGCGGCAGACCGGGGTGACGCTCCCGCGGCTCTAGGCGTTCGCCCCCTGGTCGCCATCGGCCGACCAGAGCGCCTTGGCGTAGTCCCGGTTCATGCGGACGATCGTGTCGATGCTGATCTCCTT
Source organism: Gemmatimonadaceae bacterium (assembly GCA_035698205.1). Taxonomy (GTDB): domain Bacteria; phylum Gemmatimonadota; class Gemmatimonadetes; order Gemmatimonadales; family Gemmatimonadaceae; genus DASSBZ01. The sequence goes on along the minus strand of DASSBZ010000109.1, from coordinate 8,058 downwards.
GGGACACGCCTCCTGGCATTCGCCAAACCAGGTACACTGGCCGAACCCTTCCTCGTCCATCTGCTCGACCATCGCCAGCACGCGACGGTTCCGTTCCGGCTGCCCCTGCGGCAGCAGGCCGAGGTGGGTGATCTTGGCGGCGGTGAACAGTGACGCCGAGGCGTTGGGGCAGGCGGCAACGCAGGCACCGCAGCCGATGCACTGGGCGGCGTCCATGGCGTCGTCGATGACGGTCTTGGCGATCAGCGTCGCGTTGGCGTCGGGGGCGGACCCGGTGGCGGCTGACACGTAGCCCCCCGCGGCGATGATCCGGTCGAGCGCGCCGCGATCGGTCACGAGGTCGCGGATCACCGGAAATGCGCTCGCGCGCCACGGTTCGATCACCAGCGTCTCGCCATCGGTGAAGCTGCGCATGTGTACCTGGCAGGCAGCCGCACCGGTCACCGGTCCGTGCGCCACACCGTTGACCATCATCGAGCAGGAACCGCAGATCCCTTCGCGGCAATCGTGGGCGAAGGCAATCGGCTCGTTGCCGCCCTCCTGCAACTGCTCGTTGACCACGTCCAGCATCTCGAGCAGGGACATGTCGGGCGAGATGTCGGCGGCTTCGTATTCGCGGAGCTCTCCGGACGAGGCCGGGCCAGGCTGACGCCAGACGCGGAGGTGGAACTGCATGACGGGACTTACTCCGATTCGTGGAAAAGGGATGGGCGACGTGCCTGGTTCACTTGTAGCTGCGCGTCGCGAGGTGCACGTTCTCGAATTCCAGCGTCTCCTTGTGCAGCACCGGCGACTTGTCCGCACCGGCGTACTCCCAGGCGGACACGTGACAGAAATTCTCGTCGTCGCGCAGCGCCTCGCCGTCGGCGGTCTGGTGTTCTTCGCGGAAGTGCCCGCCGCACGACTCCTCACGATGCAGCGCGTCGAGGCACATGAGTTCGGCGAACTCCAGAAAGTCCGACACGCGGCCGGCCTTCTCCAGCGCCTGGTTCAGGGTGTCGCCGCTCCCGGGGACGTTCACGTTCTCCCAGAACTCCTCGCGCAGTGCGGGAATGCGATCGATCGCCTCCTGCAGTCCGCGGGCGTTGCGCGCCATGCCGCACTTCTCCCAGAGCAGCGCGCCCAGTTCGCGGTGGAACGAGTCGACCGTGCGCGAGCCATCGATGGACAGCAGCTTCGAGGTGCGTGATGCCACCTCGGCCTCGGCGCGTCGGAACTCGGCGTGGCTGGTATCGACCGCCGGCAGCGGCGCGGAGGCGATGTAGTCGCCGATGGTATACGGAATGACGAAGTAACCGTCGGCGAGCCCCTGCATGAGGGCGCTCGCACCCAGGCGGTTGGCCCCGTGATCGGAGAAGTTCGCCTCCCCCAGTACGTGCAGCCCGGGGAGCGTGCTCATGAGGTTGTAGTCCACCCAGAGCCCGCCCATGGTGTAGTGCACGGCCGGGTAGATGCGCATCGGCACGTGATACGGATTGTCGTCCGTGATGCGTTCGTACATCTCGAACAGGTTGCCGTAGCGATCACGGATGGTCGACTCGCCCACGCGCGCGATGGCGGCGGCGAAGTCGAGATAGACGCCTCGCCCGCCGGGGCCCACCCCCCTGCCCTCGTCGCAGACTTCCTTCGCGGCGCGCGACGCGATGTCGCGCGGCGACAGGTTGCCGAAGCTCGGATACTTGCGCTCCAGGTAGTAGTCGCGATCGGCTTCGGCGATGGAATCGGGGCGCTTGCCGCAGTCCTCCGCGCGCTTCGGCACCCAGACGCGGCCGTCGTTGCGCAGCGATTCCGACATGAGGGTCAGCTTCGACTGATGCTCGCCGCTCTGCGGAATGCACGTGGGGTGAATCTGCGTGTAGCAGGGATTGGCGAAGGCCGCCCCGTGGCGGTACGCGCGCCAGGTGGCGGTGACGTTCGACCCCTTGGCGTTGGTGGAGAGGTAGAAGACGTTGCCGTAGCCGCCCGACGCGAGGATCACGGCGTCGGCCGCATGGCTCTCGATCTCGCCGGTGATCAGGTTGCGCGTCACGATACCGCGGGCGCGGCCGTCGATGACCACGAGGTCGAGCATGTCCATGTGCGGGTGCATGGTCACGCTGCCGCGGGCGATCTCCTTCTCCAGCGCCTGGTAGCAACCGAGCAGCAACTGCTGCCCCGTCTGTCCGCGGGCGTAGAACGTACGCGAGACCTGCGCGCCGCCGAACGACCGGTTCGCGAGCAGCCCGCCGTATTCGCGCGCGAAGGGCACCCCCTGCGCCACGCACTGGTCGATGATGTTGACGCTGATCTGCGACAGCCGATAAACATTGGCCTCGCGCGAGCGGAAGTCCCCGCCCTTGACCGTGTCGTAGAACAGTCGGTGGACGCTGTCGCCGTCGTTCTGGTAGTTCTTGGCGGCGTTGATGCCCCCTTGCGCCGCAATGCTGTGCGCGCGCCGCGGCGAGTCCTGGAAGCAGAAGCACTTCACCCGGTAACCGAGTTCGCCGAGGGTGGCGGCGGCCGAGCCACCGGCGAGTCCGCTGCCGACGACGAGCACCGTATGCTTTCGCTTGTTGGCGGGATTCACGAGCTTCATCTCGAAGCGGTGCGTGTCCCACTTCCGCTCGATGGGGCCGGAAGGAATGCGTGCGTTGAGTTCCATGTCGAAGGCCGGCTACCGCGCGAAACCGAGCAGGATGCCGATCGGGATGAGCGTGAAGCCGCCGTAGATGAGGATCGCGATGAGGCCGGTGATGCGGCGTCGCCGCGGATGCGCGGACGGGCGGCTGAGCCCGAGCGTGCGCAGCGAACCCCAGAGGCCGTGGTAGAGGTGCAGGCCCAGTGCGATCATGACGGCCACGTACACCGTGACCATGACCGGCGACTGGAAGGCGGCAACGAGGTTGCCGTAGACGTCACCCGGCGTGAACGTGGGCAGCAGCGCGCGCACGCCGAAGGTGAAGTGCATGAGGTGGAAGATCACGAACAGCAGCAGCACCACGCCGCCGATGCGGATGGTACGCGCCGCGAACGTGGAGACCTGCGGATCGCGCGCATCGTAATTCACCGCCCGCGCGGACTGGCTGCGGCGCGTGAGCTGCAACGCAGCCATCACGTGCAGGACGAGCGCGGCGAGCAGGACGGCGCGCGCCACCCAGAGCAGGGGCCCGAGTTCCCGCAGGCTGGCGGCGTAGCCGTTGATGCCTTCCGCCCCGCTGAACACGAGCAGGTTGGCGGCAACGTGGGTGACCAGGAAGCCGATCATGATCAGCCCGGTCACCGCCATCACGATCTTCTTGCCGATGGTGCGCTGCCAGAAGCGCGAGAGCGGGTTCGAGGCGGTCCTGGTGGCGTGCGGAGTGGCTGGAACAGAGGTGGCCATGGCGGTCTCGATCAGATCGAGAGCGCGCTCATGGGTTCGCGCACTGCTTCGGCGCTCTTCTGGAGGGCGTCGCGCTCGTCCGCCGTCAGTTCCACTTCGATGATTTTCTCGAGACCGTTGCGACCGAGCTTGCAGGGCACGCCGAGAAAGAGGCCGGACATGCCGTATTCACCCTCGAGCCACGCCGCGCACGGCAGGATGCGCCGCTGATCGTGCACGATGGCTTCGACCATCTGCACGGCGCCGGACGACGGCGCGTAGTACGCCGAGCCGGTCTTGAGATGCTTCACGATCTCGGCGCCACCGGTGCGCGTGCGCGCCACGATCGCATCGAGGGCCGCGCTGTCCAGGAGTTGCGTGATGGGGATGCCGCTCACCGAGGTGTATGCAATGAGCGGGACCATCGTGTCGCCGTGCCCACCGAGTACCATCGCCTGGATGTCGCGCACCGACACGTCCAGCGCCTCGGCGAGGAACGCGCGGTAGCGCGCCGTGTCGAGCACACCGGCCATGCCGATCACGCGCTCACGCGGGAAGCCGGTGACCGACTTGGCCACGTGGCACATCACGTCGAGCGGATTCGAGACGACGATGATGATGGCGTTGGGCGAGGTGCGGGCGATCTCCTGCGAGACGGCCTTGACGATGCCGGCGTTGGTGTTGAGCAGGTCGTCACGCGACATGCCGGGCTTGCGGGCGATGCCGGCGGTGATGACGACGATGTCGGATCCGGCGGTGTCGGCGTACGCGTTGGTGCCGCTGACCCGGCTGTCGAAGCCTTCAATGGGTGCGGACTGCCACTGGTCGAGGCCCTTGCCCTGCGGGAGGCCTTCGGCGATGTCGACCATGACGACGCGCCGGGCCAGCTCCTTTTCGGCGATACGCTGACAGGTTGTCGCGCCAACATGACCGGCGCCGACGACCGTGATGAGATTGACCATTGTGCGTGCGAGGGTAAGAGAGACTTTCGCTTCGCAAATTATGGGGACGCCGCGCGGGGGGCAATCGCCGGGGGACTGCTCTTGCGACCGAGGCTTCCTGCGACCGAGGTAGCTTCTACTGCAACTGCTACCGCCACCGCAACTGCTACCGCCACCGCAACTGCTACCGCCACTGCAACTGCTACCGCCACCGCAACTGCTACCGCCACCGCAACTGCTACCGCACCGCAACTGCTACCGCACCGCACCTGCCAACGCCACCGCAACTGCTACCGCCACCGCAGAGGACGCAGAGGTACGCGGAGGTACGCGGAGGTGGGACGAGCGGCGTGACGCGGTACCGCGCGCGTGCGCCGGGCCATGTTGTTTTTTTGGAACTGCATTGGCGGCCTGACTCGTTCGCGCCGAGTCTGTTCGTTCTCCGGATTCTTCTCGAAAATCCAACAGAAACCAAGCGTGGCCGATGTGCGACGCGATCTGCATTCGCACCGTACTCCCTCCGCGCACCTCTGCGTCCCCTGCGTCCTCTGCGGTGGCGGTGGCGGTGGCGGTAGCAGTTGCGGTGGCGGTAGCAGTTGCAGTTGCGCCGGCAGCCCGGCGACGCAACGCGTCGCTACCCGCCGACCTCCGACAATGCCCGCAGCCCCCCGACCTTCATCTGCAGCAACGCATGCTCGAGCGGCTTCTCGGCGAGGGCCCGTCGGAAGTGTGGCTCGAGCGGTTCACCCGCGCGCAGCGGGCCACGCAGATCCACCTCGTGGTCCCCGAACAGACAGGTACGCAACCGGCCATCGGCGGTGAGCCGCACTCGGTTGCACGACCCGCAGTACGTGTGCGTCATCGGCGTGATCACGCCGATGGTTCCCGGTGCACCGGCGAACCGGTGATACGCCGCCGGTCCGTTGCCGCGCGGCGGACCGGGGTCGGCGTGCAGCGCACCCACCGACGCCGCGCGCGCGAGCACTTCGTCGCTGGGCACGACGTGCTCCCACGTGAGTTCACGCATCTCGCCCACCGGCATCAGCTCGATGAAGCGGACATGCCACGGGTGATCGAGCGTGAGGCGCGCGAACGATTCGATCTCGTCGTCGTTGATACCGCGCATGACCACGACGTTGATCTTGACCGGCTCGAGCCCGGCGCCGGTTGCGGCCAGCGCCGAACGCACCGGATCAAAATCGAGGCGCCGACGCGAAATGGCCGCGATGCGATCCGCGCGAAGCGAATCGGCGCTGAGGTTCACGCGATCGAGTCCCGCGTCGTGCAATGGCAGCGCGAGCGCCGGCAGCGTCACGCCATTCGTGGACAGCGCGATGTCCTCGATTCCCGGCACCGCCCGCAGCAACTTCACCAGCGTGATCAGCTCGGGGCGGATCGTCGGCTCGCCACCGGTGATGCGCAGGCGTCGCAGGCCGAGCGGGGCGAGCTGGCCCACGACCTCGGCGATCTCCTCGTACGAGAGAATCTCCGAGCGCGGAAGCCAGGTCATGCCGGTGGCCGGCATGCAGTAGACGCAACGGAAGTTGCAGCGATCCGTCACGGAGATTCGCAGGTACTCGATACGCCGGCCGAACTGATCGCGCAGCGTCTCCGCCATCATGGCACCTCGCTCACGGCATGCGCGCCGGTGGGATCGACCCACTCGCGCGTGCCATCGGCATAGTGCTCGCGCTTCCAGATGGGCACGCGGCGCTTGAGCTCCTCGATCACGAAGCGCGTCGCGTCCATCGCCTGCGCGCGGTGCGCGTGCGCAGCAACGATCGCCACACTCACCTCTCCGAGTGCGAGCGCGCCCAGGCGATGCACAAGCACGAGCCGCTCGACATCATGGGCACGGGCAGCCTCGTCGAGGATGACGTGCATCTCGCGAACCGCCATCGGCTCATACGCCGTGTACTCCATCCCCGTCACGGAGCGACCGTCATTGCTGTCGCGCACCGTACCGACGAACAGCGACAGCGCGCCACAGCCCTCGCTCGTCACTTCCGCCAGCAGCGCGGGCACGTCGATCGGATCGCGTGAGATCGCGGCGCGTATCATCCGCCGGCGACCGGGGGGATGATGGCCACTTCGTCGCGCGGCGAGACGACTGCATCGAAGCGGGCATAGCGTTCGTTGATGGCCACGAGCGGGCGCGCGGGCAACTGTCCGGCACCGGGAAGCGCACGAAGCGCGGCCACGAGGTCGCCCACGGCGGCTCCGTCGGGGAGATCAACGTCGATGGATCGTCGCCCGAGCGCGTCGGCATATGACGCGAACAGCAGCACCGTGATGGTCATGCGCACCTGCTCATACTGTCCAAAGCTCGATCGTGCCCCGGCAGCGGGCAAGAAACGAAAGCCCCGGGAGGCATCCCGGGGCTCGACTGGCAGGAGCTGGTGTGGCCGTGGCGCGTCACGCGCCCGTGACCTCGGGCAACCCCGACTGTTCGTCGATCTCGGCGACCATGGCGCGCAACTCCTTGGAGGGCTTGAACACCGGCACCGGTCGCGCGGAGACCTCAACGGGCGCGCCCGTGCGCGGATTGCGCGCCATGCGCGTCTTGCGCTGGCGGATCTTGAAGGTTCCGAATCCCCGCACCTCGATGTTCTGCTGCTGCTGCAGCGCGTCCTTGATCGCGTCGAGGAACGCGTCGACCACGCGGGCACAATCCTTTTTCGAAATCATTGGGCCGGATGTGCGGGCGATCTGTTCCGTCACACGTTCGACGAGGTCGGCTTTGGTCATAAAATGGCCTCGAGAGGGGCGCTGGTATGCTGCGATGCGACGAAAGTATGTCCCCTGCCTCTTGTGTGTCAAGCGGTTGACTCGCTTGCACTTGGAGGCGTAATCGTCCGGCCCGGCGGACACCATGCCGGCGCCCGGAAGCGGACTCTACCGGGAGCGCACCAGCTCCAGGAACCGTGCGAAGTGCCCGCGAGCGTCGTGCGGGCCCGGAGCGGCCTCGGGGTGGTACTGCACCGAGAAGACGGGCAGCTCCCGGTGACGAAGGCCCTCTACAGTGCCGTCGTTGAGGTTCACGTGGGTCACCTGCAGCTCGGGGGCGCCGCTCACGCCGTGCTCATCCCCCTTCACCGCGAATCCGTGATTCTGCGATGTGATGAGCACGCGCCCCGACTCCAGGTCGCGCACCGGCTGATTTCCGCCGCGGTGGCCGAACGGCATCTTGACCGTCTCGCCGCCGAAGGTCAGCCCGAGCAGCTGGTGTCCGAGGCAGATGCCGAACATCGGCGTCCCCGACGCGGCCAGCGCGCGCAGTTCGCCGGGCGCGTACTCCACGGCCGCCGGATCGCCCGGGCCGTTGGAGAGGAAGATGCCGTCCGGCTGAAGCGCCAGGACATCCGCGGCCGGCGTCGTGGACGGCACCACGGTGACCCGGCACCCCTGCTCGGCGTACAGTCGCAGGATGTTGCGCTTGATGCCGAAGTCGTAGGCGACGATGTGATAACGCGCTTCCGGTAAGCCCCAGGTGTACGATCCGTCGGTGGACACACCGGTCGCGAGATCGAGACCCTCCATGTCGGGGGACGAATCGAGCGCCGTGCGCACCGCGGGATCCGAGGCATCGCCAGCGGCGATCACACCCTTCATGACCCCCGCCGATCGCAGGTGGCGCGTCAGGCGCCGCGTATCGACCTCGACGAGCGCGGGAATGCCGTTTGCTTCGAGCCAGGAGCGCAGGTCGCCGGTGGCGCGCCAGTTCGAGTATGTCCCGGAGAGCTCACGCATGACGACCCCCGCCACCTGCGCGCCGGA
>DASSBZ010000108.1:0-3855 GCA_035698205.1 Gemmatimonadaceae bacterium | reverse complement strand
CGGGACGGCGACCAGTTTGTCAGACCAACGCCCGGAATTCCCGAAAGATCCGAAATTCACTCTGGACAGCGCCGGACCCCGGTCGTACCTTGGGTTCAGGGTGTCGCACTTTTGCGGCATCTGTCGCCGCCGCGAGAACGGCGTGGCGGCAATCGCCCCCCGGTACTGCCGGGGGGCTCTTTTCTTGTGTCGGCGTGGGGATGGAAAGGGTGCGCGGTAACACCGTGCTGACAGCTACACGCTTCTTGCTGGTGGCTGCGTGCCTCCGGCCTCGGGCACGTGGCGGCTTCTACTCGACGGGGCGCTGCGTGCAGCGTGCAGCATCCAGCACTCTGTTTCCTCCCTAGCCTTCCTTCAGGCGCCGGGACTCAGCCTCGAGTAACCGATGCTCTTCCGGAGTCAGGCTCTCGAGGCCCCGCTCCAGAATCTTGTCCAGCACGTGATCGAGCTGCTCCGTGGAGCGCTTCACCACGCGGGGCTCGGCGGGCTCGGTCATCACCGCTCGACGAGCGACAGCGGCCTTGCTCTTGGCCACGATGTCGTCCACCTCCTGCACCTTCTCGCGCGACGCGCGCGGCATGCTGCGCGGAATGGGGCGCGGGGGTTCGTCCGGCAGGTCCGGGATCTGTGACACCCGCTGCCGTACCCGGTCGATCCCCGAGGAGGACGACGTGCGCAGATACAGCCACCCCGCGACCAGGCCGCCGAGGTGCGCGAGGTACGCCACGCCACCGTCGGGGCCCGAGCCCGCGCCGGCCGCGATTCCGCTCACCAGGTTCAACGCCGCCAGCGCCGCCACCAGCCACTTCACCTTCAACGGAAGTACGCCGAAGATGTACACCTCGTCGTCCGGCCAGCGCATGGCGAACGCCAGCATCACGCCCAGTACGGCGGCCGACGCGCCGATGAGGATCGAGTCGCGTCCGAACAGCAGGTGCGCCAGCCATCCGCCCAGTCCGCACAGCACATAGAAGCGCGTGAATTCCCCGGCGCTCCACGCATGCTCCACGCGCGGCCCGAACAGGAACAGCGTGTACATGTTCAGGGCGAGATGCCAGAAGCCGCCGTGCACGAACATGTACGTGAAGATCGTCCACCACGAGCTGCCGAGGTCGCGCGACCGGAATCCGAGCGCGAGCTGCATGTCCGGCGCACTCACCAGCGTCAATTGCAGGAAGAAGATCGCGACGTTGATCGCGATCAGCCACTGCACCGCCGGCGTCAGGCGCGGATAGTCGGTGTCGTCGGTGAACGAGTAAGCCATCGGTCCAGCGCAATATAAGAGGGGCGGGTTTTGCCCTGTCCCCGACTATACAAGGCGCCCGGACCGCGGTTCCTCGGAGCGGCGCCGTCTGGTCCGGACGGGGGTTGCGTGATCCTAGCGCAGTGCCGCCGGGCCCGGAAGACGGAAGGTGAGGCGGATGTCGGGGTGTACCGTCATTGCCTGCTCCACCAACAGGGCCCATCGTCTGGCAAGCGCCGTCCGCTCCCCCTCGGGCCCTGGGTGCAGGATGATGGCCACCGCGTCGCTCCCGGCGTGCGCCCGCTCGACGACCCGGAGAATCTGCCCGTCATTCACGTCGTCGCGCAGCACCAGACAGAGCGCGTGCTCCACCGACGACTCAGCAGCGGCCTGGAGCGTCTGGATCGCCCGGTCGATTGCCGGACCGTCCAGCCCGGCTGATTCCGTGTCCAGCGTCACCTGGACCAGGCCGAGCCGCGGTGCCAACACCCCCACCGCCTCCGGACGCTGTCCGTCCGTATCGACCATGACCGGCAGCTTCGACTCGAGCATGCCGAGCACGGCGTCGAGGAACTCGGCGCTCCCCATCGCGTCGCGCCCGGTAACGCACAAGGAGTGAAACGCGGCCCGCGACGCCACGCGGTCCACCTCGCGGGCCAGCGCGTCGGCGCGATACATCGTCGCCGTTTCGGCCTCGCCGGCGAACCGCACGAAGAGCTGGCGGCGACCCTGCCAGACACCCTGCGCCTGGATCCCGGACGGCAGCCCCGCCAGGGCAGCGGTGAGGACGGACGTGGCCATTTACGAATTGCCTCCGCTGCCGAGGGCGAGCAGTGCGATGCGCTCGCAGAGCTCGGGAAAGGTGATCCCCGCCGCCGCCGCCGCCTGCGGCACCAGACTCAGGTCGGTCATGCCGGGCAGCGTGTTGGCCTCGAGGCAGAATAACTCATCGTCCGCGCTCAGGCGAAAGTCAATGCGCGCACACCCGCCCAGCTTGAGCGCCCGGAACGCAAGCAGCGCCTGCGCCTGCGCGTTGGCTGTCACCGTCGGCGTCAGCCTCGCCGGAAAGACCTCGGTCGCCATCCCCGCCGTGTACTTGCACTCGTAGTCGTAGATCTCGTGGCGCGGAATGATCTCGCCCACGGGGAGCGCCTCGTCGCCCAGCACCGCGACCGTGAGCTCGCGTCCGGCAACGAAACGCTCGATCATCACTTCATCATCGTGCCGGTACGCCTCGGCCACGGCCGCGTCGAAGTCCGACGGATCGCGGACGAGCGTCAACCCCACGGTGCTCCCCTCCTTCGACGGCTTCACGATGACCGGCCAGCCGAGCGTGTGCCCCACGTCGCGCTGGCTCGCCGGCGCCATCAGCCAGTCGGCCGTGCCGACGCCGGCGGCGCGAAAGAGGCGCTTCGAGAGATCCTTGTCCATCGCCAGCGCGCTGGCGAGATGGCCGCTGCCGGTATAGCGCACGTTCACGAGATCGAGCAGCGCCTGGATGGTGCCATCCTCCCCCTGCCCGCCGTGGAGCGCGAGAAAGACCACGTCGGTCTCGCGAATCGCCGGGAGCGTCCCGAGGGTGGGCGAGAGCGACGTGCGCGCCATGGCCTGCAGCGCCTCGAGCGTGGGCGGCGCGGTCTTCACGCCACCGGCCAGCACCGCTTGCTCGTTGGCGGGATCCAGTTCGCCGGAGGCGGTGTCGAGCGACGTCACCTCGTGACCGCGCTCGCGCAGCGCCATCGAAATGCGCAACCCCGACGCCAGCGACACATCACGTTCGGAGGACACGCCCCCCATCAGTACGGTGATCTTCACGAAATTCCGGGGCGGGAGTCTGTCGACGATGCGCGTGTCATGCCTGACGCGCCATCAGGAAGCCGAGCATGTCGGAACGGGTCACGATGGCCTGCACGGTGCCCTCACCGCCGCGCACGAGCACCGCCGGGTTCGACTTCGACAGCAGCTTGACGACGGAGTCGAGGGGATAGCCGCCATCGATGATGGGGAACGGCGACTCCATCACGTCGCCCACGGTCCGGTCGAGGACCTTCGCATCGTCGAGGCTCTGCGCCGACAGCGCGCCCTCGGTCACCGACCCCACGCACACGGCACCGTCCATCACCGGAAGCTGCGAGACGTCGTGGAGCGACATCAGCCGGAGCGCCTGCCGCACCGTCGCACCAGCGGCGGTGCTCACGATGACCGGCATCTCGCCGACCTTGCGCGCGAGCACGTCCGACAGCGTCGCGCGATCGGCGTCGAGCATCTGGTTCTCACGCATCCACTCGTCGCTGTACAGCTTGGACAGGTAGCGCTCACCGGTGTCGCAGAGGAACGTCACCACGCAGGCGTCCGGATCGTTGATGCGGCGCGCGACGTTGAGCGCCACGTGCGTGATCAGCCCCGACGAGCCGCCCACGAACAGCCCCTCCTCGCGTGTGAGCCGCCGCGCCATCGCGAACGCATCGCGGTCGCTGACGGTCTGGAACTCGTCGATCAACTCGAGGTCGAGCGTGCCGGGCAGCTTGTCCTGCCCGATCCCCTCCACCTTGTACGGCGTTCCTTCCATGGCGTGCGCATCATCGCCGGAGCCATGCTGCCGCCAGAGCGCG
>DASSBZ010000107.1:0-5682 GCA_035698205.1 Gemmatimonadaceae bacterium | reverse complement strand
GCGAGGCATGGCGTTCGAAATTCGTCAGGGGTGTGAAGGCGCCGACCGGCTCGCGTCGGCGAAGAGTGCAGCGGCGATGTGCACGGCGAGCGGTCGGTCCGGGGCGCCGAGCAGAAATGCCGCTGGTGGAGCGGCGCCGGGTGCGATGTGGACGCGTCCTTCGCGGAGCGACACCACGCCGCTCGCCACCGCGTGTACCACCACCGGGTAGAGTGCATGCTCCGCCTCGAGCACACGCGCCGCGAGCGATACGGGAGAATCATCCGGCCATACCGGCACGGGCCACTGTGCAATGATCGGCCCGTGATCGTAGTGCTCGTCCACGAAGTGTACGGTGGGTCCGGAGAGCCTGACGCCGGCGGCGATCACGGCTTCATGCACATGGCGGCCATACATGCCGGTGCCGCCAAAGGCGGGGAGCAGCGCCGGATGGACGTTGAGCACCCGGCCGGGGCGCGCACGCGTCACCTGCTCGGGGATGAAACGGGTGTATCCGGCCAGGACCACCAGGTCGGCGCCCTGCTCACGCAGGATCGCCTCGAGGCCGTCGGTGCGCTCGGCGGCGGTGAGCACGCGTGTGGCGATGCCGCGGTGGCCGGCGCGGTCGAGGGCGCCAACTCCCGGGCGATCGGTTGCGACGAACGTGACGTCGGCCGCACGCGTGGGCCCAAGCGCGTCGAGATGGTCGAGCAGCGCCTGCAGGTTGGATCCGCCCCCGGAGGCGAGCACCGCGATACGCATGCTCATGGGCGCATGCCGTGGAGAAAGCGGTCGACGGCTTCGGCCAGATTATCAACGACCTCGGCGTCGCGCTGCGCGATCTCGAGATCCACCGCGGGGGTGTCGGGACCGCGAACGAGTATGGCGCGACCGGCGAGCGCGATTCCCGCGGCGATGTCGCGCCAGCGGTCGCCGGCGAACAGCGATTCCCGCGTGTCGAGGTGGAGGTCGGCAATCGCGCGCTCGTAGAGCAACGTACCGGGCTTGCGGCAGGCGCATGGACCGGTGAAGTCCGGATGGTGCGGACAGTGGTACGTGGCGTCGATGCGAGCGCCGGCCGCGGCGAAGCGCTCCGCCACGCGCCGCTCCACCGCGAGATACTCGTCCTCACTCAGCAGCCCGCGCGCGATGCCGCTCTGGTTCGTGACCACCACGACGCTCACGCCGGCGTCGTTCAGTCGCCTGACCGCCGCGCTGCTCCCGTCCACGAGCCGCACGCGATCGGGATCGGCCAGGTAGTGCTCGTCGGCGATGAGCGTCCCATCGCGGTCGAGAAAGGCGGCGCGACGTGCCGTCACGCGAGGCGGCGGCTGCGGGTGAAGCAGCGGGGAGTGGCGCTCATCGCGGTCGTGATGGAACGGTGTCCGGTGGCGCTGTCGGTGGCGGCGGTGTGGAGTCCGGCGCCGCGCGTGCTGGAATCGTGAATTCGCGCGTGGACGTGCGCGGCACGCGAATCATGTTGCGCACGCTGTCGGCGGTGAGGCGGTACGACTGCTCCGGCACGAGCGGGACGCCGACGCGCAGCACAACGGCGTTGAACGGCGATGGCCGGCTGGGTCGCAGCGGCGGTGTGCTGTCGGCGGTGGCCTGGCCGGGGCGTGTCGGGGCCGGCGCACGAACGGACGGCGGTCGACGCCCCGCGGCCGCGGCCTGCAGGCTGTCGGCACGACGCGCGGAATCCAGCGACGCCGCCCGCGCCATGGAATCGCGCGCCGCGATCGCGCGCAGGGAATCGGCGGTGCGCTGCTCCACCACCGGCCCCGGATCGGCGCGCAGGATCACCACCGGCGCGGAATCGGCGCGCTGCAGGACGAACAGCTCGGTGGTGATCTCCTGACCCGGGTCGATCGCGCGGTCGAACTCCACGCGCAGGTGCAGGGAATCGAGCACCGATACGGTGTTGATGGTGGGGCCGGCGCTGTCGTGCGAGAACGCCAGGATCTCGCGGGCGAGGGAGTCGGCGAGCGTAACGGTGGCCGTGTCGAACAGTTCGCGGCGGTCGTGGCGGAAGTCGCGGTTCTGGTCGATGAACCCACGCATGAGGTACCGCCCCGGTCGCATGTGCCGCACGGCATAACGCCCGGTGGAGTCGGCGACGGCAAAGTAGATCAGGCTGTCGCGCGCCGCAGTGTCGGCCAGGGAGATCGCTTCCACCACACCGCGCGGCACCGGACGCCCCGCTACCCAGTCGAAGATCGCACCGGTGAGGACCGACGTGTCGATGGCCGGCCCGGTGGAGAACACCAGCGTGCGCTGTGCGCTGTCGCGGTTGCCGCGCAGGTCGGTGAGTCCGGGAAGCAGGGTCACCGTGTAGGTGACGCCCGGGCGAAAGCCGTTATCCGGTTTCACCTCCAGCCGGCTGCGGCGCCACGAGACCTCCACCTCGCCCTCGCGCGGCGAGATGACGAAGAAGCTGGGGAGGGAACCCTGTCCGCTGGCCGGCCCCTCGCGAATGATCTCGTCGAACCGGAAATCAATTCGATCGGCGGTAACGCCGATGGCGTTCGTATCCGGCGACGTGCTGAGCAGCACCGGCGCGGCGGCATCCGGGGGGCCGCCCGGCGGCGCACCGGGCTGCGCGCAGGCCGCCGCGACGCACAGCGCACAGGCGGAGATCAGCCGCCGCACAACGCCTGCACTCGCGAGGCAAGCTGGGTGCGCCGCGCAGTCCAGTCCTGCTCCTTCGCGCGCTCCGCTTCCACCACCTCGGGCTTTGCCCGTGACACGAACGCCGGGTTCTGCAACCGCGCCGAGAGCGACGTCAGTTGCCGGTCCAGCTCAGAGAGCTCCTTCCCCAGTCGCTCGCACTCGCGCTCCACATCCACGAGCCCTGCCAGCGGCAGGGCGAGCTCGGTGCCATCATCCAGCACCTGGTGCGCCGCGGCATCCGTCGGCAGTGCGTCCGCGAATTCGAGCGTGCACCTGGCCAGGGCAGCGACGAGATCCGCGTTATGCACGAGGGCATCGCGCGCATCGCCAGTGGCACGGACATGCGCGACGAGTCGCTTGCCCGGCGGCACGCGGTACTCGCCACGGAGCTGCCGGATGGCCACCACCACGTTTCGCACCACGTCGAACGATTCGCCGTTGAAGGATTCCGTGGTGCGCCGCGGCCACTCTGCCACCGCCAGGAATTCTCCATCGGTGCGCCCCGGCAGTTGCTGCCAGAGCGCGTCCGTAATGAAGGGCACGATGGGCTGCAGCAGGCGCAGTGCGGCGTCGAAGGTGTGCACGAGCACCGAGCGAGCCACGTCGCTGTCGGGGCCGTCCTGCAGCAGCCGTGGCTTCACCGACTCGACGTACCAGTCGGCGAGTTCGTTCCACACGAACCGGCGCGCCGCCTCGGCGTATTCGTTGAGACGAAGGCCGGCATAACGCTCCTCCTCGCGCCACACGCCCTCGTGCGGTCGCGCGGGACCCAGCGCCGCGTCGCAGTCGGCGATGGCAACGCGAAGCCGATCGAGAATCCACCGATCGGCCAGCGCCAGCCGGTCCGGGGCCAGCTCCGACACCGGTGTGACCGCGCGATCTCCGACGTTCATCAACAGATAGCGGCCGATGTGCCAGAGCTTGGTCGCGAAGTTGCGCCCGGTGGCGAACGACTGCTCCAGGTCCTTCGGATCCAGATGCGTGTCGGCGCCAAGCCCCATCCCCGCCACCACCGTCCAGCGCAGCGCGTCGGCGCCGTACAGCGACACCACGTCCAGTGGATCGATGCCGTTGCCCAGCGATTTCGACATCTTCACGCCATGCGTGTCGCGCACCGTGCCATGCAGGTAGACGGTGTGGAACGGCGCCTGCCCCATGAACTCGAAGCCGTTCATGATCATCCTCGCCACCCAGAAGAAGAGGATCTCGGGGGCGGTGATGAGTTGGTCGGTGGGATAGAACGCACGCAGGTCGGCCGTGTCGTCCGGCCAGCCGAGCGTGGAGAACGGCCACAACCCTGACGAGAACCAGGTGTCGAGCACGTCTTCGTCCTGGTGCACCGGTCCGTTGCAGGCGGGACAGCTCGTGAGGTCGGTGCGGCTGGCACTCACCTGACCGCACCCGTCGCAGTACCACACGGGAATGCGATGCCCCCACCAGAGCTGGCGCGAGATGTTCCAGTCGCGGATCCCCTCCAGCCAGTTGATGTAGATGGCCTCCTTCGTCTGGGGCAGGATCCGGATGGTGCCGTCGCGCACGGCGCGCAGCGCCGGCTCGGCGAGCGGCTTCATCTTCACGAACCACTGGTCCGACAGGCGCGGTTCGACGATGGTGTTGCAGCGATAGCACCGCCGCACCGCGTGCTGGTGCGGCTCGGCCTTCACGAGGAATCCGTCCGCGCGCAACTGCTCCACGATCCGCGTGCGCGCGTCGAAGCGATCGAGCCCGGCGAGCTCCGCGGGCACCCGGCCGGCGGCGTCCGATCCCTCGTCCATGGTGCCGGTCGCCGAAATCACCACCGGCATCGGCAGATTGTGGCGGACGCCGACCTCATAGTCGTTGGCGTCGTGTGCCGGCGTGATCTTCACCACCCCGGTGCCGAAGGCGGGATCGGCATACGGGTCGGCGATGACCGGCAGTTCGATCCCGGTGACCGGCATGCGAACCGTTCGCCCGACGAGCGCGGCGTACCGTTCGTCCTCGGGGTGCACCGCAACCGCCACGTCGCCGAGCATGGTTTCCGGACGCGTCGTCGCGACGACGATGCCGTTCGCGGGATCGTCGGTGAGCGGATATCGGATGTGGTAGAGCGTTCCCGCGGTGTCGTGGAATTCGGCTTCCTCGTCGCTCAAAGACGTAAGGCAGCGTGGGCACCAGTGGATGACGCGGTGCCCGCGATAGATCAGCCCGCGTTCGAACAGGCGGACGAACGCCTCGCGCACGGCGCGCGACAGCGCGGGGGAGAGTGTGTACGCGGTCCGGCTCCAGTCGCACGAGGCGCCGAGCGCGCGGAGCTGCTGGAGGATTCCGCCCCCCGTCTCCTCCACGAAACCTTCGGTGCGCGCCACGAACGCCTCACGACCAAGGTCCTGGCGGGTGAGTCCCTCGCGTGCGAGCTGCTTCTCGATGACGTTCTGGGTGGCGATGCCGGCGTGGTCGGTGCCGGGGAGCCAGAGCGCCTCGTCGCCGCACATCCGCCGCCAGCGCGTCATCACGTCCTGTACGGTGTTGTTCAGGCCGTGCCCCATGTGCAGCACCGCTGTCACGTTCGGCGGCGGCATCATGATCGTGAAGGGCTCGCGCTCCCCTCCCGCTCGTCGGGAGCGTCCCGCATGGGCGGTGAAGATGCCGGCGCCCTGCCAGCGCTCGTAGAGCGCGCGTTCGGTGGCGACGTGGTCGTACTGCGACGGAAGGGCGGTGGTGCTCATGGTGGCGCAAAGTTAACGGAGCGGGGAGGGGGGCGAGAGTGGCGCCGAAACGCACGACGAGCCGCACAACGGGCGGCTCGTCGGGACCTGCGAGTGTGCGCCTGGGGCGCCGCTACTCGGCCCTCGGCGGCTCCGCCGTGGTATCGCGTACGACGGCCACGTCCGCATCGGCACGAGGCTGGCGCGGTCCGCTGGCGCGGCGCGTGCGCACATGCAGCCGGTTGGTCACGTCGGCAACGCCCGGAATCCCCCCGGCCAGCGTCGCGGCGTGCGTGACCTCGTCGGCGCTGCGCACGCGGCCGGTGAGTTCGATGGTGCCCTCGCT
>DASSBZ010000106.1:0-13637 GCA_035698205.1 Gemmatimonadaceae bacterium | reverse complement strand
GACTATCCGTTCCTGCACGCCACCGGGCACGGCGTGATGCGGTTCAGCGATGCCGAAGTGGAGCGGCTTCGCGAGTACCTGCTGCGCGGCGGATTTTTGCACGTGGACGACAATTACGGACTCGACCCGCACTTTCGCCGTGAGATTGCGCGTGTTTTCCCCGATCGACCGCTGGTGGATGTCCCGCTGAGCCACCCCATCTACCACATCGTCTACGACTTCCCGAAGGGTGTCCCCAAGATCCACGAGCACGACGGCAAGCCGGCGCGGGGCTACGGGATCTTCATCGGCGATCGCCTGGCCGTGTTCTACAGCTACGAAAGCGACCTCGGAAATGGTTGGGAGGATCCGGGGACGTACAGCGATCCGCCTGCGCTGCACGAGTCCGCGCTGCGCATGGGGATCAATCTCTTTGTCTACGCGGTGACGAGCCGCCCCGCGGCATGACGGTCGTCGAGCTCGTTGAGCGCGAGCGCTCGCGGCTCGCGCGGCGGATCGCCGCCACGGGCGCCGCCGGCGCCGTTGCCATTGTGGGTGTGCTGCTTGCCGTGGGCGTCTGGCTGCTGGGCGGCGCGCGATGGATGGCGCTGCCGCGCGTGACGCCATTCCTGGTGTGGGTGGGCGTGATCGCGGTCGCGGGGTCGCCATATGGTGGACAAGGCGCATGCTCCGGCGGCATGCGTCCGCGCCGGGGCTCGCGTATGAAGTGGAGCGCGAGCAGTCGCTGCGCGCGGGAGCGCTGCGCGGCACGCTCGAGGTGGCGGGGCAGCAGGGCGGCGGTGGGACGTTGGCGCAGATGGGTGCCGAGCAGTTGGCGGCGCGCCTGCGCCCCGCGTCGCCACGCGGACTCGCACCACGCGCAACGCGGGTGGCCACGCATCGCGCCCTGATTGCGGCGGCAACGGGTGTGGCTGCCGTACTGCTGCTCTACTCGCGATCCAACGCCGCGCCCGACGGCTGGCGCGCGATTGCGAATCCTGTCGACGCCTGGCGCGGGACGCTGCTCGAGCCGATCGCACTTCGCAACGCGCCACACGCGGTGCTGCGCGGCGAACGGCTTGTGCTGCAGGTGAGCGCCGCGGGTCGCCGTTCCATCACCGTCTCGCAGCGCGCCACCGGCTCGGCGTGGCACACGTCACGGCACGACGTACACGAAGGCGTGGCGAGCGTGCCGGTGGGACCGGTGGATGCCGCGCTCACGCTGTTCGCCAGCGATGGCCGCACCACCAGCGACACGGCGAGCATCGCCGTCGCAGAGCGGCCCTTCCTCGGCGATGTCTCCGTGCGCGCCGAGTTCCCGGCGTATCTCGATCGCCGCGCCGAAGCTGTACCGCTCGGCGAGCCGGTGCGACTGCCGCGCGGCACCGTGTTGGGAATCGCCGGCCAGTCGTCCACCGAGTTGCGCAGCGTGACGCTGGCGCACGAGGCGGACTCGTTGTCGCTCGCGACCGACGGCCGGCGGTTCGCCGGGCGAATCGCCGTACAGGGGAACCTGCGATATACGTGGAGCGCGGTGGGCGCCACCGGTCCCATCCCCGATGTGCCGCAACCGCTCAACGTGGAGATGGTCCCCGACTCGGCGCCGCGCATCGAGATCCTCTCGCCCGCCGGTGACACGATCGTCTCGGCGGCGGATACCGTGACGCTCTCGATCCTGGCCACCGACGATCACGGCCTCGCGGATGTGTCGCTGCGCGTGTGGCGTGTACGCGCCGACGGCCGTGGCGAAGCCGAACGCGTGCTGCCTGTCGTTGCCGAGGCAACCGCGCAGTGGGCGGGGGCGGCAAGCGTCGCACTGCCGGCCTTCCAGCTTGGGGCGGGCGACGCGCTGCATGTCGTCGCCACCGCGTCCGATGCATCGCCATGGGCCCAGTCGGGGGCCAGCGAGGAGCTGGTGCTGCAGGTGCCGGGGCTGCGCTCGCAGCGCGAACATGTCGTGGCCGCCGCCGACTCGGCCGCGCAGCGGGCCGCTGCCGCCGCCGAGGCGCAGAAGCAGTTGCAGCAGCGTACGGAGGAAGCAGCACGCCGCCGCGATCGCACCGATGCACAGGGCGCCGATGGCGCGCGGTCCGGTGAGTCGAGCCCCATGTCGTTCGAATCAGCGGAGACGGCACAACAACTGGCCAAGGAGCAGCGCGCGCTCGCGCAGCGCATGGAGGAGTTGCGCGAGGCGGCCCGGGATCTGGAGAAACAGTTCAAGCAGACCGGCGCCCTCGACAGCGCGCTTGCGTCGCGGCTGCAGGAGGCGCAGAAGCTGCTGAGCGATGCGCTTACCCCCGAACTGATGGCGCAGCTGCAGAAGCTCGAGGAATCGGCGCGCGATCTGTCGCAGCCGCAGACGCGTCAGGCGCTGGCGGACCTCGCGGCGCAGCAGAATCGCTTGCGCGAGCAGTTGGAGAAGAGCGTGGAGATGTTGAAACGGGCCGCGCTCGAAGGCGCCATGCAGTCCATGAAACAGGAGGCGACCGAGATTGCGAAGCGCGAGCACGAACTTGCGGATTCGCTTTCCTCCGCGCGCACGGAGCCGCAGCAGCAGAGTGCGAAGCAGGAGAGTCGCGCGCTGAACGAACGCTCGAAGGGGTTGGCGGAGGATCTCGCCGCACTGCAGGAACGTCTGCGCCGGGAGAATGCCGAGGTGGGTGCGCAGAAGATGGCGCAGGCCCGCAGCGATGTTCGCGAGTCGCAGGAAGCCATGCAGAAGGTGAGCGGTGCCACCGCGTCGCAGCCGCGGTCGCAGCCAACGCCATCGGACAGTTCGCAGGCCTCACGACAGAACCAGTCGGGGCAGCAGCAGGCAGGCCAGCAGCGGCAAGCCGGTCAGCAACAGAAGGCCGGTCAACAGCAGACGGGCCAGCAGAATCAAGCCGGTCAGCAACAGAAGGCCGGTCAACAGCAGGCGGGCCGGCAGAATCAAGCCGGCCAGCAACAAAAATCCGGTCAACAGCAATCCGGCCAGCAGCAATCCGGCCAACAGAACCAGTCCGGTCAGCAGCCAGCGAATGCACAGCGCGACGCGAACGCCGCGCGCGATGCAGCGAAATCGATGGAGCAGGCGGCCGAGCAGCTCTCGCAGGCACGCGCACAGCAGATCGACGAATGGAAGAAGGAACTCACCAGCGAACTCGATCAGTCGGTACAGGAGATGCTCCAGCTCTCGCGCGAGCAGGAGTCGCTGGAACAGCAGGCGCGTCAGGGTGCGGAGAAGGGGGAGCTGCAGCCGAGGCAGAGCGCGCTCGCGCAGGGCGCGCAGCAGGCGGGGCGGCGGCTGAATGAAGCGGGGCGCAAGTCGTCGCTGCTCTCGGAGCGCACGCAGGGCGCGGTGGCCGATGCACAGCGCAAGGTGGAACAGGCGGCGAAGGAGCTGGCGCAGGCGAAGACGAGCCAGCAGGCGGCCGGCGCCATGCGCGATGCGTCCGAGGCGTTGAACCAGGCGGCGGCGTCACTCGTGCGCGACCGCGAGCGTGCGCAGTCGTCGGAATCGGCGTCCGGCTTTCCGGAGATGCTGAAGCGGATGCAGGAACTCGCGCAGCAGCAGGGCTCCCTGAATGCACAGACGCAGGGGCTGTTGCCCCGCGCCGGCCAATCGCTGTCGCAGCAGGGGCGCGAGGCCGCGCGCCAGATCGGCGAGCGCCAGCGCGAGATGGCTGCCCGGTTGCAGGAAACCGGAGAGAACGACCGCACCGGGCGCACCGACGATCTCGCGCGTGAGGCAAAGCAGTTGGCGCAGGCGCTGGAAGCGGGGTCGATCGACCAGAACGTGATCGATCGCCAGCAGCGCCTGTTCCGCCGGATGCTCGATGCCGGCCGCACGCTGGAGCAGGAGGAGCGCGAGGATCAGGGGAAGCGGGAATCCACGCCGTGGACGGGGACCGAGGTGTTCACGCCATCCTCCACGAACGCGTCGGGGAAGGCGGCCACGAAGTTCCAGCCGCCAACGTGGAACGAGCTGCGAGGGCTGACCCCCGAGGAGCGGCGGCTGGTGCTCGAATACTTCAAGCGCATCAATGGGGAGAAGCCCTAGCGCCGGCGGCGCCCGCCGCTTCGGCCGCTGGCTCCTCCCGCTGCTGCTGGTCGTCACCACCTCCGCGGTGGATGCGCAGGGCACACTGACCATGCCCGCGAAGGCGCTGCAACTGGAGCAGGAAGGGAAGTGGCGCGAGGCGGTGACCGCCTACCGAGCAGCGCTGCGCGAGGCCTCGCTGCTCCCCGTCGTGCTGGGGCTGGAGCGCGTGTACAGCCAGCTCGGTTGGAGCGACTCGCTGCTGCCACTGCTCGATTCGCTGCTGCTTCGACACCCTCAGGACGCCCAGTTGCGCACCGTGCAGCTCCGCACCCTGACGTGGATGGATCGTGATGTGGATGCGCGCGGTGCGTTCGCGGCGTGGCGCGCCGCCGCCCCGCGCGATCCGACGCCGTTCCGTGAGTATGCGCGGCTGCTGTTGGGAGACGGTCGCGCGACCGCGGCCGACACCGTGCTTCGCGAGGGGCAGCGCACGCTCGGCAACGCTCGCGACTTCCCGGTGGAGATGGCGCAACTGCGCTCCGCACTCGGGCTGTGGGCGGCATCGGCGGCGAGCTGGCGCGAAGCGGTGGAGCAGGTGCAGTTCATGGAGCCGTCGGCGGCGTTCTCGCTGCTGCCTGCCCCCGATTCCGTTCGCGACGCCATTCGAGACACACTGGCCGCGCCGCCGGTCTCGATCCCCGCGCGGCGTGTGCTGGCCTCGCTCGAGCTGCGCTGGCGCTCGGCGCGAGACGCCTGGCGAGCGCTGAGCGACCTGCCGGCCGGAGACGCGGCGGAGGTGGCGTGGCTGGCCTTTGCCGATGAAGCGGAGCAGCAGCAGCAGTGGCTGGTGGCGCGCGACGCGCTGCGGGCGGTGCTCGAGCTGAAGCCGGATCGCGACCTCGCGGCACGTGCCGCCTCCGACGCGATGAGCGGCGGCGACCCGGCGTCGGTGCTTGCACTCGTCGCGCCCTTCGACAGCGACTCCGACAGCGCGACCGTGGAGCGCCTGCTCCCCGTCCGTGTGCGCGCGCTGGCCGAACTGGGACGTCCGGTCGAGGCGGCGCGCGCGCTCGATGAACGGGGGGCCGCGCTGGCGCCCACGGTTCGGGCACAGCTCACGCGCTCGCTGGCGTGGGGGTGGGTTCGCGCGGGCGACCTGCAACGGGCGGCGGCGGCGCTGGCGGAATCGCCCATGTCCGACGACGACCGGATCACCGGATGGATCGCGCTGTCGCAGGGTGACCTGGAGGGGGCACGGCGCGGGCTGCGGCGCTCGCTGGAAACGTCGCCGGACATCGTGCTCGCACAGGCGCTGCTGGCGCGGACATCGGCGCTCACCGCGCCGTCGATCGGCCGCGCCTTTCTGGCGCTGGCGCAGCGCGATTCGCTGGGCGCTGCCCGCGCCTTCCGCGCCGCGGCCGACAGCGTGCGCGACGCGGCCGCCCCGCTGCTCGGCACGTCGGCGCGGCTGTTCGCGGCGCTTGGCGATACGGAGACTGCCATTGCCGTCTGGTCGCGCATGGTCGACCGGTATCCATCAGCACCGGAGACCACCGAGGCCGAACTCGAGTGGTCGCGCACACTGCTCGCGCGCGGCGATCGTGCCTCGGCCGTCGAGCACCTCGAACATCTCATTCTCACGTGGCCGGCCAGCGCCCTCGTGCCCCAGGCACGGCAGGCGCTCGACCGCGCACGCGAACGGATTCCATCGTCGCCATGAACCGTCTCCGCACACTCTCCCGCCGTGCAGCCGTGCTGGCCGCGCTGCTGCTTTTCCCCGCAGTGCTCCAGGCACAGCACCTGCTCGTGCCCATGGACGACGCGCAGCGGAACCATCTCAAGGCGTACGGCCTGATGTACAACGCCCTCAAGGATGGCAACCGCGGCGAGTGGTTCCTGAACTACCGCGGCGGGTCGTTCCTGCTCCCGGATGCACCGGCGCTGCGGCGCCGGGCCGCGCTGGACGGCGTGACCGTGGAGCCACTCGACAACGCCGCGTTAGGCGCGGTGCGCGGGGAGATGGCGGGGGGCAACATGGACGCCGTGGCGCTGGAGAAGGCGCCGAAGATCGCGATTTACACGCCCCCCAGCACGCCGCCGTGGGATGACGCCGTGACCCTTGCGCTCCAGTACGCGGGGATCGAATACACCACGGTCTGGGACGACGAGGTCATCCGCGGTGACCTCGCGAAGTACGACTGGCTGCATCTGCATCACGAGGACTTCACCGGGCAGCTCAACAAGCTCTACCTGCAGTTCCGCGACACGCCGTGGTTCGTCGAGCAGCGCTCGCGCAGCATCGCCACCGCGGAGGAACTCGGCTATCCCGACATCCCCGCGCTCAAGAAGGCGGTGGCCGACCGCATCCGGCAGTACGTGGAGAACGGCGGCTTTCTCTTCGCCATGTGCGGGGCCACGGAGACGCTCGAGCTGGCCATTGCCGCACACGCCACCGACATCGCCGCGAGCTATGCCGACGGCACGCCCATGGACCCCGGCGCCAACGCCCGTCTCGACTGGCAGCGCACCATGGCGTTCCAGGATGCCCACGTGGAGATGTCCCCGTTCACGAACGCCATGAGCGACATCGACGGCCACCAGGTCAACGTCCCCTCGCGCCGGCAGCCCCTCGGGCAGTTCACGCTGTTCTCGTTCTCGGCCAAGTTCGATCCGGTGGCGACGATGCTCGTGCAGAACCACCGGAACGTGATCCCCGACTTCTATGGCGTCACCACCTCGTTCGCGAAGGCCACCCTCAAGCCGGGGGACACGGTCCTCGCCTACGAGGACGGCGCGCCGTGGGTGAAGTACATTCATGGGGACTACGGCAAGGGCTCGTGGACGTTCCTGGGCGGCCACGACCCCGAGGATCCGCAGCACAACATCGGTGCGGCGCCGACCGACCTCTCGCTGCACCCGTCGTCGCCAGGCTATCGGCTGATTCTCAACAACGTATTGTTCCCCGCGGCGAAGAAGAAACCGCTCAAGACGTAGGCGCGCCACACCTCCCGTCGCGCGCCGGAACCACTTTCGGAGCGTACATGCATCCCATCATCCGCTACTCGCTGTTCGGCGCGCTCACCGGCGGCGTGGCGTGCCAGCCCGCCGCCGACGCGGGCGCCGACAGCGCGACGACCGTGGCCGATCGACTGGCGCGGTACACGACCGTGCAGCTCACCGCCGATACCGCCGCCCTCACCGATGCGCAGCGGCGGATGCTGCCCATCCTGGTCGATGCCGCCCGCGAGATGGATCCGGTGTTCTGGGAGGAAGCCTGGGGGAGTCGCGACTCGCTCCTCAACGCGATCAGCGATCCTGACGTGCGTCGCCTGGCGGAAATCAACTACGGGCCGTGGGATCGGCTGGATGACAACGTGTCGTTCGTCGCCGGCGCAGGGGCACGACCGCCGGGGGCGAACCTGTACCCGCGCGACATGACCAGGGCCGAATTCGACTCGGCGGCCACGGGGGCGCACGGCGATTCGCTGCGCAGCCTGTATACGCTGGTGCGGCGTGACTCCGCGGGTGCGCTGGTGGCGGTGCCGTACTCGCAGGCTTTCGCGGCCCGGCACGAGGCGGCGGCCGCGAAGCTTCGCGAGGCCGCAGCCATTGCCGAGGATCCGGGCCTGCGCCGCTACCTCGAGTCGCGCGCCGCGGCGCTGCTCACCGACCAGTACCAGCCCAGCGACCTCGCCTGGATGGACATGAAGCAGAACGTGATCGACATCGTCATCGGGCCGATCGAGACATACGAGGACAACCTGTTCGGCTACAAGGCGGCGCACGAGGCGTACGTGCTGATCAAGGACACGGCGTGGAGCGCCCGGCTAGCGCGTTATGCGGGCACGCTGCCATCGCTGCAGCGCGGGCTCCCCGTTCCCGATGCGTATAAGGCCGAGACGCCGGGAACCGGGTCGGATCTCAACGCCTACGATGCCGTGTTCTACGCGGGGCAGGCGAACTCGGGGGCCAAGACGATTGCCATCAACCTCCCCAACGACGAGGAGGTGCAACTGCGCAAGGGCACCCGCCGCCTGCAGCTCAAGAACGTGATGCGCGCCAAGTTCGACGGGATCCTCGTGCCGATCGCCACCGAGCTGCTCGATACCGACCAGATGCCGTTCGTGTCGTTCGATGCGTTCTTCGAGAACACGATGTTCCACGAGGTGGCCCACGGGCTGGGCATCAAGAACACGATCGACGGCAAGGGGACCGTGCGCGAGGCGTTGAAGGAACGGGCCAGCGCGCTCGAGGAGGAGAAGGCGGACATCCTCGGGCTGTACATGGTGCAGGAGCTCGTCACGCAGGGGGAGCTGGGTGGCGAGGACGTGCGCAACAACTACACGACCTTCCTGGCGGGGCTGTTCCGGTCGGTGCGCTTCGGCGCCGCCGATGCGCACGGCAGAGCGAACATCGCCACCTTCAACTTCTTCCAGGCCAACGGCGCATTCGCCCGGGACAGCGCCACCGGCAAGTATCGCGTGGACCAGGAGCGGATGCGCGCGGCCATGAGCGCGCTCTCGGAGAAGATCCTGCGCCTGCAGGGCGACGGCGATTACGCGGGCGTTGGCGCGTTCTACGAGGAGTACGGGGCGATCGACCCGGTGCTGCAGGGGGACCTGGACCGGCTGGGATCGAAGGGGATCCCCGTCGACGTGCTGTTCAACCAGTAGGGCGGGGCAGGGTACGGACGGATGCGACGCCTAACGCGTCGTGCCCGCGGTGCCGGTCGAGTCCCCCTGCCAGGTGCTGATGCGCCACCCGGCATCGTAGTGCAACCCGATCACCACGCGTTCGCGCGGTGACGACACGCCGGCACCGGCCACGGTGTCGGCGCTCGTCGTATAGATCACGTCGGCCTCCAGCCGGCATGAATCCTCGCCGGCCTGCTGCACGGACGTCACCTCCACGCGATCGGGCCACGGGCTCGAGACCTCCCGCCCCGGTGCACGCCGCGGGTCCGCGATCCATCGGGCGAGGAGGTCGCTGGTGACGAATGGGCCGTACTCGCGACGCAGCACGCCGGCGAGCAGATCCGGCGGCGCAAGCAGCGACACGCGCTCGAGGTGCTCACCGAACTTCTCCACCAGCTCGCGCACCACCGGCGCCGTGCACGAGCGTTGCGCTGCGAAGAGGGCGGAATCGCCGGCATTCGAGACGCTGGCGTCGTCACCGGCGCTGCACGCCAGCAGGAACGCTGTTCCCGTCGTCACCCCGGCCGCGATCCACGGCCGGAGGAGGCGAGGGCGGTCAGCCCGCCGGCGCAATCTTCCAGAGTTCACCGTTCTTCTGGTCGGTCACGAGATACAGCGCACCGTCGGGACCTTGGCGAACGTCGCGCACCCGCTGCGCACGATCGGTCAGCAGGTGCTCCTCGCCGATCACGCGGTCACCGCTCACCTTCAGCCGAACGAGCATCTTGTCCTTCATGCTCCCCACGAACAGGTTGCCGCGCCATTCGGGGAACGCGCTCCCGGAGTACCACTGCGCCCCGGACGGGGCGATGACCGGATCCCAGTAGTAGCGCGGCTGTTCGTCACCCTCGACCATCGTCACCGCACCGGCGATGGGCTGCCCCGAGTACTCCTCGCCATACGCCTGCAACGGCCAGCCGTAGTTCTTCCCCTTCTGGATGAGGTTCAGTTCGTCGCCCCCATTGGTGCCATGCTCGATGTTCCACAGCCTTCCGTCGGCATCGAACGCCATCGCCTGCACGTTGCGGTGCCCGAGGGTCCAGATCTCGGGCTGCGCGTCGGCCTGGCCGACGAACGGATTATCCTCGGGAATCGTGCCGTCGGCGTTGATGCGAAGAATCTTGCCGAGGTGGCTGTCGAGCTGCTGGGCATACTTGCGCATCGGCGTATCCGAGCGCTCACCCGTCGAGATGAACAGCTTGCCGTCGGGGCCGAAGGCCAGTCGCGAGCCGAAGTGCTTGTCCCCGTCATAGACCGGGAGCACGCGGAAGATCACGCGCACGTCAGACAGGCTGCTCCGGTCCGCCGAAAGCACGCCGCGCGCGACGCTCGTCCCATTGCCGCCGTCGCGTGGCTCGGAGAAGCTCCAGAAGATGGTGCGATCGGAATCGAACGAGGGGCTGAGCGCCACGTCGAGGAGGCCGCCCTGTCCCTTGTAGTCCACGCGCGGCAGACCGGTGATCGGCGCGCCGACCTCGCCGGCTGCCGTCACGATGCGCAGCCGCCCCGGCTTCTCGGTGACGAGCAGGTCGCCCCCCGGCAGCGGTTCCACCGCCCACGGAAACTCCAGCCCCGTCGTGACGACGGTGACGGCGAAGGCCGTGGCCGTGCTGTCCGCGCACGCTCGCGTCTGGCCGGCGAACGCGGGCTGCTGGTCAGGGGCGTTGGGTTCGCGCGCTTCGAGTGGCGTGGGGCAGGCCGCCGCGACGGTCGCGGTGTCGGTGGAGGCGGTGGCACTGTCGCTCGGGCTGCCGGCGTTGTTCGCGCAGGCCGCAATGGCGAACGTGAGCGAGAGTCCGAAGGTCCTTCGGATGGTGGTCGGCATGGAGTCGGCCTTTCCCTGGTTACGGTCGGAGGTGAATCCGCGACGGTGCGGAGTCGCGGTGGTTGAAGGGGCAAAGGCCATGCCCGCGCGCTAGGGCGTGCAACGCCCCCGGCGCACCGGCGTATCGCGCGTTACCCCCCTCGAGACCTGAAGGTACTGGACGGTCGGCGGCGTGGTTGGCGCGAGCGTGATCGCCACACGCAGGGCGCCGCGCTCACAGGGGAGCGTCCACGAACCGCGCAGCGCGTTCTCCACCTCGTCCCAACCGGCCCCGGCGCGGCACGGTCCCACCTCTCGCAGCAGGGTGGCGATCTCCGAGCGCCGACGGTCGCTCGATCGGTCGAGGAACAGGTTCACGGCGGCGATCCTGCTCGCCAGCGCATCGTCCCAGTCGAGTACCAGGCGCGTGACCTCGTCGCGCCGCGTCACGAGCGTGGGCGACGGCTGCGGCTCGCGCGGTTGCAGCGCGCCGGTCTCCTGCATGAGCTCGAGCGCCCGCATCGTGGGGCCGCGCCACCCGGTATACGTCCGGTTCCCGAACGCCATGATCCCCACGCCATACTCGGGGAGCCAGAGCATGATCGAGCCGAACCCGGGGAGTCCCCCGGTGTGCGACACGATGTGCGCGAAGTCGCAGTTGCCGGCGATGCCGAGTCCGAAGCCGTAGCCGCCGCTCGAAAGCTGGATGTCGCCGTTGGCATCTCGACCGATCGACGCCGGACGCGGGGTGTGAATCTGCTGCATCTCGCGCAGCGAGGCGCGCCGCACGGGATACGCCTCGGCGCCATCGTGTGGCGGCCAGGCACCGAGGAATGCACCAACGTAGATGCCCAGGTCGTGCATCGACGTCAGCATGCCACCCATGGAGCCGAAGGCGCCGTCGGGCAACTGCGGCTCCAGCTTCCACGTTTCATCTTCCCATCGATACCCCTGCGCCACGCGTGAGCCGGGAACGGATGCGGGTTCGAGCGTGGTGGAAGTCATCCCGAGCGGCTGCAGGATCTGCTCGGCGATGTAGCGCCGGTAGGGCATGCCCGACGCGCGCGTGACGACGCGGCCGAGAATCGCGAAGCCATAGTTCGAATATTCGTACGCCACCCCCGGCGCATTGGAGAAGGGGATGCCCGCGCGCATCATCGCGTCCATGTCGGCGTCGGTGACCGCAAGCTGCTGGTCCCCCCACGGGTTGTCCTCCGGGAATCCCGTATTGTGCGAGAGAAGGTGACGGATCGTCAGTCGCGGCGAATCGCTCGTGGGGTATGTCAGGCCGGCGAGTTCGGGGACCCATCGCTCCGCGGGATCGTCCAGCGCGAGCTTCCCCTCGTCGCGCAGCCTGAGGATCGCCATCGCCGTGAAGCTCTTGGTCATGGAGGCGATGCGAAAGATCGTGCCGCTGTCCACGGCCGAGCGCGACGCGATGTCGCGATAGCCGCTCACCCCCACATGTGCGAGGCGATCGTCGATCACGATCCCCCACGCGGCACCGGGGATGTGCTGCTGCTCGGCGTACTCGCGAAACTCGCGGTCGATGGCC
Organism: Gemmatimonadaceae bacterium; assembly: GCA_035698205.1. GTDB lineage: Bacteria > Gemmatimonadota > Gemmatimonadetes > Gemmatimonadales > Gemmatimonadaceae > DASSBZ01. Next base: position 1,581 of record DASSBZ010000106.1, on the reverse strand, counting down.
TCGAACGTGGATCGCAGACGCTCCACGCGGCTGGAGTCGGTGAATCGAGCCGGCGGTGCTGCGGTTGAACGGACGGGAGCCTGCGCCGGCAGCATGGAGGCTGACAGCACGATGAGCAGTACGGGGGCGATCTGGCGATGCATGGTCGCGGAAGGCAGGGGGAGCGGGGCGTGGACGTCCACTGAGTCTGCACGCGGCCGCGCGCTATCGAAAGGTGACCCGGGCTAGATTCTGCGGGTGTCTCCCCCCTCTCCCCCCGCCGCCCGGAAGTCCGCCACCGCAAGCGCGCAGTCGGCGATGCTCGCCCCACGGGCTGCGGCCGCCGTGCGTGCACAGATCGCGCTCGCCGGCGGCCGCGAGGTGTGCTTCGTCTGCACGGTGGACGAGGACGGCACATTGGCCACGGCGCGCGTCGTGGCGCGTGGCGATGCGCGCAGCGTGCTCGCACTCCCCGGCTGCGCGCAGCGCGGCGAGATGCTCCTGCACAACCACCCGTCGGGCACGCTGGAGCCCTCCGACGCCGATCTCGAGGTGGCCACGCGCTACCACAACGATGGCGTGGGATTCGCCATTACCGACAACGCCGCCCGCCGGCTGTACGTGGTGGTGGAGGTGCCGCGCCAGCGGCCGGTCGTGCCGCTGGAGCCCGGTGACATCGACGCCGACCTGGGCGTCGGCGGCCCGATCGCGCGGTTGCACCCGAGGTTCGAGGACCGTCCGGGGCAGCGGGCGCTGGCGCAGCGCATCGCGGGGCTGTACAACCATGGCGGCATCGGCCTCCTCGAAGCGGGCACCGGGGTCGGCAAGTCGTTAGGCTACCTGCTCCCCGCGCTCCGGTGGGCGGCCGCCAACGGGGAGCGGACGGTGGTGTCGACGGCGACGATCAACCTGCAGGAGCAGTTGGTGGGGCAGGACCTGCCGTTTCTGGCGCGCGCGCTCGACGACCAGCCGGTGCGGTTCGCGCTGCTCAAGGGGTGGCGGAACTACCTCTGCCGCCTGCGGCTCGAACAGGCGGTCAACGCGCAGCGCGACCTGCTCGAAGCGGGCACCGGCCCCACGCTCACCGACCTCGCCGCCTGGGCGGAACGCACCACGGACGGCTCCCTCGGCGATCTCCCCGCTCACCCGCGCAGCGAGGTCTGGGACGAAGTCGCCGCCGAGCCGGACCTGTGCACGCGCACCAAGTGCGCGCACTTCGATCGCTGCTTCGTGTTCGCGGCCCGTCGCCGTGCCGCACAGGCCGACGTGATCGTGGTCAACCATCATCTGCTGCTCGCCGACATCGCCGTGCGGCGACAGACGCAGAACTGGACCGAAGCGGCGGTGCTGCCGGCGTTCCAGCGGTTGGTGATCGACGAGGGGCATCACCTCGAGGATGCGGCGGCGTCGCATCTGGGGCTCTCCGTCACGGCCTACGCGATGAGCCGGCTGTTCGCGCGACTCGAACGGCAGGGGAAGGGGCTGATCCCCGCGCTGCGCGTGCAGCTCATGAAGCGCGACGACCTGCTGAGCGCCGCCAGCCTCACGCTGATCGACGGCCGCCTGGAGCCGAGCACGCGCGCAGCGCGCGATCGCTCGGAG
>DASSBZ010000105.1:0-21148 GCA_035698205.1 Gemmatimonadaceae bacterium | reverse complement strand
GCCCGCGGCGCGCATGATGGAATCGATCGCCGGCATGGCGGCACCGATCCTGGCATCCTTCGAACCGCTGAGCAGCATCACCGGCACCCGGATCTTCGCGAGCGAGTCCGCCGCCGGAACGCCGTTGTCGCTGGGCGGGCTTCCGTAGAACGGCACGCCGCCGGCAAAGCCGGCGATCCCGCCGCTGATGGCATAACCCCAGGTGGCCGAGCCACCCCAGCAGAAGCCGATCATGGCGTAACGGTCGGCGGCCGACGGTCGTGCCATTGCATAACGAGCGGCGGCGCTCACACCCATGTTGCGCTCGGCGGCGCTCACGTCGCGGATGATCTTGCGCGCCGAGTCACCGGTGAGCTCGTCGGCGCTTGGTCCGCCACGCACCCGCGAGAGCAGGTCCGGCGCGATGGCAATGAAGCCGTCGGCGGCCAGTTGATCGGCCACCCCGCGCACCCAGGTGGAGAGCCCGAAGATCTCATGCACCACCACGACGACCGGCGTCTCGGCGCGTTCGGTGACCGGGTAGACGATCCAGGCCATGAGCGAATCGCTGGAGCCGGGCTCCCACGGAATGGTGACCCACTCGCCATGGCGCGGGCTGGCGGCGAGGCGCGCGGCGGCCGTATTCGCGCTGGGCGGAAGTCCCGCGACCCCCTGCTGCCCCGCGCGCCGCACGATCCGCGGGCTGGTGAGGTCGGCCGCGGTCATGGACGACATGTGGTCGTCGTGCCCGGCGGCGTCCGCCGGCTGTGCCTGGGAACTTCCAGACGGGGGCGGCTGTTGCTGCAGCGTGCAGGCCGCCGTGCCGATGATCAATGCGGCGGCAGTCGCCGCGGTGAAACGAATTGCGGGGCGGCGACGATTCGAACGTCGAGGGGACATGACTTCCTCCGGGGGGGGGTGACGAGGAGGTAAGAATGCGCGCCGTGTCGTCAATGTTCCAGTCGGGCGAATGTCATGAAAGCGCACGAAATCCGGACCACCTGCCCACGAGTGACAGACCGATGCCCGCACAGTTCGCCATGCACGCCATCCTCGTCGGAGTGGGTGCCACCGTTGTCATCGACCTGTGGGCGCTGTTCCTCAAGCGGGTGCTCGGAATCAGTTCCTTGAGCTACTGCCTGCTGGGTCGCTGGATCCTGCACATGCCCTCGGGCACGTTCATGCATCGGGGGATCGCAACAGCGGACGCCAAGCGTCACGAGTGCGCCGTCGGCTGGGCGGCGCATTACAGCATCGGCATCGCCTTCGCACTGACATTCGTGCTGCTGGCAGGATCCAGTTGGCTGGCGGCTCCGAGGTTGCTCCCCGCGCTCGCCTTCGGCGTGGTCACGGTGATCGTGCCGTACTTCACGCTGCAGCCGGCATTCGGGCTTGGTATCGCTGCCTCACGCACGCCGAGTCCGAAGAGGGCGCGGGTGAAGAGCCTCCTCACGCATGCCTGGTTCGGGATCGGGCTGTACCTGTCAGCGCTGCTGCTCCACCAATTCGGCTGATGTCATGTCTCAGGCCGCGGCCTCTGCCAGTGCGCCGGCAGGGGACTGGCCGGGCTTCGGCGTCATGCTGATCTCGTGTACGCGAAGTGCCCGGCGTCACGCTGCCGGGCACTCTCTGCGCCATCGAACGGAGCGTTGCGCCACCGTTACGGAGTCAGGCGCGCTCCGCTGAGCGTGGCGATCGCACCGAGCGTCGTCTGGGCCGCGTTGAGGCCGAGGCGGAAGTCATCGTCGCTGTAGAAGGAAAAGACGTCAGTGACCTGGTGCCACTGCGGATCCCAGCCGGCGCCGATCTGCGCGCCGCGCTCGTTCTCGCGCAGGCTGATCGCGGGGACGAGATCCTGGAACGGCGCCGAGTCCGTGTTGGTCATGTGCGGACCAACGGACGCCGGATAGTCCGTCGCGTAATTCCTGTTTGCACGATGGAAGGCCCACGCCAGCTGCTGCGATCCGTCGGCGAACTTCGAGTTTGACTGGAACTCGATGTTCACATCGGCTTCCGGGCGCTGCGTCGCGCGCATCGTGCCGTCGGCGTTGGGCATGCCGTGGTCGAACATCATCATGTCGTGCTGGATCACCCCCAACCACTTCGGTTCGGGATACTTCCCCGAGCCGGCCGGCTCTTCCTTGCCCTGCAGCGCCTCGCGCTGTGCGACGTACGCGCGCGACCCGTTCAATCCGGTCTCTTCGTTGTTCCAGAGGATGAAGCGAATCGAGACGTCCGTGTGCACGTCAGGCATGTTGAACACGCGCGCCAGTTCCATGACCAGCGCGGTCCCCGAGCCGTCGTCGTTCGCGGCCTCCCCCCAGCCATGACCGTCCATGTGACCGCCGATGATGTACATCTGGTCCGGGTGCTCGGTGCCGACCTTGGTGCAGTACACCTCCTGGCGCTCGCCGGGACTGGCCGGCTGGGCGTTGAGCGCGCGCAGTCGAAGGTCCTTCTGCTCCAGCGAGTCGTTGTTCACCCCCGTCGGTCCACGATTGCCACGCATGCGTGAGCCACCGGGCCCGTTGTCATTGGTCGCCCGGGCACGGCGTGCCGCTGCGATCTGCTCCGCGGATCGTGGTGGGCGTGGCGTGCGGGGCCGGGGCTGATACTCGTAGGTGATCCGGTGCGTCGGCTCGCAGCCATAGCTCTTGAGCTGCTCCTCGATCCAGTCCACGGCGGCACGGTTGCGATCGGTGCCCTGCCGGCGATCGCCGAATTGCGTGAGCCCCTTGATCGTCGCCTTGTACTGATCCAGGGAGAGGCGTGCCACCATCGCCTTGATCTGGTCGCTCGCCGTGTCGGGAGCGGCGTTCTGTGCGGCGAGGGGGTGGGGCGCGGCGGTGAGCGCGAGGAGCGCGGCGCCGGCAGCGAGTCGATTGAGCGATCCGGGCATGCGGCTGGTGACCAGGGGTGAACGTGCGAGTGCGCGCCGGACCGCCCATGGAACGCTGCGGCTGATGGCGCTTCAGGAACAATACGAAATACCGCCGTCGGTCGCTGACATCGGGCGGGTCCCTCTGACAGGATGTTGTCGGGATGTACGCGGCGCGCCGACATCACGCAACCGCCAGGTACGTCAGCTCAGCAGCAGCGCACTCACCATCGGAAGCCCATCATCCAGATGCCTCCACGAGCGTCCGGCATCCGCCGACACGAACAGGTTGCCGCCCTTGTCGGCAACCGCGATCGCGGCGCCGCGCGTGGCGATACAACCGGTATCAACAACGCCCTGGAGTGATCGCGGGAGACCGCTGACGGGGCGCAGTGGCTTACCCCCGTCTATCGGCCGTCGATAGACCACGCCCTGCGCCGCGAAGTGACCGGCGGCGGCCGACACAAGCAGGTCCGCTTCCGAGAATGCAACAGCGGTGCAGTGCAGCCCATGCAAGCCGTCCGTCTCAACGGCCCATGTCGCGCCGCCATCGCGGCTGATCCACAGTCCGCGTGCCGAAGCCGCGATCACAAGCTCGGGATCGACCGGGTGCGCACGGACCTCGTGTACATCGCACGCGACCTCGATCGTGGGCCGCCACGTGACGCCGCCATCCGTGGACCGCGGGATGCCACCCACATGCACATTGACCAGGAATACGGCTTCATCCGCCGTGAAGGTCATCGAACGAATGCCGAGCGGCGGACCAACGCGCTGGCCGTCGATCACCGTCGAACCCGCATACCACGTCTCACGCCCCGGGACATTCTCGAAACCGTTGAGTGACTGCATCTCACCGGCAGCACTGACGCGGATCACGCGCGCACTGTCGCTCCCCCCGGCGTAGACCGCGCCGCCGATGACGGTGAGGCATGCGAGCTCCATGTCGCTGGTCGCAATCGTGCTCCACGCTCCGTCGGGCGTGCGATGGCTCAGCGTAGTTCCGTCCACAACGGCGAACACGCCACCACGATCATCCGGCGCCAGCGCATTCACGGGGCGGCCGGCCAGCTCGTGACGTCGAGTCTGGTCGGCGAAGACGAACACGCCGTCGTCCCATGTTGCTGCGAGAACCACCGGCATCCGGACCTACACCGCTGGAGACGCGCGCCCTGCGCCGGTCCCTTTCCCGGCGCCGAACCAGTCACGTGGCGCAACGAGGAAGAAGAGCACGGACGCGGCGTACAGCAGGGGCGTAGTGAGCGTGAGGTGCGACTCGCCCCCGTCCGCCACCCAGAAGAGAAGCGGAAAAGTCGCAAACAGCGAGTAGCCCACCACCCAGCGCACGCGGGCAGCCGATGGATCAATGGCGGCGGTGGCGAGGCCGAGCATCATGAACCAGGGCCAGAGGTGACCGATGACGCCGAAGAGCAATGCCACCACCAGACCGGCCGTGGCGCCGCGGAACGTGTCGACCGCAGGCGCGCGCCAGTACCGAATCAGGGCGATGAGTCCGACGAGCAGGAACGCGCCCTGCGCGGCCAGGGCGAAGCCGATGACCAGCACACCACTCAGCGTGTGCAGGCCGGGTTCGAGACCGACCAGCCGGCCCGCCTCGACGACTGCATCGCGCGGCGTATAGAAGTGCCAGCCGGTCATGCTCGCGGTCGCGGTGAAGAATTCGGGTGACCAGAAAATGGCAAAACAGGCACCGGCGAGCGCGGCCGCCATCACTGCCTGCGGCAGATACGTGCGCAGCCGTGCGCCGCGCGACAGGCGTACGTGAAGCAGGTCGAGCAGGAACAGCGGCGCCGTCATGTACTTGACCAGCACTGAGGCGGCGAGTGCAATCGACGCACGTCGCGGTTGCCGGCGCTCGAGCGCATACAGCCACAGCAGCGTCAGCGCAGCCATCACGATGCCGTTGTGCCCGTCGCCCACGGACTGCAATACGCCAAGTGGAACCCATCCGACGATCGCGATGCCAAGGCAGCGTTGGTCCGCCGGACCTTCGTGCAGTATCCGGCCGACGAGATACACACAGCCGATCCATGCAGCCGCGAGCAGCAGCTTGAACAGCACGGCAGCCAGCAGGACGTCGTCCCTGGCCACGAACATGATCGCCCCCGAGACGAGGGCCCACATCGGGCCATACGTCATGCGCATCCCGAGGTCGTCCAGCGGAAGCGCGCCGGCAGCCGCGGCATCCGTCGGCGTCACGTACGGGTTCGCCCCGTGCACGATCTCGCGTCCCCACGCCGGCGACAACCAGAAGTCCTGGACCAGTACCGGGGCGGCGAAGCACAGAAGCAACGCAAAGAGCGCGGCCCATCGCATGAGCGCCGTCGCCGCACGATCATCGAGTACGGCCCTGTGGCGCGCGATGAGCCGGAGCAGCAGCAGGAACGAGATCGAAAGCGCAACCAGCACGATCGCGTACGTCGCATTGAACGCCGCGCGGTCCGACAGGAAGGACTCGCCGCGCATGAAAGCCTGCACTCCCCCGCCCAATGGCGCCAGGGCATCCGCCAGCCTGCCGTACGCCGTCGCCTCGCGCGGTTGCGCCTCGCCAAACGGCGCATGCACGACCATGCCGAACGACAGGACGACATAGGCCAGGTAGAGCAGACCGTTCGCGAGGGCAAGCACCGCCGCACCGCGACGGAATTCGCTGGACCCGGCAGCTGCATCGTCGGCCGCCCGATCGGGCGTCACCGAGGATTGCCCGATGGCATACGCTTCATCGACGCGGTCGCGTTCCCACTCTCCGGGACCAGGGCACCCAACTCGGCGCGAAGTCGCTGCAGCAACGGCGCTGCGCTGGCGGAATCCACGAGGTTCGTGCGTTGCTCGCCGTCGCGGTTCAGGTCGTACAGCTCTTCGCTCTCGATGCCGTTCCGGATGTACTGTATTCCATCTTCGATGAGGGAGTGCACGTCGCCACGCGCGATCGGCAGGTCCTCTGTCATGCGGATCGCACGACGCGCTCCGGAAAGCACCGGGTCGGTGATCGGCGTGGGCGTGCCATCCCATAGCGCCGCAAGTGACTGACCGGGAATTCGCCGCTCGTCATCCGCACCGATCAGCGCGAGGATGGTCGCCGGCAGTTGCCGTGTCGACACCCACCGCGCGATGCGCGCCCCCGCGGGCGTGTGCCCAGGGAACCGGAGAACCAGCGGTACATGCATGGTTTCCATATAGAGCCCGTTGCCGTGGCCCGTGCGGCCGTGCTCTCCGAGGTATTCGCCATGATCCGACGTGATGATGACGAGCGTGTTGTTCGTCAATCCGCGCCGGTCCAGCTCATCGATCAGCCGACCCAACTGCACATCCTGCCCTGCGATCGCGGCATCATAGGCGGCGGGCTCGTACTCGAACGGCTCGGTGACGTTGAACCTGCGCTGATCTGCGGCCGACGACACGTAAGGCCAGTGTGCATCGAAGTAGTTGACGAACGCAAAGAACGGACGGTCCACGCCGTCCACCCAGCGCAGCATGTCGTCCGTGACCTGGTCCGCGCGCTTCCGGCCGAGGAAGTGGTAGTTGTCGAGCAGTCGGCGGAAGACGTTGGTCGTCAGCCCCGCCCGTCCCGCGAACAGCAGCAGTCCCAGCGACGAGCTGTTCAGCACCTCGCCGGGCGTGATGCGATAGTCCTCGTAATGCGCGAAGCCACGGTCGAGACCGAATTCACGGCTGGCGTAGAACGTGTTGCTCACGAAGCCCGCGGTCATGTAGCCACGCTCGGCCAGTACCTCCGCGAGTGTCGGATACGATTCGTCGAGCGGCGTCTCCCAGTTCGAGCTCTGCTCGTACGGGTAGCGCCCGGTGAACATGGCGCCGTGTGCGGGAAGCGTCCATGGCGCCGTCGAGATTGCATGATCGAACACCACGCCACCAGCCGCCAGCGCGTCGAGTCTCGGAGTTGTCGGCCGCGCGTAGCCATACAGGCCGACATCCTCCGCACGCACGGTATCGAGAATGATCAACAGGATGTTCGGAGCGCCAGCGCGCACGGCCGGCAGCCCGGCGAGGGCATTGCGCTCACGCAACCAACCGTGCCCCGTGACTATCGCCGCGTTCAGCATGACGACCGCCACGAGCCCCATCAGGCTGGATCGACAGAGCCTGATGAAGCCGGCTTCATGGCCGCCGACGATCCGGCTGGCCTGCACGCCAGCACCGGCCGCCAGCAGGAGCATGGCGATGCGGTACAGGCGCGGAAACATGAAAATCAGCCCGAGCGCACCGAGAAACGCGAAGGCGCCCGCGGTCCGTGGCAGTGTCACATGGCGCGGCCAGCGCCATGCCAGCGCCGCCAGCGCCAGCGCCGGCAGCGCGAACAGCGCCAGGTACGCAACGGGAGCCATCCAGACGAAGTGATCGCTCACGTGCAGCATCCGGCCGAAGCCGTATCGCTTGACCAGCAGGACCACGACTTCCAGCAATCCGGTGACCAGGGCAAACCACGCTCCGACCAGGAGCACGCGACGTGCATTGCCGCCGCGTTGCGCCGGCACGGACGGTTCCGTGGTCATCCGTGACGTCGACGTCACCTGCATAACGCGCCTCCTGGCCGATTTCGATCCCCGGCCGGCATTGAAGGTCACCGACCTGCGGGCGGCTCCCAGAGCTCGACCTTGTTGCCTTCCGGATCGATGACCCAGCCGAACTTGCCGTACTCGGATTCGTCGGTACGGTCCTCCACGTTGCAGCCTTCGCTTCGCAGCGCGGCGAGCAGCGCATGCACGTCCGCGACGCGAAAGTTGACCATGAAGTTCGCGGTACCGGGGTCGAGATAGGTCGTATCGCTCTTGAACGCGCTCCAGATGGTCGTCCCCTTCTCGCTGTCGGGACCGCCCCAGTGGAAGATTGCGCCCCCCCACTCGGTCACATCGAGTCCCAGGTGATCCCGGTACCAGGCGCCGAGTGCTTTCGGATCCTTCGCCTTGAAGAAGATGCCGCCGATTCCGGTGACACGTTGCATGGTATGCTCCGTTGGGGAAGCCCGTGGATCAGGGAAAGTGCACGGTCGGCAGCGCATTCGCGACTGCCCGGGTCCAGCCGCTGGGGGCGAGGATCGTCAGGCACCCCGCATCGGGGGGGGCAGTCTCACGCGCACGCGTCGACTGGCCGTCGAGGCGCCCTCGCGCGAGATTGGGCCTGAACGGAGCTCCCGGCCCCCGGGACCCCTGCACGGGTTGCCCGTCTGACGGTTGACGCGCTCCGCCCAGTCCACCCTCTTCGCTCGTGACGCAGATGCCCCGCCGCCCTCGATCCGCATTCTCCCATGCTGGCAGCCGCGCCACTGTCACCGCTGCCCTGCGCGTTGTCGCCGCGGCACTCCTTCTCCCGGCGAGCCTCGCTGCCCAGCAGCGGGAGCGCTTCGATTACTGGCGCTTCGACCGCGAGATCATCCGCCGGGGGCAACAGGCGATCTTCATGTGCAACGGCCTGTTCACCTCCAACAGGACACTCGAGCAGGTCTTCGCGCAGGAGCTCGCTTATCTTCCGCAGCCCATCGGCACGCCCGACGGCGGCGACTACACGGTTGATCGCGCACGTCGCATGGTCGCGATCGGCGCGGACGGCTACGTGCCGACCGTCCGCGCCGTCTTCCGCGACGGCGTTGGGTGCGTCGTCCTGGCGCCCGACCAGACGGTCGCCGCCGTCGACAGCCTCCCGGCGTTGCGCATGCCACCGCCCCCCGGCAATCCGGCCACGATCCCCTGGCCCGACGGCGATCTCGTGACGGACGCGCCGCTGCCTCCGGAGATCGACGCCGACGCGCTTCGCGCAGCCAGCAAGTGGAGCTTCGAGCGCGAGTCGCCTCAGCAGGTGACGACGGGGCTGGTCATCGTCTACCAAGGCCGCATCATCCACGAGCGCTACGCGCCGGGCTTCGACGCCACGACACGCACGCGTACCTGGTCCACCGCCAAGAGCATCGCGGTCACGCTGATCGGGATGCTGGTGGACCAGGGACGTCTCGAGCTTGACTCCCCGTTGAACCTCGAGTGGCTGCCGCGCTCGGCGACGTCGGCGTCCGACCCGCGCAACTCGATCACGCTCCGCAACCTGCTGCACATGTCGAGCGGGCTGGAAACGGTGGACAACCGCGGCCTCGAGTATGCCACGGGGTCGGGGCTCGCCTACTGGGCCGGCGCCAGCTCGGTGAACGGGGCGCTCAGCCGCGCCCTCATCCGCGAGCCGGAAACAAGCTGGGACTACGAGAACTACGACACGCTTCTTGGCGTGCTGGCCATGAAGCGCGCGTTAGGCAGCGACCAGGCCTACCTGGCATTCCCGCGCCAGGCGCTGCTCGACCGGATCGGCATGCGCAACACGCTGCTCGGCGTCGATCGGTTCGGCGACTTCATCCTGAGCAGCCAGGTCTACACGAACGCCCGCGACCTCGCGCGCTTCGGCCTCCTCTACCTGAACGGTGGCGTCTGGAACGGCGAGCGGCTGCTCTCGCAGTCATGGATCGACTTCGTGCGCACGCCGGCGCCGGCCACGGCAACGCGCGGCAACATGTATGGTGGCCAGTGGTGGCTCGTCCCCGACGACCGTATGGACGTGCCGAAGGACGCCTACTCCACCGCGGGTAACCGCGGGAATTACGCCGTGGTCGTCCCGTCGCATGATCTGGTCATCGTGCGGCGCGGGCTCGACTACGGTCGCCAGGGCTTCAACCAGTGGGACCTCGTTCGCGAAGTGCTCAAGGCGTTGCCCAAGGGGTGAGGGGAACGGCGACGTCTGCCGACGGTTGTCCCCTCCCTCCCGCGTGGCGCGCACCCTGCATCGACCGCCTCCGCCATCCCCACCACTCGCGCTATCCGCCAATGCTCCACTCCGACATCCTCTCCACGATCGGCGACACCCCCATCGTCCGCATCAATCGCATCGCCCCCGCCCACGTGACGATGTACGTCAAGTGCGAGGCGTTCAATCCGATGTCCTCGGTCAAGGACCGCCTCGCCTTCGCCATCATCAACGATGCCGAGCAACGCGGAACGCTCAAACCGGGGCAGACCGTCGTCGAAGCAACGTCGGGCAACACCGGCATCGCGCTCGCCATGGTCTGCGCGGTCAAGGGCTACCCCTTCGTCGCCGTAATGGCCGAGTCCTTCTCGATCGAACGCCGCAAGCTCATGCGAATCCTCGGCGCGAAAGTGGTCCTGACGCCGGCCGCCGAGCGAGGGACCGGGATGGTGCGTGTGGCCGAGGAACTTGCGGCGAAGCACGGCTGGTTCCTGGCGAAGCAATTCGAGAACCCGGCCAACCCGGAGTACCACCGGCACACGACGGGGCCTGAGATCCTGCGCGACTTCGCCGGGAAGCGGCTCGATGTCTGGGTTTCCGGCTGGGGCACGGGCGGCACGCTGGCCGGCGCGGGACAGGTGCTCAAGGCGGGGCGGCCGGAGATCCGCATCGTGGCCGCCGAGCCCGAAGTTGCCAGCCTGCTCAACGACGAGCCGTGGAATCCGCACAAGATCCAGGGGTGGACGCCGGACTTCGTACCCGAGGTGCTCGATCGTTCGGTGATCGACGAGATCGTCAAGGTCTCTGACACCGACGCCCGCGACGCGGCACGCGAGCTCGCCGCCCGCGAGGGAATCCTCTGCGGCGTGTCGGCGGGGGGCACGTTCGCCGCGGCGCGCCGGGTGGCCGAGCGGTCGAGCGAAGGTACCGTCCTTCTCGCCATGCTCCCCGACACCGGCGAGCGATACCTCTCCACCTACCTCTTCGAGGGGATCAACGAGGGGACGGACGAGGTGGCATGACCACGGTGTCAGGCGTGTGCCTACCGTAGAAGTACGGTAGACCCCGACCGTAGCCCTGCGGTACATCGCCCGCTCGACATTCGTCACGTTTCCGACCTCCACTCACGAGGTCGAAACCGCTTGTCGCCGCAGGATGCTCCTCTTCGATGTCTGTCGCTCGGTCGCAGTGCGCCCGCTGAGCTTCGCGAGGCGCTGACTTTCGTATCGTCGGACATTCGTCCGGAACTCGCGCGAGCGCGTAAGAACGCCGGTCCCGGCGGAGCCGGCGGCGAGCAAGGCACGACGACGATCCGTCGCCTGGTGATCCTCTCCACATGCCACCGCGTGGAGCTTTACGCCGAGGTCGGCGGCACCGCCGACGAGGCGCGCGATGTACTCATCGATTGGCTGGCGTCCGCGCGCACCGTCGCCCGCGAGCGTATCGCGGTCGCCTCCATCTATATGGAAGGTTCGGAGGCGCTGCGACACCTCCATCGCGTGACCGCCGGCCTCGACTCCGCCATGCTCGGCGAGGGGGAGATCATCGCCCAGGTGCGCGCGGCCCTCCAGCACTCCGTCGCTGTGCACGCGGCGTCGCCGGCGCTGAAATCCTCGTTCAGAAGCGCCCTGACATCGGCCGAGAATGTGCGCAAGTCCGTCTGGCAACGCTTTCCGCGGGCGGACATCGGGTCGGTGGCCGTCGACGCGATCGCCGCGCAACTCGGCGACCTCGACGGCCGGCAGACGCTCGTGATCGGCGCCGGGCATGCGGGCACACTGGCCGCTCGCGCGCTGTACCACGCGGGGGCCCGGCTCACGATCGTCAACCGCACCGGCGAGCGAGCCGCCTCACTGGCGGCGCGATTCAAGGCGCGTTGCGCCCCCTTCTCGCACCTCGCTCACGAAGTCGCGCGAGCCGACGCGATCATCGTTGCGACCAGCGCGCCGCAGATCGTACTTGACGCTGAAATGCTGGCCGGTGCTGCTGGCCGCGAGCATCCGATTGTCGTCGTGGACACGTCGATGCCGCGCAATGCCGACCCGGCGATTCGCTCGATGCCTGGTGCGGACCTCGTGGATCTTGATGAGCTGCATGCGCGCACCGCGGCCGCGCACGTCGAACGCGCGGTGGCCGTGCCCGAAGTGGAAGCGATGACGGACTCCGCGGTGGCCGAGCTGGTCGCGCGGTCCCGTGCACCGTCGGCGACGCGCTCGATGACGATCGGCACCAGGGGCTCCGCGCTCGCACGGCGGCAAGCCGAGCAGGTGGTGGCAATGCTCGGCGCTGCCCATCCGGACATCGAATTTCGCTGGCGCGTGTACGCCAGCAGCGGCGACGACCAGCCGGGAGTCCCGTTCGCCGATCTCTCCGACGACGCTTTCACCGATCGCATCGAGCGCGCGCTGCTCGAGGGAGCGATCGACGTCGCCATCCACTCATTCAAGGATCTTCCCCGGCAGCCCGTCGCCGGGCTTGTGATCGCGGCCGTCCCCGTTCGCGCCGACCCGCGCGAGGCGCTGGTGGCACGCGACGGGGCGACGCTTGCGACACTGCCCCCGGGTGCCGTCATCGGTACGTCCAGCCCGCGGCGCGCGACCGCACTCTCGGCGCTGCGACCGGACTGCACACTGCGCCCCATTCGTGGACCCGTGGACGTGCGACTCGGCAAGGTGCTGGCGGGTGAGTACGACGCCGCGATCTTTGCCCTCGCCGGACTGCAACGGCTCGGGCTCGAGGCCCACGTGAGCGAGATTTTCAGCGCAAACGTGATTGCGCCCGCCGCGGGACAGGGGGCCCTCGCGGTCCAGTGCCGTGAACGTGACCAACCGACGCGATTCGCGCTGGCGAGCATCGACAACGCGCAGCTTCATGAAGAGGTTGAAGCCGAGCGCGCGCGTGAAGCCGCCTTGCGAAGTACAATCACGCGCCGGACAAACGGTTCGGCTCGTGCGCACGCGCCGTTGCAGGGGCAACGTATCCTCGTCACACGCCCCGAGGCGCAGGCGCAGTCGTTGTGCAGCGCGCTCGAGGCGGCGGGTGCGGTTCCTGTTCGCCTGCCACTGCTGCGGATCGAGCCCGTGGATCCGGGCGCGGCCGCCTGGCGCGGCATCGCCAGCAGTCGCTGGGTCATATTCACGAGCAGCAACGGCGTGGAGCAGGCGTGGAATGTCGCGCCACCGGAGGCACGAGCCGCGCTGCGCGGTCATGCGCGCATTGCGGCCATCGGTCCCGCGACCGCGCACGCGGCGACTCAGCGCGGCATGATCGTCCAGCTCATCGCGACGACCCACGTGGCCGAGTCGCTGGCGGCCGAGCTTGGCGACGCGTCTGGGCATCGCGTGCTCTGGCTGCGAGGTGAGCGCGCGCGCGACGCGCTCGCCACCAGACTGAGTGCGAGAGGCGCGTACGTTGACCAGATCGTCGTGTACCGCGCAATCGCCGCACCACTCGCCGACGACGCCCGTGCCGTCATTCGCTCCGTCGACCTCGTGACGCTGGCCAGTCCGTCGGCCGTCGAGCGCTTCGTGGAGGTGGCGGGCGCGGACTACGGCGGACCGGTCGCGTGCATCGGGCCCGTCACCGCCGCCAGTGCGCGCACACACGGTCTGCGCGTCGAGGTCGTGGCCGCGACATATACCGCCGAAGGGCTCGTGGCCGCGCTGCAGCGGGCGGCACCGTTCAAGGTGGCCGCGAATGCCTGAGTCGTTCTTCCCCCAGGCACGGCCGCGCCGCCTGCGCCGATCGGCTTCCATGCGGCAACTGGTGCGCGAAACGATGCTCGCGCCGGAGCACCTGATCGCACCGCTGTTCGTCACGGAGAGCGCGGCGCGCGAACCGGTCGCGTCCATGCCCGGCGTCGAACGCGTGCCCGTGGAGTCCGTGGCTGCCGACGCCGTCGCGCTCTTCCGGCTCGGTGTGCGCGCGGTGGTCCTCTTCGGCATCCCGGCCATCAAGGACGCGGCCGGCTCGCAGAGCTTCGCGAGCGATGGCGTGACACAGCGCGCCGTGCGCGCGATCAAGGCGGCCGTACCGGAGCTCGCCGTGATCACCGACGTCTGCCTCTGCGAGTACACGGACCACGGACACTGCGGGGTGCTCGCGCCGGACGGCACGCCGCTCAACGATGCAACGCTGCCCGTGCTCGGCCGCATCGCGGTCTCGCACGCACGCGCCGGTGCGGACGTCGTGGCGCCGAGCGGCATGATGGACGGCATGGTCGGCTCGATCCGCACCGCACTCGATACGGACGGACATCCCGATGTCGCGGTCCTGTCGTACAGCGTCAAGTACGCGTCGGCGTTCTACGGTCCATTCCGTGATGCCGCGGCGACGTCGCTGCTCTCGGGCGACCGGCGAACGCACCAGATGGATCCCGCGAACGCGCGTGAGGCGCTGCGCGAGGCCGACCTCGACGTGGCCGAAGGCGCGGACATGCTGATGGTGAAGCCCGCGCTCGCGTATCTCGATGTCGTGCACGCGCTGCGCGCACAGCACCCCTCGCTGCCGCTGGTCGCGTATCAGGTCAGCGGCGAGTACGCCATGCTCAAGGCGGCCGCGGCGAACGGTTGGCTCGACGAACGTGCGACCGTGCTGGAGACGCTCATCTCGATCCGTCGCGCCGGTGCCGATGCGATCATCACCTACTTCGCCGGCGACGTCGCGCGCTGGCTGCGCGACGAATGACCATGAACAGCACGCAAGCCCCTGCCCTGCCGCTGGACCTCTCCGAGCACGGCCGCGCCGCCGAGCCTGGCGCGCAGCCGGCGCGGCTGGATCGCCGGCTGTTCTTCCAACTGCTCGTTCTCACCGGCTGCACCAGCACGACGCCGCTCCTCGACGCGCTGTCGACCCATGGTATCGAAGGCGTGCTGTATCAGGATCTGCACGATCCGCGCGGCGTCGGCCTGCTCACGTTCGCGGAGGATCCGGCGTTCTTCACGGAGACCGTGCGCCCCTGCCTGAACGATGGACCCTTCGCGGAGCTGCGCCTCGACCGGTCGTATTCGATGCTCGGGCGGACGTACAGCATCGGGTACGAGCACGACCTCGAGGAGACGCTGCTCCACCGGCCGCGCTCGCGCGTGCTCGATCCGGCGTATCCGTGGGCGGTCTGGTATCCCCTTCGACGCAGTGGCGCGTTCGAGTCGCTCGATGCCGATACCCGCCGCGCGGCACTCATGGAGCACGGCGGCATCGGCCGGCGGTTCGGCGAGGCCGGATACGCACAGGATATCCGTCTCGACTGTCACGGGCTCGACACCGGCGACAACGACTTCGTGATCGGGCTCGTCGGCCCGCGGTTGCACCCGTTGTCGGCGCTGGTGCAGGCGATGCGGCAGACGGTGCAGACCTCGCAGTACGTCGAGCGCATGGGACCGTTCTTCGTGGGTCGCGCGGTGCGATGGTAAGCGGGTTGGACGCAACGCCCTTCATGCTCGCCTGCCGGCGGCAGCCGGCTCCGCACACCCCCATCTGGCTCATGCGACAGGCCGGCCGCTACATGCCGGAGTATCGCGCGCTGCGCGCGAAGCACTCGATCCTCGAGATCATTGATTCCCCGGAACTCGCGGTGGAGGTCACACTGCAACCGGTCAACGCGTTCCCTCTGGATGCGGCGATCATCTTCGCCGACATCCTGCCGCCGCTGCGGGCCATGGGACTGACGCTCGAGTTCGTGGCTGGCGAAGGTCCGCGCATCGGCAATCCGCTGCGGCGGCCCGCCGACGTGGATCGGCTCGCGGTGCCTCCGGCGGAGGAGGTGCTGCCTTCGACGATCGAGGCGGTGCGACTGGCGAGCGCCGAACTGGCTACGCGCGGCGTGCCGCTGATCGGGTTCGCGGGAGCACCGTTCACCCTCGCCTGTTATGCCATCGAAGGCGGCGGCTCGCGTCACTTCGAGGTCGCCAGGTCCTTCATGTACGAGCATCCGGCGGCGTGGGGGCGGCTGATGCGCAAGCTGTCCACCGTCTCCGCCGATCTGCTCGTGGCGCAGGCGAAGGCCGGCGCGTCGGCGCTGCAGTTCTTCGACTCATGGGCGGGCCTGTTGAGTGCGTCCGATTACGATCGCTACGTGCGACCGTACATGACCGCGGCCTGCGAGACCGTCGCACGCGGAGCACCGGGCGTACCGCTCATCACGTTCGGCACCGGGACAGCGGGGATCCTCGAGAACGTGGCGGCCTGCGGCGGCGACGTCATCGGCGTGGATTGGCGCATCCCGCTGGACGCCGCGTGGGCGCGCATCGGCGACCGTGCGATCATGGGCAATCTCGATCCCGTGCTCCTGCAGGCGCCGTGGCGCGAATTGCGCGCGCAGGCAGATGAGGTACTCGCGAGCGCGGGCGGGCGACCCGGCCACATCTTCAATCTCGGGCACGGCGTCCTGCAGCATACGCCGCCCGACGCAGTGCGCCGGCTCGTCGAATACGTGCACGAGCGGAGCGCCGCGTGAACGATCGCATCGGGGTGCTACTGATGGCGTACGGCGGGCCGTCGTCGCTCGACGACCTGCCCGGCTATCTCGCCGACGTCCGGCGTGGCCGGTCGACGCCGCGCACCATCGTCGACGAACTTGCTCATAACTACGCCAGCATCGGCGGCCGATCCCCGCTGAACATGCTCACGCAGGCGCAGGCAGACGCCGTGAGCCGGGCGCTCGATACCAGGTCGCCGTCCCTGCGTTTCGCGGTCCATGTCGGGATGCGCCACTGGAGCCCGTGGATCGAGGAGACCGTCGGCTCCATGCTGGACGCGGGGATCACGCGCGCGGTGAGTCTCGTGCTCGCACCGCACTTCAGCGCCATGAGCGTGGCAGCCTACCAGGCGCGCATCGCCGCCGGACTGGATGCTTACCGCGGCGAGATCGAGTTCGTGCATGTCGACAGCTATCACGCCGAGCCGGCGCTGATCCAGGCCTTCGCTGATCGTGTGCACGAGGGGATCGACCGCTGGGAGGAGCGCGAACGCGAATCGGTGCACGTGGTGTTCAGCGCGCACAGCCTGCCGCAGCGCATTATCGCCGCTGGCGATCCGTACGACCGGCAGGTGCGCGAGACGGCCGCGCTCATCGCGTCGCGGGCCGGCCTCGACGAATCGCGCTGGTCCTGGAGTTACCAGTCCGCCGGACGCACGAGCGAGCCATGGCTCGGCCCCACGCTCCCCGACCATCTCACCGCCCTCGCGCGTGCGGGCGTGAGGAATGTGGTCTCCGTGCCGGTCGGTTTCGTCTGCGACCACGTCGAGATCCTCTACGACATCGATGTCGCGGCGCAGGCGTGCTCGCGGGAGCTGGGCATTCGCCTCGAGCGGCCCGCTGCGCTCAACGACGACCCGCGCTTCATCGAGCTGCTCGCCGGGCTGATTCAGCAGCGCGCCGCGTCGGCCGGCTGGATGCCGGACTGAGGTGAGGGCCGTCCCGATGACGGGCACACACCCGGACGCTCCCCGTATCGTCATCATCGGCGGCGGCATTACCGGCCTCGCGTGTGCGCTGCGCCTGCAGGAGCTCACCACCGCCACGCCGGGCGATGGCCCATCGGCTGCTGCATTGCCGCGCGCCCACCTCTCACTGCTCGAAGCCGCAGGGCGACCTGGCGGCAAGCTTGTGAGCCATCGCGTGCAGGGATTCGTGGTCGATGCGGGCGCGGACATCTTCGTCGCCTCGAAGCCCGCGGCGATGAAGTTCTGCCAGGCCATCGGCATCGCTGACCGCGTGATCGGCACTGACGCCACGCGGCGACGGACGTTCGTGCGCCAGGGGTCGACTCTCGTGCCGGCGACACACTACGGTGCGGAACGTCTCGCAACCCTCGAGGGCGGCATGCAGGAACTCGTGAACGGTGCCGTGCGCGCCCTGCACGCCGTCGAGACGATCACGGCTTGCGCAGCCGAGTCGATCGCGGCGGACCAGGATGGAGCAGGGTATCTCGTTCGCACTGCCGGTCGCTCCGTGGCCGCCGATGCGATTGTGATCGCCGTCCCCGCACGCGCGGCGGCGGCGTTGCTTCGTCCCCTCGCACCGGAAGCGGCCGCGCTGCTCGATGCGGTCAGGTACCGATCATCGTTCACCGTGTCTGCCGCATTCCGCGCCGACGATGTCCCGCATCCGCTCGACGGATACGGCTACGTCGTACCCGCTGCGCTCGCCGGTGAGGTCAGTGCCTGCACCTGGACCTCATCCAAGATTCCGTCTCGCGCGCCGGCGTCGTACGTGCTCTTGCGCGGCTACGTCCACGGCGCTCCGAATCTCACTACCGCCGATGCACGGCGCCTCGTGCTCGACGAGTTCCGCGCCGTCCTGGGCGTCGCTGCGGCGCCGCTGTTCACGCGTCAGCATGAGTGGCGCGACGCACTGCCCGTCGGACGCGACGATCACGACGCGGCCGCCGATGCGGTGCGCTCGGCGCTGGTCGCGCACCCGGGGATCGCGATCGCGGGCGGCGCCGTCGACGGCGTCGGCATCCCCGACAGCATCGATTCCGGCCAGGTGGCCGCGGAACGCGTCTGGCACCACGTCACGACCTTGCACGCCGGAAACATGAGTACCCGACAATGACGACCGACACCCGCGAGAATTCCTCCACGCGCAACTCCGAGCGCCTCTTCGCCGAGGCGCTGGAGCTGCTGCCCGGCGGCGTGGATTCTCCGGCGCGGGCCTTCAAGGCGGTTGGCGGCACGCCGCGCTTCATCGCCAGCGGACGTGGCGCGTTCATCACCGATGCCGACGGCCGCGAGTACGTGGACTACGTACTCTCGTTCGGCCCACACATCCTTGGCCATGCCCCGCCCGAGGTCGTTCGCGCCATTCGCGAGGTCGCGGCACGGGGCGTGAGTTTCGGGGCGCCGGTGGAGGAAGAACTCCTGCTGGCACGCGACATCCGCGCGGCGATGCCGTCGATGGAGCTCGTGCGATTCGTGAACTCCGGCACGGAGGCGGTGATGAGCGCGTTGCGCGTCGCGCGCGCGTTCACGAAGCGCGACCTCATCGTGAAGTTCGACGGGCACTACCATGGCCACGCGGACCAGATGCTCGCGCGCGCTGGCTCTGGGGTCGCCACGCTGGGCCTGCCCGATTCACCCGGAGTGCCGGCGAGCGCGGCTGCGCATACGATCACGGTGCCGTTCAACGACCTCGACGCGATCACCCGTGTGTTCGACGCGCGTGACGGCCAGATCGCCGCGATCATTCTGGAAGGTGTCGCCGGCAACATGGGCGTCGTGCCGGCCGCACCGGGGTTCGTGCGCGAGCTGCGCGCGATCACCGCGCGTGCCGGCGCGTTGCTCATCCTCGACGAAGTAATGACCGGATTCCGCGCGCACCCAGGAGGTGCACAGGCGCTGCTTGGCGTCACCCCTGACCTGACGACGCTGGGCAAGGTCATCGGGGGCGGGCTTCCCGTAGGCGCATACGGCGGCAGGCGCGACATCATGTCGCTGGTTGCGCCCGCCGGCCCCGTCTACCAGGCCGGTACGATGTCGGGCAACCCGCTGACCATGGCCGCGGGCCACGCGGTGCTGGCGGCGCTTCGCGAAACCGGATGCTGGGAGGGCATTGCCGACGCTACCGCGACGCTCGCGCGCGGACTCCGCGCGTCCGCACGGCGCGCCGGTATCGCGGTGCAGGTACCGCACGTCGGCACGATGCTCTCCGTGTTCTTCAGCGAGGCTCCTGTCGTCGACCTCGTCTCCGCCACGAACTCGGCGACTGCATCGTACACCAGGTTCTTTCACGCCATGCTTCGCGACGGCATCTATCTGCCACCGTCGCCATTCGAGTCGTGGTTCGTTTCCGCGGCGCATGATGCGGATGTCGTCGAGCGCACGCTACGGGCAGCAGATCGCGCCTTTGTCGCCGCGCGTGAGCAATCGACGGCGAGCGCCTGACGGTTGTCCGACGTCTGCAGAGCGCGACCTTCCGCGCATCCTCACCGAAGCCATTGTGCGGCCATCGCCCCGTGCGCCAGATTGTCCCCTCACGCAGCATCCCCGAATACGCCGGAGTGTCCGTCTCGTGAAGCGATACCTCCTTCCATTGATTGCCGCGGGTGCGCTCGCCGCATGCGCCGGTCCCGCGGACAACGCGCCCGCGGGCTCGTCCGGCGTACAGGCCATCTCCTTCCTGGGCGACACACTCCGCACCCTCCCCCTCACGGCCGAAGCGCGCACACGCTACGAGGAGCAGTTGGCCGGGGCGAAGGCGGCGTACGACCGGACGCCCACCGACGTGGACTCGATCGTGTGGTACGCTCGACGCCTGGGATACCTGGGGCGCTTCCGCGAGGCCATCGACGTCTACTCCCGCGGGATCGAGCTGCATCCGGACGATCCGTGGCTGTACCGGCATCGCGGGCACCGCTACGTCTCCGTCCGGGAGCTTGACAACGCCATAGCCGACCTCGAGCGCGCGGCGGCGCTCGTTGAGGGCACATCGGATGTCGTGGAGGAGGACGGACAGCCTAACGAGCAGAATACGCCGATTGGCACCCTGCAGTCGAACATCGCCTACCACCTCGCGCTCGCGTACTACCTGCAGGGCGACTTCGAGCGGGCGATCCCCGTCTACCGCCGCGAGATGGCGCAGGCGAAGAACGATGACCGACTGGTCTCCACGGCGCACTGGCTCTACATGAGCCTTCGCCGGCTCGGCCGCGACGCCGACGCCCAGGCGATGCTCGACTCGGTGCCCGACGACCTGCACGTCATCGAGAACGAGACCTACGCCAGGCTGATCGCGCTCTACAAGGGCGACTTGCCGGTGGACTCGCTGCTCGCGCCCGACTCGTCGGCGAGGATGTCGGTGACCGACGCGACGGGTGCATACGGCGTGGGCAACTGGCACCTCTACAATGGCCGGCCCGAGGAAGCCGAGCGCATCTTCCGCCGTATCATCGATGGCGGCCAGTGGGGCGCGTTCGGATACATCGCCGCCGAGGCGGAGCTGGCGCGCAAGGCTGCGGGATGACGCGGGGCGAGCCTGCGCTGCGCGCGGCTCAGCTCTCCGGTCGATTCACCGCGTACTCGAGCAGGACCATGCCGCTGGGGTACGCACGATGCCCGGCGAGCGTCAACCGCCGGCGCGAGGCGGGCGACGGGAGAAACGGCACGCCGCCACCCAGCAGGATCGGGATCATCGCCAGCTCGACGGTATCGACGAGGTCCCACTCGAGCACCTGCGCGAACAGCGCGCCACCACCGTAGAGCCAGATATCCCTGCCCGATTGGGCCCGCAGCTCTCGAATCGTCGTCTCGAGCCCGTCGCCCACGAGCTCGATGCCGGGATGTTCATCCGCCCGGAGCGTTCGCGACGCCACGACGATCCGCTTGCCGCGAAAGCTCTCCCCCGACGCGCGTACGATCTCGTACGTGCGACGTCCCATGAGCAGGATGTCGAACTGCGCGTAAAGCGCATCGAAATCGAATGCCGGCTCCGGCGTGATCCAGTCGAAATCGTCAGCCGGTCCGGCAATGAATCCGTCGAGGCTGCAGGCGACCTGGTAGCGGACCCGCCTCATCGCGTGATGCTCCTGC
>DASSBZ010000104.1:0-4638 GCA_035698205.1 Gemmatimonadaceae bacterium | reverse complement strand
GTCGGGTTGCCGCGTTCGACCACCGGCAGTACGCCCAGCCGGCCATCGGCCATGCGATCGGCCACGCCGCGCAGCGTCTCGTCGGGGTAAGCCACGACGAGGTTGCGGTGCATGACATGGTCGATCGTTCCGCCAAGGTCGCCCCGGCCGGCGCGTTCGAGCACGTCGTTCCACGACAGCGCGCCAACCAGCCGGCCGTCGGCGCTGGTCACCGGCAGCAGCCGCTGGTAGCGCAGGCTCGAACGCTCGACGAGCACCTTGTAGACGACATCGAGGCTGCTGCCCTCCTCCACCGTGAGCACGTCGGTGGCCATGAGGTCGCGCACGAACAGCACGTCGAGCGGACCCACCTCGTACTGACGCAGTACGTGAAAGCCGCGCCGGGCCACCTTCTCCGTGAGGATCGACCGCTTGAGGATCAGCACGCTGACGAGATGGGCCACGGTGCTCACCAGCAGGAGCGGCATGAGCACGTGCACGTCGTGCGTGAGCTCGAGCGAGAACACCACGGCCGTGAGCGGCGACCGCGTCACACCGGCGAGCACGGCGGTCATCCCCATCAGGGTCCAGTAACCCTGCGACGCTGCCGGCAGCAAGGGCGTCATCAGTCCGCCTAACGAGCAGCCAAGTATGAGGATCGGCGCCAGGATCCCCCCGCTCGTGCCCGAACCGAGGGCGACGGCCCAGATGACGAGCTTGACGATGAAGATCGACGCCAGCGCACCCAGCGCCACCTGTCCGGCGAGCTGGCTGGCGATCACGTCGTACCCCACGCCGAGCGCCCGCGGCTCGATCAGTCCGCCGATGCCCACGACCACGCCGCCGAGCGCCGGCCACCACATCCAGTGGATGGGCAGGCGCTTGAAGGCATCCTCGGCACCGTAGACGGCGACCGTGAGCAGCCACGCCGCGGCCGCGCCCGCGAGGCCGACGACCATTGCACCGATGAATGGCCCCCACCCCGTGGCCAGCGCGATGTTGGCGGGGAAGAGCGGCTCGGCGGCCAGGAGCCCGCGCTCGGCGAACCCCATTCGCACCGCGCTCGCCACCGCAGCCGCGATGCCGATGGGCACCATCGACCTCGGCTTCCATTCGAAGACCAGCAGCTCCACCCCGAGCAGCACCGCGGCGACCGGCGTGCCGAACACCGCCGCCATGCCGCCGGCGGCACCGGCCACCAGCAGGCTCCGACGCTCGGCGGCCGAGAAGTGGAAGAACTGCGCGATCACCGAGCCGAGCGCGCCACCGGTGAGGATGATTGGTCCCTCGGCGCCGAACGGACCGCCGCTTCCGATGCTGATCGCGCTGGAGATCGGCTTGAGGATCGTCAGGCGCGGCTGCACCCGGCTGCCGCCCACAAGGATCGTCTCCATCGCTTCGGGGATGCCGTGTCCGCGGATCTGTTCGGAGCCGTAGCGCGCCATGACCCCGACAATCAGGCCGCCGATCACCGGGATCGCGACAGCGGCGACGCCGAGTGAGTTGCCACCGGGGGACACGAGCTCCAGCGAGAAGCGCTGGAAATAGAGCAGGTTTGTGATGAGGCCGATGAGGTCCAGCAGCACCAGCGCGACTACCGCCGAGACCACTCCGATTATCGCCGCCAGTGGAACCAGGCGGAGAATCGAGAGCGGAGTGTTGAAGTCTCCGAGACCATGCTCCACCCCCCCGCTGGCGCGCTGATCCTGGCCGGTGATCGCGTCCTCGGGGACTTCGCGTTCGGAAGTCGGGCGCTCCTCGCCGGAGTCGGGCGGCTGGTCGCTGTGTTCGTTCACCAACGCATTATAGGGGGTGTATGGCCGGGCATCAGGTTCTCACGCCCCCAGTGCGCCACGGCTAGCGCGCCTCGAGCTCGCGCAGCCAGATGTTCCGGAACCGCACCCGATGTCCGTGGTCCTGCAGCGAGAGCGGCAGCCGATCGGGGTGCGCCTCGAAGGGCGGCCGCGATCCGTTGGCGGTCACCCCGGTGAGCGCGACGCCATCCTGGATGAGCACGCCGTTGTGCAGCACCGTCATCGTCGCCGCTCGCACCAGCGTGCCGGCTGCGTCGAATCGAGGGCGATGGAAGATGACGTCAAAGCTCTGCCACGCGCCCGGTGGGAAGCTCGCGTTCACGAGTGGCGGATACTGGCCGTAGACCGCGCCCGCCTGACCATCGGGGTAGGTGACGTTGCCATACGAGTCCAGGACTTGCACTTCGTAGCGCCCCATCAGGAACACGCCGCTGTTCCCGCGGTCCTGGTCAGTGCCTTCCGCTGGCGAGGGCGATGCCCACTCCACATGCACCTGCACGTCACCGAACGCCTGCAGCGTGTGAATCGCGCCGGCGCCCGGTGCGACTTCGAAGTAGCCGTCGTGTACAGTCCAGCGCGCGGGTGCGTCGTCGGCACCGCGCCATGCGGCGAGCTCGCTGGTTCGATCGAACAGGACGACGGCATCGGACGGTGGCCGCGAGCCGTCGGGCACGGCGACGCCGGTGATGACCGTCGGCGCCGGGCATGACCGGCTATGCTGCGCGCAGGGCGGCGTGGACTGTGCGGCCAGCGTGGCGGGCAGGGCGCACGCGACCAGCGCTACGGAACGAAGTTGCCATGATCGCATCGGAAATCCTCCGACGGGTATCATGGGGCAGGGAGCGTCGGTCGGCAAACGGTTTTCATGCGGCGCGGCAGGACCGCCTGCGGCGGGCTCACGCGGAGGGGCGCGGAGGTCACGCAGAGGTACCCGGAGGAGTTCTCGACGCGGCATCGGCGCTCAACGATATTTCCAGCCTCGACGTGCAGGTCACAGGGACCACAGCACATCAACACGGGGATCGCGCGAGTGAAACTCGGACGAAAGCTCCTGCTGCAGCGCCGCTTTGCCGAGGCGGCGTCGGAAAGCCGGGCCGGGCTCAGGGCCGCACGATGAGGATTCGCATGCAGCGGCTTCATGCAGCACTCTTTTTCCGCACCACGCTGCTGCTGCTCGCGGCGGTAGCAGGCCTCTCATGTACCGCGCCATCAGCCAGCCCGTCCAACGCCCCCCAGCTCCGCCTGCTCGTCTACAACATGCACGCCGGCAAGGACGCCGGCGGCACCGACAACCTCGCACGCATCGCCGCACTGGTCGACTCACTGGGCGCCGACGTCGTGCTGCTGCAGGAGGTCGACAGCGTCACGCGTCGATCGTCGGGCATCGATCAGCCCGCGGTGCTCGAACGAGAGTCCGGTCTCGCGGCGGTATTCGGCCGCACGCTCGACTTCCAGGGAGGCGGCTATGGTATCGCCGCGCTCTCGCGGTTCCCCGTGCGGCACGACACGCTGATCCACCTCGCGGTCGATCCGCCGCAGGAGCGATCGGGTGGGTCGTACGAGCCGCGCGGTGCGCTTCGCCTCGATGTCGACGGCCCTTTCGGCAGGATGACCGTCATCAACACCCACCTCGATCCAACCGGCGACCCCCACTGGCGGCGACAGGAGGTTCAGGGACTGCTTGCCATCGTGGCGCGCGCGCGCGAATCCGGGCGCACCGTGCTGCTCGGCGGCGACCTGAACACCACGCCGGACACGCCCGAGATTGCGCGCATTCGCGACGCGGGATTGCGCGACGCCTTTGCCGAATGCGGTATCGGCGATGGACGATCGTTTCCGGCCGACGCGCCCGTCAAGCGGATCGACTACCTCTTCTTCGCGGGCGATGTTCGCTGCGTCGAGGCGCGTGTACTCCCCGGTCAGGCGTCGGATCACCGCGCGCTGTTCGTCCGGCTCGTCGCGGGAACAGCGCCGGACGCGTCGTGACGGATCGACCGCTTCAGCGGCGGCGGCGCGATCAGTCGTTGGCCAACGTCGCGGCCACACCCGGGCGCGTGATGAACCACCGGGCCCCACGCCGCTCCTTGCCGGGGCCGGCGCGGTAGGCCTCGCGCCACCCGTCGGCGAACTCCTCGGCTTCCGCCGCGTTCACGAGCGCCCAGACGCTGCCGCCGAACCCGGCACCGAAGGCGGAGGCTGCAATCGCGCCACGCTCGCGCGCCAGGCGCCAGAGTGCGATGGTTTCCGGTACCTGGTTGCCGAGCTTCTCCTCGGCGGCCTGCTGCGACTCGTCGACCAGCGCACCGAACACCCCCAGGTTGCCTGACGCGTACGCCTCGGCGGCGCCGGGCACGAGCCGGCCGGCCTCCATCTCGAACTGGTCGAGTCGCGCGAGCAACTCGTGCGAGTGAAACTCGTCAGGCAGCCCGGCGTCGGTGCGAGCAGTGCGCGAGGCCGTCACGAGCGCGCGCAGCCTGGCATCGGCATCCGGTGCGCTCACCAGCGCGGCGGCCAACGTGGCATCGGTGCGCCCGGTACCGTCCTGCCAGATGGCAAGCAGGCGCTGTACGGCGCTCGAGGCACGATTGTACCGGGCGCGCGCGTTTCCCGTTTTCGCGGCTAGCACGCCACTCGATGCAACGACCAGGGCGTGCTGGCGCGCGAACCGGAGTTCGCGCTCGATCCGCACCGGGGAGAACGCCATCTGCGTGAGCATTCCCGACCTGCAGCAGAGAATCGCGGCGTGATCCTGGCTGCCACCCATCGTACCGACACCCTGGTCACGCGCGGACCACCCGAAGGCACGACCACTCTCCACCGCTCCCAGATACTCCGCCAGCCGCTC
>DASSBZ010000103.1:0-14475 GCA_035698205.1 Gemmatimonadaceae bacterium | reverse complement strand
GTGGTGAACGGGGCGCCCCTGTTCGCGTCGCTGCGTACCGCCGCCATCGAGGCGGCGCGTGGCGCGAGCGGCAATGATCGGGTGTGGCTGATTGCTGCAGATGGACGAGTCGTGGGCGGTTCGACGTCGAGCGTGATCGACGCCATCACCGCCACCGAACCGATGGCCGGGGGCGGAGATCTTCCGGCGGCGGTGGCGCGCGCGGTGGGGGTGGTGCGCTCCTCCGGGCTCACGGGGCAGCACGTCGCCGTCGCCACGGACGGGCAACTGTCCTCGTGGACGCGTCGCAGCCCGGTGGGTGAGGTGAGGGTCACGGTCATGATGCCCTCCGGAACGCCGCCCCTGAATCGCGCGGTCACCCACGCCGAGGCGCGCCCGGTGCGCTGGACCCCACGCGGCTCCGTGGTGGCGCGTACGGAGGCGCCGGACTCGGTTACGTGGCGCATCTCGCTCGGCGGTCGGACCCTCGCGCGCGGCACCGCCGCGCCGGGGGAGGAGATCCTCGTGCGCGCCTCGCCGGCGGAACGCGGCTGGGTGCCGGGTACGGTGGAGCTCGAGCCCGACGAACTGCGCGCGGACGACGTGCGTCACTTCGTGGCCTGGGTGGGTCCGGCACCCACCGTGAGCGTGCATGAGGGCGCCGGCCCCTTCGTTCGCTCGGCGGTGGACGCGCTGGTGCAGAGCGAGCGGCTGCGCATGGGTGGCGGCGTCGCCATCGTGCCCGCGGATCAGGTGACGTCACTCCCCGCGCTGATCCTCGCTCCGTCGGATCCGGTTCGGGTTGGCGCGGCGAACCGCGCCCTCGAGCGTGCCGGGGTGCCGTGGCGGCTTGGTGCGGTGCGGCGCGGCGATGCCACCGTGCGCGAGCCGGCCGGCCATGAACGGCTGCTCGATGGCGCGACGGTCACGCGATCGTATGTGCTGAGCACGGCCGGCGCCGCCACCGGCGACACGCTCGCGCGACTGGGCGCGGCGCCATGGGTCGTCGCCGGGGAAGGGTACGTGCTGGTGGCGTCGCCCTTCGAGCCGGAGGCGACGAACCTGCCGGTGCGCGCCGGATTCCTGCCGTGGATCGTCGAGAGTGTCTCGCAGCATCTGGCGGGGGGCGCGGGCGCGGTGATTGCCGCGGCTCCCGCGGCCATGACGCGGCTGCCCGCCAACGTCACGGCAATCGAGGATCCCCTTGGGCAGCGCACGACGGTTGTCACGCGCGACTTCACCGCGCCGGCACGCCCCGGCGTGTACTTCCTGCTCGCGGGGGACGAACGCGATGGCGCGCTGGTGGTGAATGGCGAAGCGGACGAGTCGCTGCTCGAGCGGCTGAGCGCGAGCGCGCTGCGCGACCGGTTCAGCGGTCCGTACGTGCGCACCTTCGACGAGGCAGACAGCTTTGCCCGCGCCGCCTTCGAGGGCGATGCATCGCGCCCGCTCATGGTGCCATTGCTGGCGCTGGCGGTGATTGCGCTGGTGGCGGAGGCGATCGCCGCGCGTGGTGCGCGCCGCGTCGGCACCGGCGCCCGGGCGGCCGCCTGATGGCGCTTCCCACGCTGCTGGACGCCGTGGCCGCGCTGCCGGCTTTCACGCGCGCCACCGCCACGCTCCCCGACCCCGGACACCGCCTCGAGATCAGCGGACTCGCCGGCTCGAGCGACGCCGTGTTCCTCGCGGCGCTCGCCCGCGAATTCCCGACGCGGTTCTTCGTTGTCGTCGCCGACGGTGTTCCAGGTGCAGAGCGGTGGCTCGCCGACCTGCACTCGCTGGACGAGGCCGGGTCGCATGCGCTGTATCCACCGCGCGAAGGATTCGGCGAATCCGAGCCGCACGCCGAGATCGCCGGCGAACGCGTGGAGACGCTGGAGCGCGTGGGGCGGGGTGGCGTGCGCATCCTGCTGACGACCGCGCGAGCGGTGCTCGAGCGCACCCACCTGCCCGAGGCGATAGCCCGCGCACGGCTCGAACTCCACCCCGGTGACAGTTGGCGACCGCAGGCGCTCACCGCGCATCTCGAATCGGTGGGCTTCGAGCGAGTCACGATGGTGGAGGATGTGGCGCAGTTCAGCGTGCGCGGCGGGATCTTCGACATCTACGGCTTCGGAATGGCCGATCCGGTGCGGATCGAGTTCTGGGGCGACGAGATTACGGAGCTGCGCCACTTCGACCTCGTCACGCAGCGCACCACGCGCGCCGCCGACGTGGCGATCGTGCTGCCGGTGGACACGACCCCGTCCAGCGAACTGCAGGCGGAGCGCCAGTCGCTGCTCGATCTCTTCCCGCCCGACACCCTGCTCCTGCTGCCGCGCCGCGAGCTCCTCGAGCCGGAGATGCGGCGCACCTGGGACGACGCACAGCATCATCTCGAACTCGCACGTCGGCGTGGCGACGACGTGTCGCGGCGCGACGAGCTGTTCCGCGACCCCGATGACGTGATGCGCTCGCTGGAATCGTTCGGAGTCATCTCGCTCGCGGCACCGGGGGAGCGGGGCGAGGTGGGATTTCCGGTCCTTCCACCGGAGCCGATCAATCGCGACATCAAGCGACTGCGTCGCGTGGTGCGCGACGGCATGCCGACGATCATCCTGTGCGACAATCCCGGCCAGGCCGAGCGCCTCGACGAACTCCTGAACGAGAATGGCGGGTCGCCGTCGCCGGCGGCGCTCACGCTGGGGGTGCTCGACGGCGGTTTCGTGCTGCCCGGGGGCGGCGACACCGCGGGCGGCCTGCGCGTGCTGACCGACCACGAGATCTTCCGGCGCGAACGACGCCTGCGTCGCACGCGCCGCTACGGGAGCGGCGCCGCCATCGATGCGTTGACCGCGCTCACCACCGGCGACTACGTGGTGCATCTCGAGCACGGCGTGGGCATCTATCGCGGCATCCAGACGATCTTCGTCAAGGAGAGCACCATCGAGGTTGCCGTCATCGAGTACCAGGGCGGTGACCGGCTGAACGTCCCGCTCTACCGGCTGGACCAGATCGAGCGCTATCGCGCGGCCGGCGACGTGGACGGCGACACGCCACCACCGCGGCTCCACAAGCTGGGCGGCAAACGGTGGGCGCAGCAGCGCGAGAAGACGCGCTCGGCGATTCACGAAATGACCGTCGAGCTGCTCGATCTCTACGCGCGGCGGCAACTGGCCGGCCGGCCGCCGCACGTGCCCGATGGTGCCTGGCAACGCCAGCTCGAGTCGAGCTTCCTGTTCGAGGACACCCCCGACCAGCGCAAGGCGACCACGGACGTGAAGGCTGACATGGAACGAACGCGGCCGATGGATCGGCTGCTCGTGGGCGACGTGGGCTACGGCAAGACGGAGATTGCCGTGCGGGCGGCGTTCAAGGCGGTGCAATCAGGGCGTCAGGTGGCCGTCCTCGTCCCGACCACGATCCTCGGCGACCAGCACGTGCGCACGTTCACCGAGCGACTGGCGGATTTCCCGGTGCGGGTGGCGGCACTGTCGCGGTTCCAGTCGCACAAGGAGCAGCAGGTCGTGATCGCCGGGCTCGCGGACCACAAGGTGGATATCGTCATCGGCACGCACCGCCTGCTCGGCGCCGACGTGCACTTCGCCGAGCTCGGGCTGATCATCGTGGACGAGGAGCATCGGTTCGGCGTGCAGCACAAGGAAAAGCTCAAGCGCCTGAAGCTCGATACCGACGTCCTCACGCTGACGGCCACGCCCATTCCGCGCACGCTGCACCTGTCGCTGGCGGGGCTGCGCGACATGACGTTGATGCAGACGGCGCCGCGCGATCGTTCCCCGGTGCTCACGTTCGTGGAGCCGTGGGACGACGGCCTGCTGGAGGAGGGGATCGCGCGTGAGCTCGATCGTGGCGGGCAGGTCTTTCTCGTCCACAATCGCATCGAGACCATCGAGGCCGTAGCCGATCACATACGTCGCATCGTGCCGCGCGCGCGGGTGGCGGTGGGGCACGGACAGATGCGCGACCACGACCTCGAGGCGGTCATGCACCGTTTTGTCGCCGGCGACGTGGATGTGCTCGTGTCCACCATGATCGTCGAGTCGGGGCTCGACGTGGCGAATGCGAACACGATGTTCATCAGCCGCGCGGACCACTTCGGCCTGGCGCAGCTCTACCAGTTGCGCGGACGCGTGGGGCGTTCGCATCGTCGCGCCTA
This sequence comes from Gemmatimonadaceae bacterium, assembly GCA_035698205.1. Lineage (GTDB taxonomy): Bacteria > Gemmatimonadota > Gemmatimonadetes > Gemmatimonadales > Gemmatimonadaceae > DASSBZ01. Next base: position 10,340 of record DASSBZ010000103.1, on the reverse strand, counting down.
CTGCTACCTCCTGGTCCCGGACGGGCTGGACGAGGACGCCGAGCGCCGTCTCCAGGTGCTGGAGCACCATACCGAGCTCGGCTCGGGGTATCACGTGGCGCTGAAGGACCTTGAGATGCGGGGGGCGGGTAATCTCCTGGGGGCAGAGCAGTCGGGTCATGTGCATGCCGTGGGGTTCGCGATGTACCTGCGCATGCTCGATGAGACCGTGCAGCGCGTGCTCCAGGGGGCCACGGCGCCGCGGCCCGTGCCCTCCGACGTGTCACTCGACGTTCCCGCGTACTTCCCCGATGAGTATCTCGAATCGCCCGACCTCAAGCTCGATGCCTACCGCCGACTCGGTTCCCGCGAGACGGCGGAGGCCATCGAGGACCTGCGCGCCGAGATGCGCGATCGTTTCGGGCCGCTGCCCCCGCCGGCCGCCGCCGCCTTCGCGGTGGCACTGCTGCGCGTGAGCGGCGGGACGCTCGGTATCGAGGGGATCCTCGTGCGAGGGGACGAAGCCCGCGTTACGTTTCGGGAGTCCGCCATGCCCAGGATGAAGGGGCTTTCGGCGGCCTTTCACGAGGTCCAGTTGCAGGTCGATGTCCGCCGAACCCAACCGCTTTCGCTCAAGCTCACCCGGCTCGGCGGACTCCCCGTGCTGGACGGCCTCGTTCGGGCGCTTCGCGGGTCGCTGGTGTAGCGCTTTTTCCGCATGACCGTCCCGTCTCCCATTCCCAACCTTCCTCAGATGATCCGCTCCTTCGTTCTCGCCCTTGGTCTGGCGGTGCCGTTCGTCGCGTGCGACGGCTTCAAGGAAGCCATGTCCTCGCATGTAGATGTCGTGGCCACCGCCGCTGGCCAGGAACTGTCGGTCACGCGACTCGGTGAGCTGCTTGGTCAGTCGCAGGCGCCGCTGCGTCGCGACGTCGTCCAGACCGTCGCCGACCTCTGGGTCACGTACCAGTTGATCGGGCAGGCGGCCGCGAACGGTGATTCGCTCGACGACCCCAAGGTGATCGACGAGGCGATGTGGGCGGCAATCGCGGGGCAGCGCTCGCGCATGCTGTACGAGAAGATTTCCGTGAACTGGAACAAGGACGTCGACTCGACTGCCGCCCGGAAGGCGTATGACGAGGGCCAACTGCTCGCCGCGCGTCACATCCTGTTCAATGTGCCGGCGGGTGACACCACGCAGGCCGATGCCGAAGCGCTGCGCAAGGCCAACGCCGCACTCACCACGCTCACGTCGGCCAACTTCGCCACCACGGCCGATCGCCTGAACCAGCCCGGGGCTGCCGGCCCCGGTGGTGAGCTGGGTGTGTTCCCGCTGGGCGCGATGGTTCCCGAGTTCCAGCAGGCGGTGCTCGCGCTCAAGCCGGGCGAGATCTCGCAGCCGGTGCGTTCACAGTTCGGCTATCACCTCATCCGGCGCTCCACGTACGATGAGGTGAAGGACCAGTTCCTCGCGCAGTACCAGCAGCGGGCTGCCGCGATGGGAGAGAGCACGTATGTGGCCGGGCTCGAGTCCACTGGCCGCATCGAGGTGCGTCCGCAGGCGGCCACCGCGCTCAAGGCCTATGCCGCGGACCCGATCGCAAAGCGCGACGACAGGACCGTGATCGCAACGTCGGTGTTAGGCAACTTCACCGTGGAGCGCGCGGCCAGGTGGATCAGCGGCTTCCCGCAGCCGCAGGCGGTGCTCCAGCAGATGCAGGAGGCGCCCGATTCCGTGATTCCGATGTTCGTCAAGAACCTCGTCCGCAACGACCTGATCCTCAAGCAGGCCGACAGCGCCGGCATCCAGGTCGACTCGGCTGACATGGCAGAGATGCGAAAGGGGTTCGTGACCGCGGTCACGACGGCATGGACGGGGCTCAACGTGGCACCGAACCAGTTGGCCGACAGCGCGAAGACGGAGTCCGAGCGTGAACGGCTCGCGGCGTCGCGGATCGAGAACTATGTGGATCGCCTGATCCTCAAGGACGAGGCGTTCGTGCAGGTGCCGGCGTCCGTGTCGGGCGCGCTGCAGGACAAGTACAAGTGGGATATCAACGCCGCCGGGGTGGACCGCGCCCTGGAACGCGCCGGGAAGATTCGCGCGGCGGCGGATTCGGCGAAGATGCTTGCGCAGCCGCCCACGGCGGTGCCGATGCCGGGTGCGCAGACGCCCACGCCCCCTGACTCGACCGACCGGTAAATGCGCGTCACCGGATGGATGGCTCTCGCGCTCGCCGCGATGCTCCCCCTGGCTGCGCCGGTGCGCGCCCAGGGGCCGGCCCCCGATACGATCCCCTTCGAGCGGATCGTGGCGGTGGTGGGCACGAAGGTCATCCTGTGGAGCGAGGTGCTGACGGAGGTGAATCAGCTACGGGCGCAGGGGCAGCTCGAGCTCCCCTCGGACTCCGCGGGGCAGGTGGCCGTGGCCCGCACGGTGCTCGAGCAGATGGTGGATGAGGAGGTGCTCTTCCGCCACGCCGAAGCGGACACCGGCGTCACCGTGTCGGAGAACGAGGTGGCGCAGTCGGTGGACCAGCAGATCCAGCGTATCCGCGGCCAGTTCTCCACCGACCAGGAGATGGGTGTTGCGCTGCGCTCCAGCGGATTCGGCAACATCGAGGAGTACCGGCGGTTTCTCAGCGACCAGATGCGGCGCAGCGAACTCGTGCGCCGCTACGTGGCCAAGCTGAAGGCCGAGGGGAAGCTTCCGCCGACGCCGGTCTCGGAGGCGGATGTCACGGAGGCGTTCGAGCGCGAGAAGGACAAGTTGCCGCAGCGGCCGGCGCGCGTAACGTTCCGCCAGATCGTGGTGCCGGCGCAGGCTACCGAGGCCGCGCGCGCCGCCGCGCGCGCCAAGGCCGACTCGCTGCTCGTCGAACTGCGCGCCGGCGGCGACTTCGCGCTGATCGCGCGTCGCGAGTCCATGGACGAGACCACCGCCGAGCGCGGCGGCGATCTCGGATGGAACCGGCGTGGTGAAATGGTGCCCGCGTTCGACCGCGTGATGTTCGCGCTCCCGCCGGGTGTGGTCAGCCCCGTGGTGGAAACGACGTTCGGCTTCCACATCATCAAGGTGGACCGGGTGCAGCCCGCGGAGGTGAAGGCGCGGCACATCCTGATCCGCCCGGTCATCGACTCGGCGCAGGTCGCCGCGGCGAAGGTGCGCGCCGACTCCGTGCTCGCACTCTGGGAATCGGGGGTGCCGTACGACACGCTGGCGGCGAAGTATCACGATCCCGACGAGGTGCGTGCGAGCCTCGAGCCGTTCCCGCGAGAGCAGTTGCCGGAGTCGTATCAGGCGGCGTTCCAGGGGAAGGGGACCGGAGATTTCGTGGAGCCGTTCGCGATCGACGATCGCGTGCGCGGCGCGAAGAAGTTCGTGGTGGCGCATATCGAGGAGTCCCAGGACGGCGGCGAATTCACGCTCGCCGACTATCGCATCAGGGTGCGTGACCAGCTGAGCGAGGAGCGCTCCATGCGTCGCCTGATCGACGGCCTGCGCAAACAGACATACGTCTCGATCCGGATGTGACCGCGGGCGCACCACGACTGGCCATCACGCTGGGCGATCCGCGCGGGATCGGCCCGGAGATTGCCGCGGCCGCGGTTGAGGCGGTGGGAGCGGACGCGACGTGCGTCGTTGTCGGGCCGACAGGGTGCGGGATCAAAGTCGACCATGATGTGGGAGCCTGGCATCCAGGAGGGGGCAGCGCCGTAGCCGGACGACTCGCGGCGCGCGCCATCGAGCAGGCCGTGGCGCTCGCTCGCGCCGGCGACGTGCTCGGGATCGTCACCGCTCCCATCGACAAGGCCGCGCTGCTGGCAGGCGGATACGACTTTCCCGGGCACACCGAGATGCTGGCCGCCCTCACCGGTGCCGACGTGGCGATGATGCTGGCGTCCGACCGGCTGCGCGTGGTGCTCGCGACCACGCATATCTCGTTGCGCGAAGTGCCCGATGCGGTGACGGCTGACGCGATCGGTCGCGCGGCATCCATCACGCGCAAGGGACTCGAGCGCTGGTTCGGCATCGAGGGTGCACGCCTGGCGCTGTGCGCGCTCAACCCGCACGCCGGCGACCACGGGCGTTTCGGGCGCGAGGACGATGACGTGCTGCGACCCGCCGCACTCGCCGCGCGCATCGCCGGTCCGTTCAGCGCCGATACCGTGTTCGTCCGGGCGATGCGCGGCGAGTTTGATGCCGTCATCGCGCCGTATCACGACGTGGGGATGACCGCCATCAAGGTCGCGTCGTTCGGATCGGCGGTGAACGTCACGCTCGGACTCCCCTTTCCACGCACGTCCCCCGACCATGGCACCGCCATCGACATCGCGGGGACCGGACGCGCCGATCCGTCGAGCATGATCGCCGCGGTGCGCGAATGCCTGCGCATCGCAATCCGGCTCGACGCTCGCGGAGCCCCGGCGCCGGCGGTGAAGTCCCGCGCATGACGGTGGACGGCCGCGCCGCATCCGCCGCGGGGGGTGAACCACTGCCGCATGCGCACCACCACGGCGCGCACCATCACGCCGTCACCACGAGTCGACTGCGCGCCGCGCTCGCCATCACGGCGGCGTTCATGGTGGTGGAGGTGGTGGGCGGGCTGCTCTCGAATTCGCTGGCGCTGCTCGCCGACGCGGGACACATGCTCACCGACGTTGCCGCGCTGGGGCTCTCGCTGTTCGCGGCCTGGTTCAGCCAGCAGCCGCCGTCGCCGCGGCGATCGTTCGGCTACCTGCGGTGGGAGGTGCTGGCCGCCTTCCTGAACGGCACGGCGCTGGTGCTCGTGTCGGCGTGGATCGTGTGGGAGGCGATCGTCAGGCTGGGTGCGCCCGAGCCGCTGAACGGGGGGCTGATGCTCGCTGTCGCCGTCGCGGGGCTGGGCGTCAACGCGGTGGCTGCCTGGCTGCTCCACTCGTCACGGGATGCGAGCCTGAACGTGCGCGGGGCGTACCTGCACGTGATCGGCGACCTGCTCGGATCCGTCGCCACCGTGCTCGCGGCTGTCCTGGTCACGTTCACGGGGTGGCTCATCGCCGACCCGCTGGCGTCGCTGGCCATGTCGGTGCTGGTGCTGCGCGGCGCGTGGCGGCTGGTGCGTGAGTCGGTGGATGTGCTGTTGGAGTCCTCTCCCGCGCACATCGCGCCGGACGCCGTGCGCCGGCAACTGGAGGCGATCCCGGGGATCGAGAGCGTACACGACCTGCACGTGTGGACCGTGACGTCCGGGATGATCGCGATGAGTGCGCACGCGATCGTGCGTGAGCCGGAGCGCCACCAGCACGTGCTCGAACATGTGCACGATGCCATGCGCCTGTTCGGCATCGATCACGTCACGGTGCAGCTCGAGCGCCGCGAGATGTACGAACGGGAGCGGCACCTGCACGAGTGATCGCCGCCGGCGGGCTCCGGTCGTTGAGAGGCCGGGAGCGGCGCTGGCACGCCCGACCGTTGCGCCGGTGCGTCACCGGTCGTCTTCCCGCTGCGGTGATCCCGCGCACAGGAGCGACCCGAGTGGAAGACGCATTGGCCAACGACTATCGCATCGAGAAGGAACGACTGACCGTCGTGCTCACCATGGCGAGCGGCGAGCGATTGGCGGGCGACCTGTTCGTCCAATCGAGCCCCCGCAACCGCTATGGACGCGAGGACGCGTGCGACATCGCGAACTCGGCCGAACCGTACTTCCCCCTGCTGGCCGAGGGGGGCGGCACGGTGCTCGTGTCGAAGGACAACGTGCGCGACATCGCCATGGCGGCCGACGCCAATACCGAGGGCGCGTGGGACTTCGGTGAACCCACCACCATCGAGGTGACGGTCCTGGGTGGTGCTGTACATACCGGCGTGATCCACGTGGACGCGGTGAATGGCCGCTCGCGGGTGCTGGATTTCCTCAATCGATTGCACGATGGCTTTCTGTTGCTGCGCCGCGCGGACGGGGGCTTGCTGGTGAACCGGCGCTTCATCGAGCGCGTCCGGGACCTCGGCTGACATGGCCCAGATCGACCGATTGCTGAGCGTGCTCGCGACGCACCCCAACGCGTCGCTCCAGCTCGCGGACAACGAGCCCGCGGTGCTGCGCCGCGATGGCACCACGCAGCCCATGACGCGGCAGCCGCTGGCCGCCGCGCAGCTCCAGGCGCTGGTGCGCGAGATCGCACCGGCGGATGTCTGGCAGCAGCTCGAGGCGGGGACACCGGCCGAGTTTCCGTACAAGAATGGCGACGGGGCGTTCCGGGCCCGTGCCGTCCCCGAGTCAACCGGCTGGCACGTGACGCTCATCGTCGATGCCGACATCGCGACGAACGGGGCGGGCACCGCCGCCAGCGCCAAGGTCACCGATGCCACCCCGCGCATCGACGACGCCTCGCGTGCCCACATCGATGCGCTGCTCACCATGCTCTCGAGCAGGGGAGCATCCGACCTGCACCTGCGTGCCGGCGAGCCGCCGATCATCCGCCTGCATGGCGAGATGGTGCGCGTTGAAGGAGAGCCGGAGCTGGACAGCGAGGCCATCGAGAAGATGCTCGAGGCGATCTTTCCGGCACGCAATCTCGAGGAGTACGCGACGATGAGCGACAGCGACTTCGCGTACGAGATCGCCGGAGTCGCCCGCTTCCGCGCGAACGCGCTGCGCGATCGCAAGGGCGCGGCCGCGGTGTTCCGGGTGATTCCCGCGAAGGTCGTGTCGGTGGAGGAGATGGCGATCTCCGCGGAAGTCCAGGCGCTGTGCCAGCTCACGAAGGGGCTCGTGCTGGTGACCGGGCCCACGGGCTCCGGCAAGTCGACCACGCTGTGCGCGCTGATCGACCTCGTGAACCGGTCGCGCAGCGATCATGTGATCACCATCGAGGACCCGATCGAGTTCGTGCACGAGAACAAGTCGTGCGTGATCACGCAGCGGCAGGTGGGGCTGCACACGACATCGTTCAAGCACGCGCTGCGGGCGGCGCTGCGCGAGGATCCCGACATCGTGCTCGTCGGTGAGCTGCGCGACCTGGAGACCGCCTCGATCGCGATCGAGACGGCGGAGACGGGTCACCTGGTGTTCGCGACGCTGCACACGACGACGGCCGCGAGCACGATCGACCGACTGATCGACCAGTTCCCGCCCGACCGGCAGGAGCAGATCCGCGTGATGCTGTCCGAGTCACTGAAGGGCGTGATCTCGCAGGTGCTGTGCAAGAAGGTCGGTGGCGGGCGAGTGGCGGCGCGGGAGATCCTGCTGTCGACGCCGGCCATCTCCAACCTGATCCGCGAGGCGAAGACGTTCCAGATCACGTCGGCCATGCAGACGGGGCGCAAGTCCGGCATGATCACGCTGAACGATGCGCTGATCGAGCTGGTGGATACCAACGTGGTCGAAGGGCGCGAGGCGTACACGAAGGCTGCCGACAAGGTGGGGTTTGCGGCCCAGTTGCGAGCGCGCGGCCACGACACGTCGTTCCTGGACGCCGAGTCGGGGGCCGCGCCCACGCCGCAGCGCGGGCAGGAGACCGGTCTCAACGTGAAGACACCGATGCCGCGTCCCGGCTACGGGACGGCTCGCCGCTGATCGTCGCACGGTGGGGGGCGGTCGGATGACGGAACGAGGCGCCGGAGCAGAGCTCCGGCGCCTCGTTGTCTGACAGGGAACAGTCGGGCCGTGCGGCAGAGTGGATCAGCCGGCCGGGTCGTCGGGTAGCGGTTCAGCCGAATCGGCGCTGTCGGCGTCGAGCGGGCGTTCGCCGCGGTTCCTGCTGTACTCGTCACGGGCGCTGTAGCCATACCCACCGAGGACTTCCCCTCCTCGCATGTAGTCATGGCCGTACCCGCGCCCGCGCGGGTAATCAGGCTCCGACGGTCCCTGGAGACGTTCCATCACGCACCTCCGTCGAGAGGGTATCGATTATGCCCACAACGTGTGACAAAGTCCCGGGAAGGGCAAGGGTTGTCTGGAAACCCGGACTTTGGCATACTTAAAGGCTATGCCGATTCGTAACATCGCCATCATCGCGCACGTGGATCACGGAAAGACCACCCTGGTCGACAAGATGCTGCGCCAGGCTGGAGCATTTCGCGAGAATCAGGTGGTGCAGGAGCGCGTGATGGACTCCAACCCGCTGGAGCGCGAGCGCGGCATCACGATCCTCGCCAAGAACACCGCGGTGCGCTGGCACGGCACGAAGATCAACATCGTCGACACGCCCGGCCACTCCGACTTCGGGGGCGAAGTCGAGCGGATCCTGCGCATGGTCGACGGCGTCCTGCTGGTGGTCGATGCATTCGACGGCCCGATGCCGCAGACGCGATTCGTGCTCAGAAAAGCGCTTGAGCTGGGGCGCACCCCCATCGTGGTCATCAACAAGATCGATCGCCCGGGCGCCGATCCCATGCGTGTGCACGACGAGGTCCTCGACCTGTTCATCGAACTCGAGGCCGACAGCGCACAGCTCGATGCCCCGGTGGTGTACGCGTCGGCGCGCGATGGCGTGGCCACGATGGACCTCGACGTGCCGGCGGTGGATCTCGCGCCGCTGTTCGAGACCATCGTCGCCCACGTGCCGCCGCCGCCGCACGATGGCGGCTCACCGTTCCAGATGCTCGTCTCCACCATCGATCATTCGCCGTACCTGGGGAGGCTGGCGATCGGCCGTATCGAACGGGGAACGGTCCACGTGGGCGACAGCGTCGCCCTGCTCCCGCTCGATCCGTCGCAGCCCACCGAGCAGTCGCGTGTCACGAAGCTGTATTCGTTCGACGGCCTCGAGCGCGTGGAAGTGTCCGAGGCATCGGCGGGAGAGATCGTGTCCATGGCGGGGCTCGAAGGGGTCGAGATCGGCCTCACGATCACCGACATCGAGCACCCCGAGCGGCTCGAGGGGATTGCCGTGGAGGAGCCGACGATCTCGGTCGACTTCGTCGTCAACAACTCCCCCTTCGCCGGCCGTGACGGCAAGTACGTCACCTCGCGCCAGTTGCGCGAACGGCTGTTCCGGGAGCTCGAGCGCAACGTGGCGCTCCGGGTGGAGGATACGGACTCGACGGACACGTGGACCGTTTCGGGGCGCGGTGAGTTGCACCTCACGATCCTGATGGAGACGATGCGGCGCGAGGGGTACGAGTTCCAGGTGTCGCGCCCGCGGGTGATCGTGCGTCGTGGCGCCGACGGCCAGCGGCTCGAGCCGTACGAGGAGCTCATGATCGACGTGCCCGAGGAGCACCTGGGTGCGGTCATCGAAAAGGTCGGACCACGGCGCGGCGAGATGCTGGAGATGAAGAATCCCGGGCAGGGGATGGTGCGTCTCCTCTACCGGATTCCCGCCCGCGGCCTGTTCGGATATCGGAGCGAATTCCTGACAGACACGCGGGGAACCGGCATCATCCATCACCGGTTTCTGGACTACGGTCCGTGGGCCGGGCCGCTGGCCGGGCGGAGCCGGGGCACACTCGTGTCCATGGAGGGCGGTACGGTCATTGCGTTCGCCCTGGGCAACCTGCAGGAGCGGGCCACCCTGTTCGTGAAACCGGGCGACGCGGTTTACGAAGGGATGATCGTCGGCGAGAATTCACGACCGGGCGACATGGACGTCAACCCGGCCAAGGAGAAGAAGCTGACGAACATGCGGACGAAGTCCACCGACGAGAATGTGCAGCTCGAACCACCGCGGGAGTTGACGCTGGAAGGCGCGCTGGAGTATATCGAGGACGACGAATTGATCGAGGTGACACCCCAGGCGATTCGTCTGCGCAAGCGCTTCCTGGGTGCCAATGATCGAAGGAAGTTGTCGCGGGAAGCGAAGCGTGAACGGGAACGCGCATCGCTCTGACCACCATCACCATGGAGAACGCACCAATGCTGGACCTGTTCGAGTCGACGGGCGCGCTCGAGCTGTGGCGTGACGCGATCGCGATGTCCCCGCGCGGCACCGACGACGACGACCTCGACGACGAGGCTCTGGACGACGATCTCGACGACGACGACGACGACGACGATCTCGACGAGGACGACCTCGACGACGATGACGACGATCTCGACGACGACGACGACGACGAGGACGACCTCGACGATGATGACGAGGACCTCGATGACGAGGATGATGTCGACGACGACGATGACGACGACGATGACGACGACGATCTCGTCGACCTCGACGACGAGTACGACGACGAGGATGAGGAGCGCCCCCACCCGGGGCATTCCCGCTACGACGAGTAGTCCACCGGGTCCGGTTTCTCGGGACCGTGTGTTGTCGAAGGCAGCAACGCCCCGCCGCTCAATCGAGCCGCGGGGCGTTGTGCGTCAGGGGCGCTGGTGCACAGCGCTCAGAAGCGGACGTGCCACTGCACGCGGGTCCCCCTCCCACCCCCCCACGCG
>DASSBZ010000102.1:0-2031 GCA_035698205.1 Gemmatimonadaceae bacterium | reverse complement strand
GTACTCGGTGCCGGTATTGTGCCGGAGGCGTTGCGCGTGCGCGTTGCGCTGCTCGGCTCCTTCACCGTCGAGCCGTTCGTCCCCTTTCTCCGTATCGAGGGAGCGCGCGCCGGCCTGTGGCTGGAGCCCTACGTGGCACCCTACGCCCAGTACATGCTCGAGCTGTTGAACCGGGACTCGGGACTGTACCGCCATGCGCCGCAGGTCACCTTCGTGCTGCTCGATGACGACGTACTCTCGGACATGCGCTGGGCCAGTGGGGAGCCGCCCGATGCGAGCACGCTGGCGGCGGAGCTGGTCCACCCGGTCTGCGATGCGCTCAGCGCGTTCCGCTCGGCGGGGTCCGGCATCGTCGTGATGAACGATCTCGTCGCGATGCGGCAGGACGTCACCGGCACGTTCGCCTTCCGGTCCAATCGATCCGCCACACAGCTGCTCGCCCACGCCAACGATCTGCTGCAGTCAGAGCTCGGCCGGCACGAGGGCAGCTACCTGTTCCCGCTCTCGGATGTCGTGTCGCAACTCGGACGCGCGCACGCCTTCAACTACCGTACGCACTACATGGGGCACGTGAGCTGGTCCGACGCACTCATGGCCGAGGTGGCGCGTCGGTATGCCGGCATCGCCGCGGCCGCCGTGGGGCAGACGACCAAGTGCATCGTGCTCGACCTCGACAACACGCTCTGGGGCGGCGTGCTCGGAGAGCTCGGCGCGGAGGGGATCGCGATCGGGCCGCAACGGCCGGGCCGGGAGTTCCTCGACTTTCAACGGCAGCTGCTGGAGCTGAACCAGCTCGGCATCCTCCTGGCCGTGTGCAGCAAGAACAACGAGGGGGAGGCGCTGCACGTGCTGCGCGAGCACCCGGATTGCCTCGTCCGCGAGCAGCATGTTGCGGCCCACCGCATCAACTGGCGCGACAAGGCGACCAACCTGGCGGAGCTGGCGAGCGAGCTGAACATCGGGCTCGCGCACATGCTCTTCATCGACGACAGCCCGCACGAGCGGGCATGGGTGCGCCAGCAGCTTCCCGAGGTGGTGGTGCCCGACCCGCCGGCCGATCCCTCGTGGTACGCCGCGTGGCTCCCCACGCTCCCGTCGCTCACCGTGCTGCGGCACACGGCGGAGGATGCGCGCCGCACGCAGCAGTATCACGAGGAGCGGGAGCGCAAGCGGCTCAGCCTCGAGGTCCACAGCCAGGAAGACTTTCTGCGGGCACTCCAGCTTCGCGTGCAGATCGAGCCCGTCACGTCGACCTCGATCGAGCGCGTCGCCCAGCTCCTCGCCAAGACGAACCAGTTCAACCTCACCACCCGCCGCCACGACGCGACGACGCTGCGACGCCATATCGCCTCGGGCTCCTGGCGGGTGTACACCATGCGCGTCACCGACCGGTTCGGAGACTTCGGTCTCACCGGCGTCGCCATCGCGGTCGCCGGGCCGGAGCGGTGGCACCTCGATTCCTTCCTGATGAGCTGTCGCGTGATCGGCAAGTCGGTGGAGTCGGCGCTGCTGGCCGCGATCGCGCGTGATGCCCGGCGTGCGGGGGCACACGAGCTGACCGCCGAGTTCATCGACAGCGGGCGCAACGCGCCAGCCAGCGAGCTGCTTCCCGCGCATGGCTTCACGCGCCGGGACGACGGCCTGTTCGTTCGGACGTTGGACGACGGGGGACCGGCGTGGCCGGACTGGATCACCGATGGAACGCGCACCACTCACAACGACAGCGGAATCACGGCGGTTCCGCGAGGAGTACCGGCATGACGACGGACTACATGGAAGAGGACCTGCGAGGCCTGTTCGCCCAAGTGATGAACCTGTCGGCGTCGCAGGTGCACTCGGAGATGGATCAGGATAGCTGCGGCACCTGGACATCGCTCAATCACCTCATGTTGATCTCGCAGATCGAGTCACGGTTCGGCGTGCGGTTCGCCAATCAGGAGATCTCGACCATGACCACCTACGGCCGCGTCGCCCAAACGCTCGCCAATCATCTCTCACCCGTGTGAGGCGTGCGTACGCCGGACATGCCGC
>DASSBZ010000101.1:0-10997 GCA_035698205.1 Gemmatimonadaceae bacterium | reverse complement strand
GCCTTGGTGAGCCGTCCCAGGGCGGTCAGCAGCTCGTTCTCGCTGGCGGCTTCCTCGCGAAAGGTCGCCAGGTCGGTGCCATCCGCCGCCGACGCGAGGCGCGCCGTGATCACGTAGCTCTCGCCGATCCTTGCGATGCCGCCGTCGAGCACGGCCTTCGCCCCCTCACGGGTCGCGATCTCGCGCGCCAGCGGGAAGGGGACGCCCTCGTCGGGGGAACGCTGCATGAGCGTCAGCGCGCCCCGGATCGCGGAGCGGCTGAGAATGTCGAGCGACTCCGACTGGGCGAGATCCGTGCGGAGCGCCTCGGCGATCGTGGCGCCGAGCGTTGAATCACCGGCCGGCGATCGGAAGTCGGCAACCATGATCCGTTCGCGATCACCGAACGCACCCTGCCCCTTGAGCGATGCCATGGGACCGATTCCCATCGCGCGCATGACCATGAACCCGATCACCAGCATGGCAAACGCGCCGACGACAATCGCGCCGCCCAACCATGTTCGCCGCCAGGAGAGGTGCGGGCTCGCCTTCATCGCGATCGTCGCCATGGTCCCCATGGGCGGCGGCGTGCGGCTGGGCGTTGCGGTGAAGGTGCGGTGCGTGGTGCGCTGCACGTACGCGGTGAAGAGCAGCACGGGGAGCCCGGCGAGCATCAGGCCCACCGCACCGGGGAGCACCCAGTCGGGGAGGCCGATCACCTCGCGCGCCGCCCACGCCGTGAGGATCACGATGGCCGCCGCGGCGGCCCACAGCGCCACGGCGCGCCCGATCGGGATCTGCCCTCCACGCAGAATCTCCGGGACAACGACGCCTGTGCCGCTCGAGGTGATCGAGTCGAGCACCTCCTCCAGCTCACGCGCCTCCTGCGGCCGCGCCTCGGGCTCCTTCTCCAGGCAGCGCATGACCAGCGCCGCGAGCGTAGGCGGGCAGTCCGGGCGAAGCTGCGCGAGGTCTGGTGGCGTCTCGCTCATCTGCGCGGCGAGCAGCTTCGTGGGGGTCGCCCCCTGGAAGGGCGGCCGCCCGGCAAGCACCTCGAACGCCATCACGCCGAATGCGTAGAGATCCGCGCGATGATCGGTATCCGGATCGCCCGCCGCCTGCTCGGGCGCCATGTACGTGGGGGTCCCCATCGAGGTGCCGATCTGCGTCAGCCGCTCCCCGGCGTGACCGTCCCCACCGCGCGCCGCGTTGAGCGCCTTGGCGATCCCGAAGTCGGTGACCGTCGCGCTTCGCCCCGACAGGAGCACGTTGTCCGGCTTGATGTCGCGATGGACCACCCCGCGTGCGTGCGCGAACGCCAGGGCGCGCGCCACATCGCGCAGGATCGCCACCGCCTCGGAAATCCCCACCGCGCCACGCGCAAGCCGGTCCCTGAGCGAGTCTCCGTCGATGTACGGCATGGAGAACCACGGCACGCCGTCGACCTCGCCGGCGGCCAGCACCGGTACCACGTGCGGGTGCTGGAGCTGGGCCGCCAGCAGGATCTCCCGGCGGAACCGCTCGACCGACATCCCCGCCAGCAGCTCTGGCGCCAGCACCTTGATGACGACGCTTCGCTGCAGGGCGGTCTCGATCGCCAGATAGGTGCGCGACATGCCGCCGCCACCCAGTTCGCGCTTGAAGTCGTACGCATCGCCCAGCGCCTTCTCGAGACGCGGCCGGATGTCGTCCATGCTGACTCGGTACGGGATGTGAGGATATGGATGAGATAGTATGGGCCCGGCACGGCACGGATGAAAGGCAGCACCGGCGCGCAGGGGGCGCTGCGACGGGTTTGACATAGGGGAGGGGGGTATATAGATTCCGGCGTAGAGACAGCCCCCCACCCACAAGCATCCGACGGAGGATTCCATGGAGCGCCTCTCCCTCACCATCGAAGGCATGAGCTGCGGACACTGCGTCGCCGCCGTCGACCAGGCGCTGCGCGGGCTCGAGAGCGTGCGCATCGAATCGCTTACCATCGGCGCTGCGACCCTCGAGTTCGACCCGTCGCGCGTCTCGAGGGCCGATGTGCTCGACGCGGTCGACGATGCCGGCTATCGCGCCGAGGCAGCGCCGGCAGCATGACCACCGGCATGGCGAGCCCCGTGACGCCGGACGCGACGCCGCCGAGCGCATCGCCGGACAGCGCGGCCGACGAGACGATCCGTATCCCGGTCGGCGGCATGACATGCGCCGCCTGCCAGGCGCGTGTCCAGCGCTCACTTCAGCGTTCGCCGGGGGTCACCGACGCCACGGTCAACCTCATGACCAACACGGCGACGGTCACCTTCAATCCGGCCGCCACCTCGCCGCTCACGCTGGTCGAGCGCATTCGTCACACCGGCTACGACGCCGAGCTCCCCGCCGCCGGCGCCGACCGCGATGCCGTGGCCGAACAGGACGAGCAGGACCGCGCCCAGCGCGAGGAGTTCCGATCGCTGCGCGCGAAGGCGGTGTTTGCCCTCGCCGCCGGCGCCGTCGCCATGGTTGCGTCCATGCCACTCATGGTGAGCGAGCACGCGCTGGCCGGTGCGGGCACCGTCGCCGATCCGTTCATGCGCTGGGTCATGACGGCCCTCACCCCCGCGCTCCATTCCGTTGCGCCCTGGCTTTATGCCGTACCTCGGCCGGTGCTCTCCTGGGGGCTGCTCGCCCTGACGCTGGTGGTCATGCTCTGGGCGGGGCGACACTTCTACGTGCGCGCCTGGTCAGCCTTCCGCCATCGCTCGGCGGACATGAACACGCTCATCGCCGTCGGTACGGGCGCGGCGTTTCTGTATTCACTGCTCGCTACCGTGGCGCCCGGCTTCTTCGAGTCGCGCGGTGTGCCGGCCGACGTCTACTACGAGGCGGTGATTCTCATCATCGCCTTCATCCTCGTCGGCAATGCGCTCGAAGCGCGCGCGAAACGGCAGACGTCCGATGCGCTGCGCGCGCTTGCCGCGCTCCAGCCGCCGGTCGCGCGAGTGATTCGCGACGGGGTCGAAGTGGATGTGCCGGTGGAATTGGTGCGCAACGGCGAGCTGATCGTCGTGCGTCCCGGTGAGCGCGTGCCGGTGGACGGTGAACTCGTCTCGGGGAGCAGCAGCGTCGACGAATCGATGCTCACCGGCGAGTCGATGCCGGTGGAGAAGCGCGCCGGAGCCGGCGTGATCGGCGGTACGATCAACGGTACGGGCGCCTTTCAAATGCGCGCCACCACGCTCGGCGCCGACAGCGTGCTCGCGCGCATCGTGGAGCTCATGCGCCATGCCCAGGGTTCGCGCGCGCCCATCCAGGCGCTCGCCGATCGCATCAGCGGCGTCTTCGTGCCGGTGGTGATCGCGCTCTCGATCGTGACATTCACCGTCTGGTCGCTCGTGGCCACCGATGCGCCGTTCGTGCGCGCCTTCGCCGCCGCGGTGGCGGTGCTGATCATCGCCTGCCCATGCGCCATGGGGCTGGCCGTTCCCACCGCCGTCATGGTCGCCACCGGTCGCGGCGCCTCCAAGGGGATCCTCATCAAGGGGGGCGAGGCGCTGCAGCGTGCCGGCTCGGTGCAGACGGTGGTGCTGGACAAGACCGGCACGGTGACCGAGGGACGCCCCGCCGTGATCGACGTGGTGCGCGCGGATGGTGCGCCCGCGGAGCACGAAATTCTCGCCGCGGTTGCGTCGATCGAGGCGCTGTCGGAGCATCCGCTCGCGGAGGCCATCGTGTCGCACGCCAGGGCGCTGGCGCTGCCGCGCGCGGACGTCGTCGAATTCGCGTCGCATACCGGGCTCGGCGCAACAGGTACGGTAGCGGGGAGATCGATCGTCGTCGGCAACGCCGCGCTGCTCGCCGGCCACGCCATCGAGATCGCCCCGCTTGCCGACGCTGCGGCGCGGATGGCCGACCTCGGGCGCACGCCCGTGTATGTGGCCATCGACGGCGCACTGGCGGCGGTGATCGCGATTGCCGATCCCATCCGGGGCTCGACTCGTCAGGCGGTTGCCGACCTGCGCGCGCTCGGACTCGCCGTCGTGATGGTGACCGGCGACGTGGAACGCACCGCGCGCGCGATCGCGCGCGAGGCGGGCATCGACGAGGTGGTGGCCGGGGTACTTCCGTCGGGGAAGGTCGACCATGTGCGCCGGCTGCAGTCGTCAGGCAGGGTGGTGGCCATGGTGGGCGACGGCATCAACGACGCCCCGGCGCTGGCCGCTGCCGATGTGGGCGTTGCCATCGGCACCGGCACCGATATCGCGATCGAGGCCAGCGACATCGCGCTCATGCGGGGTGACCTGCGCGGCGTGGTCGACGCCATCGCGCTCTCGCGCCGGACGCTGCGTACCACGAAGCAGAATCTCTTCTGGGCGTTCATCTACAACGTGATCGGCATTCCCGTGGCGGCCGGTGTGCTCTATCCGGCGTTCGGCATCCTGCTGAGCCCCATCCTCGCGAGCGCGGCCATGGCGTTCAGCAGCGTGAGCGTCGTGGGCAACAGCCTCAGGCTGCGGAGGGCATGACATGAAACGGACAACCTGCGGCTGTGGCGTGTCGCACGACGGTGAGCGCGCGCCGCGTCAGGCGGTGGCGGTGGACCCCGACATCAAGCGTCGCAACGTGCAGCGGCTGCGGCGCATCGAGGGGCAGGTGCGCGGCCTGCAGAAGATGGTGGACGAGGACCGCTACTGCGCCGACATACTCACCCAGGTATCGTCGGTGCACGAGGCGCTGCGCGCCGTGGGGCGCGAACTGATGCGCAACCATCTCAAGCACTGCGCATCATCGTCCATGCGTGCGGGTGGCGACGAGGCCGAAGCGATGTACGACGAGCTCGTGGACCTCATGTTCAAGCACGTGCGCTGATCGCGCTGCACCGCGGGCGCTGACCGCGGCGACAGCCTTTGCTCCACGGGGATCGGTGCGGCCCCTTCCCGACGGGGTGCCGGCCCTGCAAACTCCCCGGCAGTGACCGCCACCCTCGTACTCGTACTCGTCATCGCGCTCGCGTACCTCGCGACCCACGTCCTTTACGACTGGGTGGCGAAGCGGTACAAGATCGTTTCCGGCGCCGAATATCTCGTGCTCGGCTACCTGCTCGGGCCGCAGGTCTCGGGGATCTTCGACCAGCAGGTGCTGCAGGGATTCGCGCCGCTCACCACGCTCACCCTCGGTTGGGTGGGGGTGCTCGTGGGAATGCAGTTCCACCTGCCGCAACTCATCAAGGTGCCGGGGCAGTCGTGGCGCATTGCATTCGGCGAGTCGCTGCTGACGCTCGCCCTCGTCGCCGGGGTCATGACCTGGCTGTTCAGCGCCTTCTACGCGCTGCCCACCCGTGTGGCGCTCGGACCCGGGATCGCGCTCGGCGCCATCGCCGCCTCGGTCACCCCCGCGGGGGTCCAGGCGATGGCGTCGCTGATGCGCAGCAAGGGCGCAGTGCTGCATCAACTGGAGCTCGCGACCAACGTCAACAACCTGGTCGCCATCTCGGCGTTCGGGCTGCTGCTTTGCTTCCTGCGTCCACCGGTGTTCGCCACCTTCCGGACGCCGACCGTCACCGAGTGGGCGGTGATCGCGGTCGGCATCGGCATCGTGGGTGGCGCGCTCTTCCACCTGTTCCTCGGCAACGAGAAGAACCCCGATCGCCTGGTCATCTCGGTGGCGGGGGCGGTGATCCTGGCGAGCGGCACGGCGGCGTACCTGCGGCTCTCACCGATTCTCTCCGCGATGATCGTCGGCTTCATTCTCGTGAACACCTCGGGCAACCGGGAACGCGTCGAGAACGTGGTGAAACACGCCGAGCGCCCATTGTATTTCGTGCTGCTCGTATTTGCCGGCGCCATGTGGCAGCCGCCGAGGCAGCCGGTGTGGTTCATCCCGGTGCTCGTATTCCTGGGATGGCGCGCCATGGCGAAGATCGGCGCCGCACGGCTGGTCACGCGCTGGAACGGTGCGATGCCGATGCTCGGTCCACACTGGGGGAGAGCGCTGATGGGGCAGGGCGCGCTGGCGATCGCGCTCTCGCTGGACTACGTGGAGCACGCCGAGCCGCGGTTTGGCTACATCGTATTTTCGGCGGCCGCACTCTCCGTGCTCCTCACCGAGTTCGCCGCGCTGCGCCTGGTCAGCTCGGTCACGGAACCGCTGCTCGAACCGCTGAAGCGAATTCCCATTGCCGGGCGCTACCTGCGCGAAGAGCTCCGACCATCGGCGGAGCTGCCGCCGCCGGACGGGTCGAGCGCCACTACGGATGAGCAACCGGTCGTACGCGGGAGCAGCGACTGATGCGACGCGCCGTCATTCTGGTCCTCCTGTACGCGGGCTTGCAACTCGTCTTTCCGCTCGGTGCGCGCCGCCCCGAGACGCTTGCCCTGCCGATCTTCGGATTCCTGATCCTCGCGGCCTACACGGTCGGAGAGCTGGCCGGATCCGCGCGGTTGCCCAAGCTCGTCGGCTATCTCGCCGCCGGTTTCGTGTTCGGTCCAGCGGTGCTGGGAACGGTCCCGGTGGATGTGGTGGACTTCCTCGAGCCTGTGAGCGAGCTGGCCGTGGCGCTCATTGCGTTTCTCGCCGGTGCCGAACTGCAGTGGAAGGAGTTGCGCGACCGTGGCGTCGTGATCCTGAAGCTGCTTGGCGCGGAACTCGGACTGACGTTCCTGGCGCTGACGCTGACGCTGATGGCCATGCACAGCTTCGTGCCGTCGCTGGCCAATGCACCCATGCGTGAGGTTGTCGTGTTCGCCGTGCTGTTCGGGTCGGTGGCGATCGTGCACTCGCCGGCGGTGACGATGGCCATGCTGTCGGAGACGGGGGCCCGCGGACCGGTGGCGCGCACCACGCTGGGGGTCGTGCTCGTCGCTGACGTGGCGGTGGTCGTGCTGTTCAGCCTGACGCTGGCGATGACCCGTATCCTCGTGCCGGCTCCCACGTCGGGGGCCGAGGCGGTCGCACTGCTGACGATTGTCTGGGAAGTGGTTGGCGCCGTGCTGGTCGGTGCGGTGCTGGGCGGGTTGATCGCGATGTATCTGCGCTTCTTCGAGCATCAACTGTTCATCTTCGCGTTGATCGTCGCGTACTTCGCGGCCGAGATCGCGGGGCTGCTGCATGTGGAGCGGCTGCTCATGCTGCTCGTCGCCGGTTTCGTGGCGGAGGCGGCCGCCGGCGGCAAGGGGGAGAAGCTGCGCCATTCCATGGAGCGCGCCGCGGCTCCGGTGTTCGTCGTCTTCTTCGCACTGGCCGGGGCGGCCATTCAGCCCGATGCCGTGGTGGACATGTGGCTGCTCGTGATCCCGCTGTGTCTCGTGCGCGCGGCGTCGATCTGGGGCGGCACGCGCATCGGCGCCACGTGGGCCGGCACCGCCGAGCCCGAGCGGCGTTATGTGTGGATGGGATTACTGTCGCAGGCGGGTGTGGCGATCGGGCTGGCCGCGATCGTATCCTCGGTCTACCCGCAACGTGGCGAGGACCTGCAGACGCTCTTTCTCGCGATGATCGCCATCAACCAGGTCGTGGGCCCCATCCTCTTCCGGCGTGCGCTGCAGAAGAGCGGCGAGCTGTCCGACACGCCGCTCGGGCACACGCACGATCATGAGGCATTCACGCCGTCGGCAGGATCTCCACGCTCCACGTCACCGGCATAGCGGGATCCAGCGAATCGCGTACCGAGCAGTACTTCGTCACCGCGAGCTCCGCGGCGCGGTCGGCGTGAACCTGTTCTATATCCGCACCGGTGATCCGGTAGGTGAGGTGTATGCGCGTGAGGCGCGCCGGGACGCCGTCGGAGCGGTCGCCCGTCACCTCCACGTCGAGCGACGCCAGCGGGGTGCGGCGCTTGGCGAGGATGTCCACCACGTCCACCGCGGTGCACGTGGCCAGCGCGCTGAGCAGCGTGTCCACCGGCGACTGCCCCTCGCGGCCAGAGGCATCGATCCGCGCCTTCGGTCCGTCTGGCCGCCCCGAGTCGAACCGGTGCTCACCGAGCCACGTGGCCTTCACATGGTTCTGTCGTGTGGCCGCCGGCTTCGTGCCCGTATCGTCAGCACTCATGAGGCATTCGCTCCCGTCCCCACCTCGATGGGAACACGCACGCTGTTCCCCCACTCGGTCCAGCTGCCGTCGTAGTTGCGAACGCGCTGGTAGCCGAGCAGCCAGGTGAGCACGAACCAGGTGTGCGCCGAACGCTCGCCGATTCGGCAGTACGCCACCACGTCGTCGGACGGCTTGAGTCCCTGCTCCCGCTCGTAGATCGCGCGCAGTTCATCGGCCGACTTGAACGTGCCATCGCTGTTCGCGGCGCGGCTCCACGGCACATTGCGCGCGCCGGGAATGTGACCGCCGCGCAGCACCCCCTCCTGCGGATACTCCGGCATGTGCGTCTTCGCGCCCGTGAACTCGTCGGGGGATCGCACGTCGATCAGCGGCAGCCGCGCGCGCATGTGCGCAAGCGCGTCGTCCTTGAACGCACGAAGGGGGGCATCGTTGCGCTCGGGCGCCGTGTACGTGGATGCCGGGAAGGACGGCACCTCGGTGACCATCTTCCGCCCCTCCGTCTCCCACTTCATCCGGCCGCCATCGAGCACGCGCGTGTTCGTGAAGCCGAAGAGCTGGAACACCCAGAACGCGTAGCACGCCCACCAGTTGTTCCTGTCGCCGTAGAACACCACGGTGGTGCGGTCATCGATGCCGCGCTCGCGCAGCAGCCCCTGGAAGTGCTCGCGATCCACGTAGTCGCGCATGACCGGATCGTTGAGGTCGATGTGCCAATCCAGCTTCTGCGCGCCCGGGATGTGTCCGGTGTCGAAGAGCAGCACGTCCTCATCGCATTCGAGGATCCGGAGCGACGGATCGTCGAGGTTGGCGGCCAGCCAGTCGGTGCTGACGAGTCGGTCGGGGTGAGCGTACCCCTTCGCTGCTATTTCCGGCATGGAGGAAAGGTCGGTGGACATGATGGCTTGTCGGGTTGAAGGCGATCGATGGTTCAGGCGATGCGAGTCCCGTCGGGGACCGGTTGATCGACGGCGAGCAGCACCACGTCGTGCGGCTCGGGGCAGGCGCCGAGGACGAGCACCTGGCTCTCGAAGCCGGCAATGCGTCGCACGCCAAGGTTCACGGCGGCCACGACGCGCCGACCGACCAGCGATTCGGGGGTGTAGTGCAACGTGAGCTGGGCGCTGGACTGCTTCACGCCGAGCTCCGCCCCGAAGTCGATCCACATGCGGATCGATGGCTTGCGCGCCTCGGGAAACGGCTCGGCGCGGCGCACCGTGCCCACGCGCATGTCGATCTCGAAGAACTGCTCCGGCGTCGCCATGCTCGAAGGATAACCGACGCCCTGCCGTCGCCCGTCGTCCCCGCCGCCGGTAGCTTTCGCGCATGCCACGCCCCCGCGACCGATGACCGCCGACATGCGCGACCCCGAAGCGGACGCCGACCTCGCGGCCCCGCTGCGTCTGCGCGGCTCGGCGGTCGTCTACCGGCTCTATGACGTGGGCTTCGAGATCGATCTCGGCCGGGCGCTCGAACGGCTTCGCGCCAGCGCGCCCGAGCGCGTGCGCCCGCTGCGGCGCGAGGCGCAGGCGATCCAGATCGCCAACCCGCCCATCACGGTGCTGCTCGCGCAGGAGCCGGTCGTCATCGGCGAGCGCGCGCTCACCGCCGAGGTGTCGGCGCGCATCTTCGACTTCGGCGTGGTCTCCGTCCGCGCGCGCATCGCGGCCCCCGGCGAACTCACGTGGGACGAGTTCGGCGAGTTCGGCATGGTCGTGGAGTCCAGCGTCGATATCCCGGAGCTGTGCGAACGGCACCTGCAACTGCTGCGCGATCGCATGGGCGACGCCGTCGAGCGGCCGGCGCTCGCGCCGGTGAGCGAGGAGTACGTGGTATATCGCACGGGGGAGGTGCTCGACGAATCCGGGCGGCGCCTGCTCGCCAGCGAGCTCGTTCGGTTGGACGTCGCACCGCTGCTGCTCAATGAGTCGCGTCCGCTGAGCGCCGAGGCGCGGCGCGAGCTGCTGCCGCACCGCTTCACCTACTACACGGACGATCTCGCGATCCTCACGTGGGAGAACGCGCTGATCGTCGATCCGTCCGATGGCGATACCGACGTGATGTTCGTCCTCGAGTTCGCGAACGCTCAGTTGCTCGAGTTGCGCTATTACGACGCGCTGCTGGATGCCGAGCTGCCGCGCATGTATACGCGTGTGGCCGCGCTGCGCACACAGTCGCGCGTGCTCCTCACACGACGGTTCGCGCCGCTGCTCGCGGACCTGCAGTCGCTGGTGGCCGAATCCACCGAACTGGTGGAGCGCGTGGAGAACGCGCTCAAGGTCACCGACGACGTGTACCTGGCGCGCGTGTACTCCGCGGCGCTGGAGATCTTCCGCGGGCGCGTCTGGCGCGGCGGTATCGATCGCAAGCTCACGATCATCCGCGATACGTACGGCATGCTCAACGCCGATTCGCAGGCGGGGCGCGCCGAGCTGCTCGAGCTCACCATCGTGCTCCTCATCGTGATGGAGATCGTGATGGCGTTCTTCCGATGACCATTCCACTCGACCGCCTCGCGCCGGCCATGGAGCCATATGCGCGTCACGTGATCGTCTGCACGGGCAGCTTCTGCTCCCCGGAACGGCGAGGGCGCGCGCTGTACAGCGAACTTGCCCGCCTCCTCGAACGCGAGGACCTCCTGTTCGGGCCCCGTCGCGTGAAGCGGAGCGAGACCCCGTGCCTGGGCGTGTGTCAGGGCGGACCGATCGTGGCCGTGTACCCCGAAGGGGTCTGGTACGGCGGGGTGACGATGGCGTTGCTCGAACGGATCGTCGTCGAGCACCTTCGCGACGGGCGGGTGCTCGACGACCACGTCTTTCACCGGCTCGGCGACCCCGACCCGGACGACCGCCGGTGACAGCCGGGCTCGACCGCTTGATTCCTTGCCACCATATGCGCAATATGTTCCGAACCACAACTTCGGCACGGCATGGGCCCCGACCTGCTCTACGAACGCGTTCGATTTGACGGCATGTGCGTGCGTATCCGCGTCACGACTCCGG
>DASSBZ010000100.1:0-6839 GCA_035698205.1 Gemmatimonadaceae bacterium | reverse complement strand
CTGGCACACCGACGGCTGGATGGGTGCCGTGCTGACTCGCGAGGAGATGCACGCGCTGGACGGGGACGATGCCCGCGCGCAGGGGATGCGGGCGCTGCGATTCGTGCGGGAGGCGATCGAGGCGAGCCGGCTGGCGCTCGCCGGCTGATGGCATCGGCTCTCGCGGCCGGGTGTTCCGGGGGGTACAATCGGAAACGACCCGCGACGCTACCGTCCACCCCCCGAGGGACCTCGCATGTCTTCCACCCGACGTGACTTTCTCGCCACCTCAGCCGCGCTGGCGGCGGCCGGATTCATCCCCCGTCAGCTCGACGCGCTGCCGGTGCCGCTGGGTGGCGCCGCGCCGGCCGCCGGGTCGGGGGGCGCGGTGCGCGCCGGCCTGCCGGTCGTGATCGCGTCGGCGAACGGGATCCGCGGGGTGAAGGTGGCGTACGACCAGATCACGGCGGGGGGCGATACGCTCGATGCGATCATCGCCGGGGTGAACATCCAGGAGCTCGATCCGGACGACCAGTCGGTGGGGCTGGGCGGGCTGCCTAACGCTGACGGCGTGGTGCAGCTCGACGCGTCGTGCATGCACGGCCCAACGCGGCGCGCGGGGGCGGTGGGATGCCTCGAGGACATCGCCACGCCATCGCTGGTGGCCAAGGCGATCATGGACTACACCGACCACATCATGCTGGTGGGTGATGACGCGCTGCGCTTTGCCACCGCGATGGGGTTCGAGACGCGGCAGCTGCTCACCGAGAAGAGCCGGCAGGACTGGCTGCGCTGGAAGGCCAGGCTGAACGCCGGCGACAGCTGGCTGGACCACGATGAGGACGTCCGGATCCGGTTCACGACCGGCACCATCAACATGAACGCGGTGAGCGCGAGCGGCGACATCAGCTCCGTCACGACCACGAGCGGGATGTCGTGGAAGATTCCCGGCCGGGTGGGGGACAGCCCGATCATCGGTGCCGGCCAGTACTGTGACAACACCGTGGGCGCGGCTGGCAGCACGGGGCGGGGGGAGGCGAACATCAAGGTGTGCGGCGCGTTCCTGGCGGTGGAGTTCATGCGCCAGGGGATGGAGCCGGAGGCCGCGCTCATGAAGGTGATGGAGCGCGTGATCGCGATGACCGAGTCGCGCCTGCTGGGCCCCGACGGTCGTCCGTACTTCGACCTGACGTTCTACGCCGTGACGAAGGACGGTCGTTATGCGGGGGCGTGCGCGTACGAGGGGACCCGGTTTGCGGTGTGCGACGCGAACGGGGCGAGGCTGGAGGACTGCGCCTACATGTACAAGCAGTCGGAACGACCGCGTCGCGGGTGATGGGCGGGCGCGGCAGGGACGGTGACCGTGGCCTCGGTGCGGTGCGTGGCCGGGTGGCGCGCGATGGCGAGCGTCGTGCGTACCACGGCATCGACATCCTCGCTCCCTGCGGCACGGCCGTGCTTGCCGCGATTGACGGCTGCAGCTCGGAGAGGAGGTCGGCGCCCGGGTATCACCGACGCACGATGTCGCAGCGCGCTTGAAGCAGAGCGCGTACCCATTCGCGGTCGCACCTGAGCTTGACATCGGCGGTGTCCGTGGGAATGGTGACGGTTCGTCCAGCGGAGGTCAGAATGAACGGAAGTCGTCGATTCTTCATCTTCATTCTCCCCGTATCGCTCACCCTGCTGCCGTTGCAAGTATCGGTGGTACGGGGCGGCGTGGAGGCTGCCCATGGCGCGCGATCCCGGCTGGCGCTCACGGCGAGCGAGGCGTGCGCGCAGGGTGCCTGCACAGGTACGTGCTCGTGCGTCGCAGAACCGATCCTCAAGTGCAACGGGCATGATGGTCGAAAGTGCGTTTGCGTAGGCAAGTAGACGGCTTCCGTCAAGCCGACAGATCGCGACGCCGATCGTGAGCATCAGATTTGTGCCGTTGGGCTGCTTCGGCATCCTGCTCGTCAACTTTTCCCTCTCTGCTTGTGGGAACGGTGCGACGGATGGCGGGCAAGCGGCCGCCGGTTCGGGTCGCCGACCGGGTGATGCCTGGTACGTGGACAGCGCACCAGGAGTTCGGGTCGGTGATGACTCGTCCTCGGGACATTACCTCGCCGGAGTGATTGTTGGAGGCACCATGCTCGGCGAGACGCACGTTGCGATCGCCGACGGCAGCTCGGGCACGATTGTGATCGTCGATTCAGCGGGGCGCGTGCTGCGACGCCTTGGCGGAAAGGGGGCGGGGCCCGGCGAGTTCCGGATTCTCCATGCGATGTCACGCTGTCGCGACGGCTCGCTCGTGGCGGTCGACTTTGCGTTGAAGTTCGTTCGCTTCGACGCGCGTGGTACCTACCGTGGCGAAACGCCAGCGTCGCAGGCAGAGTCGAATCTCGTAGGCTGCCGGACGGCGGAACAGCTGGTCTTGCGCCGCGACGGGGACGGGCTGTCTCCGGCTGTCGGTGGGTTGCATCGCGAGCCGGCGCGACTCTACCGCTTCCGGTCCGATTCGCTGCTCGAGCAGACTCTGGGCACGTTCGCCGGCGTCGAGTACTTCCATTCGCGCCAAGGGCCGTACTATCTCGATCTGCCGCTCGGCGCGCGCACGGTCGCTGCGCTTTGGGACGGCGGCATCTACGTTGCGGACACCGACCGGCCGGTCGTCCACGTCATCCAGAGCAGCGAATCGCTCCGCAGCAGTGAACCGTTTCGCCGGCAGTTCTCGATTGCCCTGCGGCGCCTTCCTGTCGCACCCGGCGACCTCCGACGAGCATTCGACGAGCGCCTGGCGCGCATCGTCAATCCAGAGACACGCCGCATTGTCGCGCCGATATTCGATGAGTTCCCCGACATCCGGGAGTTCCCGTATCTCGACGCGATGGTGGTCGATGACAGTGATCGAGTATGGGTGCGGACCTTCGAGGAATACGGTGAAAACTGGAGCCGCTGGCGCGCCTTTGATGGGAGCGGCGTCGAACTGGGCGCGCTCGCCCTTCCGGCCGCACTCGAGGTCATCGAGATTCGCGATGGGCACGTGCTGGGAATCCTGCGCGATTCCGCGGGTGCGCAGAGCGTGGCGCGCTATCAATTGCACCGCGCGTCGGACGACCCTCGATAGCGCGTCGCAGGAGTCGCCACACGGGGGCGACCTGCATTGGCGCTCGAATGGACTCCCGGCGCGATCAAGCCATGCCGAGTGCCGGCACAGGCGCAGCGAGCGCGTCTCGAGCCAGCGCCTGATGCCGCGCTGACGCCGGCGCGCCGGTGTCGCCTGCCGCGGGACCGCCCGCGTCGAGCCTGAACCGGCTCACCTGGCCCGCGAGCTGCTCGGCCGCCGACGCGAGATGCGCTGCCGCGGCCGCAATCTCCTCCGTGCTGGCGCTCTGCTCCTCGCTGGTGGCCGCCACTTCCTGCATGGCCGCGGCGTACGACTCCGTGGCGCGCGCCAGCTCGTCCAGCCGTTCCGTCATCTCGCCGACCAGCCCGCGCGACTGGTGCGATGCCTGCTCGATGGCCGACGTCCATTCCTCCGAATCGCGCACCGCGGCCTCGATCCGCGCGTACGAATCGAGTCCCTCTCGCGTCGCCTCGAGCACCGTCGCGACGGTATCGACCGTGCGGGCGCTGCTCTCGCGCGATGACTCGATCCGGCCAAGCACGTCCAGCACGAGGGCTTCCGTGCGTTCGGCCGCCTCCGCGCTGTTGCTCGCCAGGCGCCGGACTTCCGCGGCAACCACCGCGAAGCCCTGGCCGTGCTCCCCGGCGCGCGCCGCCTCCATGGCCGCGTTCAACGCCAGCAGGCGCGATTGCTTCGCCATCTTCTGCACCAGGGTGACGAAGTTGCGGAACTCCTGCGATGCGTTCGCCAGCTCGGCCACCGCGTCGGCGCTGGCGCGTGCATCGACGGCCAGCGATTCCAGCGCGCCTGCGCTCGCGTCGAGGCGCGTACGATTCTCCCCGGCCATCGTGATCAGCTCGGCGTTGCGCTGGACGCCCGTCCCGACGCCGCCCGCGAGGTCATCGGCCACCGCGCGCAGCCGGGCTGCGTCGAGCGCCATCCCCTGAATGGCCTCGGCCATCTCGGTCGACTGCCGGCTCAGGTCGGACGACGTCTCCGACATCTGCTGGGCGGCGCTGGCCATGCTGTCGCTGCCGCTGGTGATCTCGCCGGCGCGCGCGCTCGTCTCGCGGGCCGACTGCTGCAAGGCGCTCACGAGGCGGCGAAGATCGGCGATCATGCGGACGTTGGCGCGCCCCAGCCGACCGACTTCGTCGTGCGCACGCGTGGCCGTGAACGTGCGCGAGAGATCGCCCGCGGCGACCGCCTCGGCGACCCCCGTCAGCTCGATGATCGGGCGGCTGATGCGACGCTCGACGAACCGGCCCGACAGCCAGGTCGCCGCGACGGCAAGGAGGAGGAGCACGACGACGGCGGCAATCACCCAGGGGCGTGCGTGCGCCAGCGGTGCAAGCACCGTGGATTCGTCGACGTGCGCCACCACGCGCCAGGTGCCGCCGTTCACCGCGCGCACGGTGGCGCGCTGCCGGTCGATCCCTGCGCCGACGTCGACGTGCACCGTCGACTCACCGGCGGCGGTGTACGCCGTCGCGCCCGCCAGCTCCGTCAGGCGAGGGACTCCGGCGGAGCTGGTGACCACGCGACCGGTGGCGTCGATCACGTCGAGGCTCGCCTCGTCGTGCGCAGCGCGCGCAATGATCTCATCGAGCGCGGCGATACTGAACGCGACCTTCACGACCCCGGTGGGGCGATCGCTCGTGCCCTCGCGGATCGCGCTCGCCATGACCAGCACCGGTTGCCCCGCCGACTCGTCCAGCTCGACCTCCACGGGGAGCGCGCCGTCGGCGAACGCCGTCTTCCACCACGCCTCGTCGTGCTGCACGAAGTCGCTCGATCGCCCCGAGGTCAGCGCGTTGAAGCCGTTCGCGTCGGTGACGATGACTTCGGCGAAGCCGAGTGGTCCGAGGCGATCGCGCAGGAAGCGGCGCGCGCGCTCGCTGGTGGGGAGGGCGCGCGACTCGGCGAAGCGGCGCTCCAGGTCGGCCACCGGCACGCCCCGCAACCCCATCGCGTCGGCCTGTCGCGCCCCCTCGCGGGCGGCATCGACAATAGCCGGCATGGCCGCGATCATGCTCACCTGGCGTTCGCGCTCGAGCAGCGTGCGATCGATCACCAGCCGGGCACGGTCAGCCGCGTCACGCAGGTGCGTATCGGCTTCGGACGAGAGGTACGCCTCGGCGGCGCGCCACGCCGTGAGCGCGATCGCCGACGTCAGCAGCAGCGCGCCCAGCGCCACGCTGCCGACCAGCAGCACGCGCAGCGATCGCGCCCCCGACAGCGACTCCTTGTCGGCCGATGTGTCCGGATGCATTCGGCGGGTGATCGTGGGACTCGACACGGCTTCTCCTGAACCAGTGGTACTCGGAACGGTGCGGCGGGTCGGTTCATCGCCCGACCCCGGATCGCTAGATTGAGTGGACACGCTTCCCACCGACGTCGATGGCGTCGCCGGCGCGACGCCCACTCTCCCGATGACCGCACCAACCCCCAACCCGACGCCCGCCGTTCCCGGCGGCTACGAGCCATCCGCCGTCGAGGCCAGATGGCAGGCACGCTGGAAGGAGCGAGGCACCAACGAGACGGATCTCGACGGTGCGGAGCGCCCGTTCTACGCCCTCATGATGTTCCCGTATCCGAGCGCGGAGGGGTTGCACGTCGGCAACCTGTTCGCGTTCACGGGGAACGACATCTATGGACGATTTCAGCGGCTGCAGGGGCACACGGTGTTCGAGCCGCTGGGCTACGACGCCTTCGGGATCCACTCGGAGAACTACGCCCTGAAGGTCGGCCAGCACCCCATGCGGCTGATTCCACGCAACATCGCCAACTTCCGGCGCCAGTTGGAGCGCACGGGGCTGATGGTTGACTGGCGCTACAGCGTGGATACCACCCATCCGTCGTACTACCGGTGGACCCAGTGGGTCTTCCTCAAGCTGTACGAGCGCGGACTCGCGTACCGGAAGAAGGGGGCGGTCAACTGGTGCCCGAACGACAAGACGGTGCTGGCCAATGAACAGGTGATTGCCGGCGCCTGCGAGCGCTGTGGCGCCCTGGTCGAGCAGCGGTTCCTGGAGCAGTGGTTCTTCCGGATCAGTGAGTACGCGCCGCGGTTGCTCGACAACCTCGACGGGCTGGACTGGTCCGACACCACGCGCACGGCACAGCGCAACTGGATCGGCCGCTCGAGCGGCGCCGAGATTCTCTTCCCGGTGCTGGACGCCCTGGCGGATGCGGGGAGCGCGACGGTGGCCGTGACCGG
Organism: Gemmatimonadaceae bacterium; assembly: GCA_035698205.1. Classification (GTDB taxonomy): domain Bacteria; phylum Gemmatimonadota; class Gemmatimonadetes; order Gemmatimonadales; family Gemmatimonadaceae; genus DASSBZ01. The sequence continues at coordinate 534 of DASSBZ010000100.1, read as the reverse complement.
TGAATCCGGGCTGCCACAGGAGCGGATCCGCGTGTTCACCACGCGCCCCGATACGATCTTCGGCGCCACCTGGCTGGTGCTGGCGCCGGAGCATCCGATGGTGAACGCGGTCACCTCCGAGGAACGGCGCGCGGAGGTCGATGCGTATCGGCAGCGCGCGGCCTCGCAGGACCTGGTGAGCCGGAAGGTCAACAAGGAGAAGACCGGCGTATTCACCGGCGGCTACGCGCGCAATCCGGCGACGGGCAGGCCGATCCCGATCTGGGTGGCGGACTACGTGCTGATGGAGTACGGCACCGGCGCCATCATGGCGGTGCCGGGGCATGACGAGCGTGACTTCGAGTTTGCCACCGTGTTCGGGTTGCCGATCGTGCGCGTGGTGGCCGCCGAGGGTGAGTCGGCGCAGGCGCCGCTCGAGGCCGCGTTCACGGAGAACGTCGGGGGGCGGCTGGTCAATTCGCGCCAGTTCGACGGACAGCGCGTGCCGGACGCCATTCGCAACGTGACGGCGTGGCTGGAGCAGCACGGCAACGC
>DASSBZ010000099.1:0-16494 GCA_035698205.1 Gemmatimonadaceae bacterium | reverse complement strand
GGGATCGCCGTGAGCCGGGCGCCGAGCATGCCGCCCGTGGTGCTCTCGGCCACGGCCAGCCGCCATCCGCGCGCACGCAACCGCTGCAGCACGACGTCGGCCAGGTCGGCGTCATCCTCACCATACGCGTACTCGCCGATTTGCTCCGCCACACGCGCGAGGGCGCGCGCGAGCAGCAGATCGGCGTCGTTCGCCGGCAGGTCGTATCCGGTAAGCCGCAGGTCGATGCCGTCTGCACCCGGCAGGTAGGCCAGCGCGAGACCGTCCACACCGTCGGCCAGGTCACCGAGCATGGTTGGCAGCGACGACTCGGCGAGCCCGGTGGTGCGCAGCGTGCGCGACCGGATGACCGGCGCGCCGGCACCGGCGCGCATGCGAAGGCGGGGGATGAGGGCATCGCGCAGCATGGCGCGCATCTCGCGAGGCACGCCGGGGAGCATCGCACACCAGCGGCCGCGCGCATCCTCCACCCAGACGCCCGGCGCGGTGCCGTTCGCGTTAGGCAGCGGCACCGCGCCGGCGGGGAGCATCATCTGCTGGCGATTGGCCTCGGGGGGATCGCCGCCACGCCCCATGGCGCTCCAACGCTCGCGCAGCCGCTCCCACTCTCCGGGGAGCTCCTCCAGCGGGCGGTCGAACGCGGCGGCGACGGCGGGCTTGGTCCGGTCGTCGGCGGTGGGACCGAGGCCGCCGGTGGTGATCACGGCGCCGGTCCGCTCGAGGGCGTCGGTCACGGCGCCACGAATGGCGTCGAAATCATCGGCCACCGACACGCGGCGCGTCACGCGGATACCGAGATCGGCGAGCTCGCGGGCGATGAATGGCCCGTTGGTGTCGACGGTGAAGCCGAGCAGCAGCTCGTCGCCGATGGTCAGGAGTTCGACGTGCATGTTGCCGGTGAGCCGCGTCGCACCCGAGCCCGGAGAGACGGGACGATCACGACTTGGTGTGGGCGCGCGCACCGCTGAACAGGTGGCGATAGCGCACGATGTACAGTCCGAGTGAGTACACGGTGAGCGCCACCGCGCCCAGCATGGTCACGAGCCCGAGCAGCCCGTTGAACCAGGCGAGATAACTCCACGCCGGTGACGTCCAGCCGTATTCGGCGGCCGCCGTGGAAGCGGCAAACCAGAAGAAGGCCGCTCCGACCCACGTGGACTGGAATCCCGTCTTCCACTTCGCGGGTCCGATGGCGGAGATGATGGTGCCGCGGCGCGCGGCGACCTGCCGGAAGATGGTCATTATCGCTTCGCGGCCGAGCACGATCAGCACCACCCAGAGTGGCAGGCCGATGAGGGCGAACGGCGTGACGAAGGGGAAGGCGAGGTGCGGCACGCGGCCGGCCACGATGGGGCCGATCACGCCGGCGCTGGCCCAGCCGTCGCTGCCCGGGAGGGTGGCGACGAGCGGCACGCCGCGCGTGAGCCACCACATGGGGAGCAGCGTGCAGAGGAGGAGCAGCTTGTCGGCCAGCGGGTCGAGGAGGCGCCCCAGGTCGGTGACCTCGCCGCGAGTGCGGGCCAGCCGGCCGTCCCAGTAATCGGTGATCGCGGCGGCGAGGAAGAGCAGCCAGGCGGCGAACCGGACCTCCCAGACGGGGACGAGCACCAGCAGCGCGGTCAGCGGAGCGGCGACGATTCGCGCGGCGGTGATCGCGTTGGGCAGGTTCACGGCGACCTCGAACGGCTCAGGACAACGCCTTGAGGACGAGTTTGCTGACGACCTTGAGCGTGTCGAACACGCCATCGCCCCCCACGGCGACGGCCTCGAAATATGTCGCGCGACCCACCCATTCGCCCGACGGGATCTGCTCCACCAGGTACTCGCCGGCGTGGTAGGGGTCCGGGGTGACGCGCTGGCGGGCCGGGTCGGACACTTCCCACCCCGGGTTCAGCGTGGCCTGGAGGTCGCGGATCGGTGCCGCGTTAGGCAGGTCGCGCTTGTTGTACTGGATCACGAACGGCATGGTCGTCAGGTCGTACCCGTACTCCGACATGTTGTCGTACAGGTTCTGCATCGACTCCTGGTTGGCCTCCATGCGCTCCACCTGCGAGTCGGCCACGAACACGATGCCGTCGACCCCCTTCAGGATCAGCTTGCGGCTGGCGTTGTAGTACACCTGGCCCGGAACGGTGTAGAGGTGGAACCGCGTCTTGAAACCACGGATGGTGCCAAGATCCACCGGGAGGAAGTCGAAGAACAGCGTCCGTTCGGTCTCGGTGGCCAGCGAGATGAGCTTGCCGCGCGTGTTGGGCGAGACCTTGGCGTAGACGTGCTCGAGATTCGTGGTCTTGCCGCCGAGCCCCGGCCCGTAATACACGATCTTGCAGTTGATCTCGCGCGAGGCGTAGTTGATCATCGACATGGAAAACGCCTCGTCTTACTGGAACAGCCGGTCGATCTCGTCGTCGGCATCGGCCAGAATATTCGGGTGGGCGGCCGTGCCATCCTGGCCGCGGCCGAAAACCTGCTCGAACAGCGTCGTCAACTCCTCCACCGTCTGGCGCATCTTGAGGCGCACGAGCCCCAGCGTGGTGCGGTTGTCGAACAGCACCACGAGAATGATGCGACGGGCAACGTCGGCCAGCAGCATCGATTCGCGTTCGCCCTGGTGGAAGAGCGTATTGAAGTCGGTCTCGCCGATCAGGCGCGCCAACTGATCGTTGGCGCTGAAGTCGGCGGCGGTCAGCGTGGCGAACGCGGTTGCGTCGAACGTGGGTTGCTCGCCAACGGTCGTGACAAGCTGGCCACTCCGATCGACCAGCAGCGCGCAACGCGCGTTGCAGTCGTGGAGGAAGCGCTGCAGCGCCTGGTTGATCGCGCCAAAGTCGTCCTCGGTGAACGACCAGCTCGCGGCTCCGACGGGCATGGGGATCCTGGGTTAGTCGAGGTGCCGTTCGATGCGCTCGAGCAGCGCCTCGGCGCGACGTCGCAGCCCCGCGCGTGGCTCCCAACGGACGTACTCTCGCAGGAGCCGAGCGGTGTCGGGACCGGGATGGCCGCGCAGGTAGCTCAGCGCCGCCAGTCGCCGCAGCGGCCGGCGATTGAACAGGTCGCGCCGACGGTGATGCTGCGCCGAACTCCACGCCACCGCCCCGACGAGCGCGCCGCCAACGAGCGCTGAGGCTGCCAGACGCGCCTGACGCGCGGTCACGCCATCTCCCGGCGGGCCGACAGCGCCTGCGCGATGGTCACGCCATCGGCGTATTCGAGATCCCCGCCCACGGGCAAGCCGCGCGCGATGCGCGAGACGACCACGCCGTGGGGGGATAACTGTCGCTGGACGTACAAGGCGGTTGCTTCTCCTTCCAGGCTGGGATTCGTGGCCAGGATCACTTCCTTCACCTCGCCGGCCATGACGCGCCGCACCAGGGCCTCGATGTTGAGGTCGTCCGGGCCGACTCCATCCAGGGGGGACAGCCGCCCCCCCAGCACGTGATACAGCCCCCGATACTCCCCGGTTCGTTCGATCGCACCAATGTCCGACGCCTCTTCGACGGCGCAGAGCAGCGTCCCGTCACGCCGCGGGTCGGCGCAGAGGTCGCAGATCTCCCCTTCGGTGAGGTTGAAGCAGCGATTGCACGGCCGCACACGCTCGGAAAGCGCCACCAGCGCCCCAGCCAGGCGGCGCGCCTGCTCCCCCGGCTGGCGCAGCAGGTGGTAGGTGAGGCGAAGTGCGGTCTTGCGCCCCACGCCGGGAAGGCGGGCGAGTTCGGTGGCGAGATCGTCGATCGCGGACATACGGCGCGGATGCGTGGCTGGCGGCCCCTCTCGTCGCGGCCACACCGGCCTCCCGGGCCGGGGCGATAGCGCGAGCTGCGGAGCCGGCGCCGTCAGAGCGGCAACTTGAATGGCAGATCCATCCCGCCCGCGATCTTCCCCATCTCCTGCTGGGCGAGATCGGCCGCCTTCTTCTGCGCCTCGCTGACGGCCACCACGACGAGGTCCTCGAGCATCTCGACGTCGGCCGGGTTCACCACCGAGGGATCGATCTTGATGCTGCGGACCGTGCCCTTCCCGTCGGCCTCCACGCTGACCATGCCGCCGCCCGACGCGGCCGTGACGGTCCGCGACTGCAGCTCCTCCTGCATCTGCTGGAGTCGACCTTGCACCTGCTGCGCTTGTTGCAGGATCTTGAGGATATCGGCCATGTTGTCCGGCGCTGTCGATGTCGTTGTGTGAAGCAAAGATAGCTCGCGTCAAACGACGCGTGCAAGCGATTCCGCCCGGGGCCGCGCGTCAGTCGAGCAGGTCGAGATCGAGCGCTTCGACGGCGGCGTCCAGCACGGGATCCCTTTTGCGCAGCATGGTCGCACGCTCGAGGCGACTCTCCTCCATGGTGAGCCGGCGCGCGCTCCCCTGGACCTCACGACCGCCGTCCGCGCGCCGGACGTTCAGGCGGCGGATGGCGGGAAAGATGCCGGCGATGCCGGCCAGGACGTCGTCGCGGCCGGACGAGAGCCCCTGCACGGTCGCATCGTCCTCGGCCGAGAGCGTGAGCACCCCCGCGGCGCTCACCCCGGTGGGCTCCACGTGGCCGAGCAGCGACGCGAGCATGGAACGTCCGGCGGCGCGAACGGCGTCGACCACCTCGCCCCAGCGCTGCACGACCAGCTCGATGGCGGGCACGTCAGCCGTGGCGGAGGCGGAGGACGACGCTGGCGCCGGCGCCGGCGCTGGTGCAGCGCGATCGGCGTCACGCGCGACGCGCGGCGGCGCGACCTCACGGTCGGCTGGCGGTGCAGCGGCTGCGCGACGATCGGCCGGCGGCGACTCACGGTCGGCGGCGCGTGCAGTCGACGCCGGGCGCGGCGACTCACGGTTGGCGGCGGACACAGTCGACGCCGGGCGCGGCGATGCCCCGGCGCGACGGGTACCGTCGTTTCCCGTACTGCCTCCCCCTCCTCCCGTGCCGCCTCCACTTCCACCGCGTGCCCCCGCATCCGGTGTACCACCGCCTAACGCGTCGAGCACGTCGCGCAGCTCCACCGCGCGATCGAGCAGGGCAAAGCGCACCAGCAGCATCTCCACCAGCAACTGCTGCTGGCCGCTCTTGCGGAATCGCGGTTCGAGGTCGGCGATCGCGTTGAGCATGCGCAGCAGGTCCCCGGCCGACAGCCGCCCACTCCGCTCGCGCAGCGCGTCGCCGGTCTCACGCGAGACGTCAAGCGGCGCGGCGCCGAGCGTGACGGCCAGTTGCGCCCGCAGGATGTCGGCAAGCCCGCGCAGCAACTGTCCGAGGTCGACGCCATGGTCCACCTGGCGCCCCACGAATGCAAACACGTCGGCGGCGCGACGCTCGGTCACCAGGTCGAGCACCGCGAGATACTCGTCCTCGGCGACGAGCCCCAGCGCCTCACGAACGCGCTCGGCACTCAGCGATCCGTCGCCGAACGACAGCGCCTGGTCGGTGAGCGACAGCGCATCGCGCATGCTGCCGTCGGCGGCGCGGCCGATCATGGTCAGCGCCTCCGGCTCGGCATCGATGCCCTCCTCGACCATGATTTCGGCGAGGCGCCGGCTCACATCCTCCGGGCCGATGCGCCGGAAGTCGAAGCGCTGCAGCCGGCTGAGGACGGGCGCGGCCGTCTGCGAGATCTTTTCCGGCTCGGTGGTGGCGAACACGAACACCACGCGCGGCGGCGGCTCTTCGAGAATCTTGAGCAGCGCGTTCCACGCCTCCTTGGTGAGCATGTGCGCTTCGTCGACGATGTACACCTTGTAGCGATCGTCGGCGGAGGGCGCGTACATCGCGCGTTCGCGCAGCTCGCGGGCGTCATCGACGCCCCGGTTGGAGGCGGCGTCGATCTCCACGACGTCGAGGCTGGCCGAGCCGGCCCAGATGCGCCGGCAGGAGTCGCACTCGCCGCAGGGCTCGCCGTCGTCGCCGCGATTCTCGCAGTTGAGCGCCATCGCGAGCACGCGCGCGAGCGTGGTCTTTCCCACCCCGCGCGGGCCGCACAGCAGGTAGCCGTGGGCAACCCGGTTGCGGGCGATGGCACCGCGCAGCGTATCGGCCACGTGCGACTGGACCGCGACGGACGCGAACGTGCGGGGGCGATACTTTCGCGCGAGTGCAAGCATCGGTGGCGTACGAGGCGGAGGCGGCGGGCAACAAGGGGCCCGAAACGCAAATCGCGCGAGGCTGCCACTCCGGGAGTGCTCAGCGAACCCGCGCGATACTCCAGGCCTGGCGAAGCGACGTCAGACACCACATGCCGCTGCTACCTTCGGGGTCCTGACGGAGTTAGCGGGCTCACGCCCTTCGGGACCTGGAGCGAGGGTAAATCTAGCCCCCGCGCCACATCGAATCAACGTGCCGACGCTACGGATGCGGCGGCACGACGACGGGAAACTCCGACGTGTCGCCGAGCGCGCGCCAGGCCTCGTCGAGCGCACCGAGCACGGCCTCTCCGGCACGACGCGCGTCGTCCTCGCTCACGTCGAGGTGCATCACCGCGCGCACGCGCGTGGGACTCCACGCGCCAACGCGCACCCCCGCGTCGGCGGCACGACGCACCACGTCGCCGGCTACCAGCCCCGGCGTCAGGTCGATCATCACGATGTTGGTCTCCGGCGGCACCACGGTCGCCGCGATCGCCCCATCCACGATCGAGGCGAAATCCGCGGCCTTCGCGTGGTCCTCGGCGAGCCGTGGCAGATGATGATCGAGGCCGTAGAGTGCGGCGGCGGCGAGGATGCCGGACTGCCGCATGCCGCCGCCAAACCGCTTTCGTACCTCGCGCCCCCGCGCGATGTGCTCGCGCGAACCGGCGAGCACCGCACCGACGGGGGCGCCGATCCCCTTGGTGAGGGAGACCATGACGGTGTCGGCGCAGGCGCCGAAGTCGTGGAGGGGCGTGCCGCTCGCCACCGACGCATTCCACAGGCGCGCACCATCGAGGTGGATCCGGCAGCCGTGCCGACGGGCCACGTCGCCCAGCCGCTGCATGCCGGCGAGCGGCGTCACCATGCCGCCGGCGCCGTTGTGCGTGTTCTCGATGCACACCAGCGACGCGCGCGGCGCCATGTCCGACGGCACGCGGAAGGTGCGTTCCAGCGCCTCCGCGTCCATGAGCGGACCGATGGGGGCGACGGGGCGGATCTGGAGGCCGGCCAGCGCCGCCGCTCCGGCGAGTTCCCAGTCGAGGATATGGGCGGTGCTGTCGAGGAGCACCTCGGTCCCGCGCTCGCCCAGCAGCCAGAGCGCCACCTGGTTGGCCATGGTGCCGCTGGGACAGAACAGCGCGTCCTCCTTGCCGAGCAGTTCGGCGACGCGCGCCTCGAGCCGCCGTGTCGTGGGATCGCCGTCGAGTACGTCGTCGCCGACGTCGGCTTCGGCAATGGCTCGGCGCATGGCGGCACCCGGCCGCGTGACGGTATCGCTGCGAAGGTCGATGGTCATGGTTGAGTCTGCGTTGTGCCGTCTATCCGAAGGTCTCCCGTCGCTCGGCCCGCACGCGTCGCTGTTCGTGGATCTGCGTGACTTCACCGCCGATGAGAAAGATCAGCGCGGCGTAGTATACCCAGAACACCACCGATACGACGGTCGCCAGCACGCCGGTGAACAGCCCGCCCACGCCCGTGGTGCCCACCACGAGGACGTATGCCGACTTGGCTGCCTCGAGCAGCAGCGTGGTGGTGATCGCGCCGATGAGGGCGCTGCGCCATCGCACCCGGCGACGCGGCAGATATTTGATCAGGCCGTAGAACATCGCGGTCACGGCCGCCGACGCGAGCAGTCGGCCGAGCCAGTACTCCACGCGCCCCATTACATCCTGCCGCAACCCCAGCTCGAGCATCACCTGGACCCCCCGCGAGGTGGCCAGCGCCCCATAGACGCTGATGGCGAGATAGGTCACGAGCAGCAGCATCGACACGACGGTCATCACGATGTCGAACAACTTGCCGGCCACGATGCCGCGCTCATTCTCGATGTCGAGCACATGAGCCAGCACGGTTCGCAGCGACCCGAACAGCCGGGTCGACGCCCAGATGAACGTGAGCGCGCTCAGCAGCCCCACGGTGCCGCGCGTCCGCACGACGTCACGAATCACGCGATGCACGGGTGAGTCGGCGGCCTCGGAGTGCGGGGGGAGGAACCGGTCGAGCAACCACTGCACCTGGATGGTCGACGCATCGGTGGAGACGTCGAGCAGGAGTGCCAGCCCGGACACCACGAGCAGCACGAATGGCAGGACGGCGAGCAGGATATTGAACGCGACGCCGCCCGCGAGGAAGAAGACGCCATCCTCGCCGCTGTTGATCCAGACGCGGGCGATGTAGGAGCGAAGCGTGGCGACGGCGCGGCGGAAGGCCGGGCGCCGTGCCGGGAGCGTACCGGCGGAAACCGGTTGCGTCAGCTGAGGTCGTCCTCGTCGATGTCCGCCACGGGTACGGCGCGCGCCATCTCGGCGCGGGCGTTGCGCGCCACGTCGGCGCCGGCCTCATAGGCGGCGCGGGTCTCGGCAATCCGGCGCTCGAGGTCGGCGCGCGCCTGCTGTGCGGCTTCGCGGCCGGCCTGCATGGCCGCCGAGACCTGCTTCTTCTTGAGGTCGATGGCCTGGCGGGCGGTGTCGATGCGTCGCTCGACCGTACCCCTCGCCTGGCCATAGCCGTCGTTCACGCGCTCGCGCACGTCCCCGGCCAGGTGATCGGCGGCGCGCCGTGCGCGGCGCGCCCCGCGGCGGAGTTCGCGTCGCGTTTCGGCGCCGCTCCCCGGGGCGACCAGCAGGGCCACGACGGCGCCCAGCGCGATGCCGGCCAGGAATGGCCCGACCCCGGTGCCGTTGCGCTCGATCACCACCATCGGTTCGTCGTCGGTCTCGTACCGTCCCATGACTGCCTCCCTGTATGCCTAACGAGTCGATTTCGACCGTGATTTGGTCTTGGCCCGCGGTTCGGCGGCGCGACGCGGTGCGGCCGGCTTCTTCGGCGCGCCGTTCCCGGCCTCGTCGCCGTTGCTTCCCGCGCCCGGGGACTTCTCGCGCAGGAATCGTGCGAACTCGGCGAACAGGGCCTCCCGCGTATAGCCAAGCAGCGTCGATGGCGCCGCGCCATCCCCCGGGATCGCGGCCGTCGACTCCGGCGTCGGCCGCGTGGTGCGGGTGGCGATGTCGGTAAGGCCGATCGTGGAGCCCTGGCAGAGGACGACCGCGCGCTCCACGGCGTTCTTGAGCTCACGCACGTTGCCGGGCCAGCGGTGATCGTGCAGCCACCGCATGGCGTCGTCGTCAAAGCCGGTCACCTTCTTGCCGTTCTCCCGCGCGTAGCGCGTCAGAAACTCGCCCGCGAGCAGCTTGATGTCGCCGGCCCGCTCGCGCAGCGGCGGCAGCGTGATCTCCACCACCGCCAGCCGGTAGAACAGGTCGTCGCGCAGCTCCCCCTCGGCAACGGCCTTGTCAATGTCCTTGTTCGTGGCGGCAACCACGCGAATGTCGACCGAAATCTCCTTGCGCCCGCCGAGGCGACGTACCGTGCGCGACTCGAGCGCACGCAGCAGCTTCACCTGGATGTCGGGCGACATCTCGGCGACCTCGTCGAGGAAGATCGTCCCGCCATCGGACATCTCGAAGGCGCCGGCCTTCTCGTTCGTCGAGCCGGTGAATGCTCCCTTCTCGTGCCCGAACAGCTCGTTCTCCAGGATGTCCTTGGGAAGCGCCGCGCAATTCAGCGCGAAGAACGGCCCCTTGGCGCGCTCGCTCTTGGCGTGGATGGCGCGCGCCACGAGCTCCTTGCCCGTCCCCGACTCGCCCAGAATGAGCACGCTGGCGGTGCTGGCGGCCACGGCTTCGATCACCTGATAGACGGCGCGCATGGGCTCGCTGTGTCCGGTCAGCTCTCCGTAGTGCGTGAGCCCTTCGAGCTTGTGCGCCAGCTCCCGGTTGGTCCGCTGCACGGCGTACTTGTCCAGCGCCTTGGGAATCAACGCCTTGAGTCGTGCGAGCTTCTCGGTGCCGATGGGCTTCTCGATGTAATCGTAGGCGCCCTCGCGCATGGCCTGCACCGCCGAATCCACCGTGGCCTGGCCGGTGATGATGATGCACTCGGTGGGGATTTCCGCGGCCTGCATGCCCTTCAGCAGCGCCAGCCCATCCACCTCCGGCATCATGAGATCGATCAGCGCCACCCCGTAGTCGTTGGCCGCCAGCTGCTCGCGGGCCGTGGCACCGTCGTGCGCCACGTCCACCGCGTACCCGGCGTCGGTGAGAATGGCGGCCAGTCCCTCGGCAATGGATGCGTCGTCGTCGGCGATCAGAATCCTGTCGTCGCTCATCCGTCTCCCGGAACGATCATTTCCTCGGCGAGCAGCGGAAACGTCAACCGCACCCCGCCGGCGTGGGCTTCCCGGCCAACCCCATGGCGACCGGCGAGCCCCGACAGCGCCTGCTCCCGCGCGTCGTCCAACGCGTCGGTCGCGGCGCGCACGTCCACAAAGATAGCGCCGTCGACCGTAACATCGCAGCGCACCTGGGCGCCCGGTGCGCCCTGCAACAGGGCATGCGCGATCAGCGTGCGCGTGGCCTGCGGCGAGACCGGCGTTGTCGCGTCCACCCCCACGGGGCGCGTGAACGCGATGGCGTCAGCCGTGGTCGAGCGCTCGTTCACGAGGTCCCGGAGCCGCTCGATTATGCCGGCCACATCCGCAGGCGCACGCTCGGCCCGGGCGAACGACAGCAGCGCCGTGCAGCGGGCGGCGAGGCGCTCGACCTGCGTTGCTGCCGTGGTCGCGAACGGCGCGATGCGATCGGCCGGTTCGCCGTCCACCGCGCGCGACCTCGCCACCTCGACGTTCAGCGCGACGGCATTCAGCGCATTGTGCATGGCGTGTGATGCACGCCGGCCGAGCACCTCCGCGGCGGCCGCCCACAGGGCGTCGGCCGCGGTATCGACAGCGTCAGTCACTCAGGTCGGCGTCATCCGGTGCCGCCGCAACCTGTTCGTAACCAGCGGAGTCGGGGCGCGGCCGGTGCAACCGTGGCGCGTGCACATGCTGCGCGACGGCCGTGGTCGTGCCGCCAATGGCCAGTTGGGTGAACAGAAACTCGAACTTCGCGTCGTACGCCGCGGCGAGCGCGGTCCGGACCTCGGCGGGCACCTCCCAGATCTGCTTCTTGAAGGGGCCGAGCGCCTTCTTCCGGGTCTTGTAGAGGAACTGCTCCTCGCTGTCGTCCACCTTGCGCTCGCCCTTCGCGGAGACGCGCAGCCAGGCGAAGATCTCCTCGCGCAGCGCCTGCGGGAGGTGATCGTAGAGCATGTTCTGGAAGTTCGTCGCGAGGTGGATCTCGGCCGTCTCGGTGCGCGGAAAGTTGTGGAAGGCGGTGTCGGGGAGCGTGGAGGCGCCATGCTGCACGGCGCCCGAGAGGCCGTACTCGTCGCGGGCCACGCGCGAGAGCGTCTGCAGCGTGTCGAGGTCGAGCTTCACGTCGGCGATGCTCCCGTCGGCCAGCACCACGCCTCCGTGCGACGTGCCCGACTGCACGGAGATCTTCGAGAGGCCCACGGTACCCGGTGCGCGCTCGGCGAGCACGCGGTTGTAGCCGTCCATGAACGCGCGCAGCTCCTCGACCGTGGAGTTCTGCGTGCCCACCTCGCCGATCTCGCCACCGATGGAAATCGTGACGCCCTTCGGCTCCAGTTCACGCACCGTTCGCGTGAGCTCCACGCAGCGCTCGTAGTTGTCGCGCTGCTGTGCATCGAGCCCGTCCCGTGAGAGGTCGACGAGCGTGGAGGTGTCGATGTCGATGTTGTAGAAGCCCGCCATGACCGCCTCACGCGCGAGCTGCCGCACGTTGTCCACTTCGGGCTCCGGATCCGCCGCATACTTCTTCGCGTTCACCTGGAAGTGATCCCCCTGGATGAACACCGGACCGCGGAACCCCTCGCGCAACGCCGCCGCGAGCATCACGGTGGCGTACTCCATGGGACGCTGGTCGGTATACGCGATCTCCGACCGCGCAATCTCGAGCAGAAATGCGCCGGCATCGAGCCGGATGGCAGTACGGAAGATGGCGCGAGCGGTGTCGTACGCCATTCCGCGCACGTTGATGGCGGGTACCGTGAAGCCGTGTACGTCGCCGCGTCCGCGTGCCATGTACAGGTCGTGTATGGAGGCCGGGCGGACCCCCACCGACTGTGCGGTTTCCCAGACCAGCCACCGGGCGAGGTCGCGTTCGAGGCCGGTGCCGAATACGGCGATGCGTACAAGCGCGTCCATGCGGTCGCTGGTCAGTACCTCCTCCCGATGCACGGTCACGCGATCGCGCTCTATGGTGATCGCGTCACCGAATGGTGCGAGCAGGGCGGCAAGCTGATCGGACATGGAAAACCTGGCTGGGGTGTCAGACGTGAAAGCGCGGATCGGGCTTCGGCAACTGTTCCCACTCCCGCCGTGCGGCCTCGGAACCGGGGCGTCCCATCATGGCATAGGCAAATTGCTTGCCGAGCTCAACCCCCGGCTGGTTGAACGCATCGATCTCGTAGAGTTCACCGGCGAACGCGGTGGCGTATTCCAGCAGCATGATGAGCGAGCCGACATGCGCCGCATCCACGCGATCCATGGTCAGCGTCATGTTCGGGCGCCCGCGTCGCGCCAGCGCGCCAGCGGTGGCCCGCTGCTCGATGTCGATCAGTTCGGCCAGCGAATGACCGCCAAGATACGCCAGTTCGGGGACGTCGGCGTGCAGCGCCGGGATCCGGACGTCGCGCGGGTGCTCATGCACGGCAATGAAGGTGACGGTCTTGTCGGCGGGCCCCTCCATGAAGAGCTGGACCTGGCTGTGCTGGTCGGTCGCGCCCAGGCTCGCGATGGGGGTGGGACCGACATGCGTTCCGTCGGGGCGTTGCTTGCCCAGGCTCTCCGCCCACAGCTGGACGAACCAGGCCGCGAAGTCGCGCAGCGCATCGCTGTACGGCATGAGCACGTGCATCGGGCGTGCACCGGTCGTATCGGCGAGATACTGCAGCGCGGCGAAGATGCCGGCGGGGTTCGCCGCGAGCTCCGCGGTGTCGCATCGACGCGCCATTTCACCGGCGCCCTCGAGCAACGCACGGATGTCGATACCGAGGAGCGCCGCCGGCAGCAGGCCGACCGGCGAGAGGACGCTGAACCGTCCTCCCACCGACGGCGGGATGTCGAGCGCCGGAATCCCCTCGGCCCTGGCGATGGGGCGCAGCGCTCCCTTCGCGGGGTCGGTGACGAACACGAGATGGCGCGTGAGCGCGTCACGTCCGAGCGAGGCAAGCAGCCGTTCGCGCACCACGAGATACTGCGACATGGTTTCGGCGGTACCGCCGGACTTGGACGTGACGATCACGAGCGTGCCGCCGAGGTCGAGTCGATCGAGCAGCGCGGCGATGGTGGCGGGATCGATGTTCTCGAGCACGTGAAAGCGGGGTGCCCCGCCACGACCGTCATCGTCGAGTTCATTCCAGTCCGGGGCGCGGAGCGCGGTGCGCAGCGCCACCGGGCCCAGCGCCGAGCCACCGATCCCGAGCAGGAGCACGTCACGCACCCAACCGGCGTTGCGCGCAAACTCCACGCTCTGCGCCAGCAGGGCCCGGTCGGCCGGCAGGTCGAGAAAGCCCAGTATCCCGTCGCGCCGTTTGCGGGCCAGCGAGGCGTGCACCGCGCCGAATCGTTCGTGCATGGCGGCCCAGTCTGCATCGGAGACGGCGCCGGGGACGGCGGCCCCCATCATGTTCGTGTAATCGATCGAGAGCGTCATGGTGAATCCTCCGGGCGCGGCCCGGACATCAATCGATACGGACGGTCAGTCCGTCGAACGCCGGCATGATCCCCCGCGGCAGTTCGGCCTCGAGGTCGGCGTGGAAGTTGTCGTGCGTGAGATGCGTGAGGTACGTGCGCTCGGCACCGATATCGGCGGCCACGCGCACCGCTTCCGGGATGCTCAGGTGCGTTGGGTGCTCGGTGCGAAACAGCGCATTGATGACGAGCACACTGGCGCCGCGCAGCAGTGCGATGGACTCGGGGGGCACGCGCTTGGCATCGGTAACGTAGGCGAGCGGACCGATGCGGTAGGCGAAGACCACCGCGCGTCCGTGCGGCACCGGTACGGCGGTGACATCCACATCGCCGATCGAGACCGTCTCGCCGGCGGCGATCGGGCGCGGCTGCCCCTCGGGCCTCGAGGTGCCGGGCACTGGTGGTTCGGTGAAATTGAAGATGTAGGGGAAGCGGCGGGCGAGGCCGTCGAGCGTATCGGCCGGACCATACAACGGCAGCGGTCCGTCGCGGCGCACCGTGATCGCGCGCAGGTCATCCACACCGTGCGTGTGATCGGCATGCTCGTGCGTGTAGAGCACCGCGTCCACGCGATCGATGTCGTTCGTCACCAGTTGCAGCCGCAGCTCCGGCGGCGTGTCGATCAGCAGGCGCGTCCCCCGATCCGATTCCACCACCGCGCCCACGCGCGTTCGCCGGTCGCGCGGATCCGGGGAGCGACAGACGGCACAGTGGCAGCCGATCTGCGGCACGCCAAAGCTCGTGCCGGTCCCCAGAAACGTGAGCTTCACACCGTCTCCACGCGGAGCGTGTTCGTCGTACCCGGCGTGTCGAACGGCACGCCGGCGGTGACGATGACCCGATCGCCGGGCGCCGCCAATCCGCGCGATACGGCCACGCTGCGCGCGAGTTCCACCATCGCCTCGTACTTGTCGCAGTGGCGGACCAGCGCCGGGATCACCCCCCAGACGAGGGCGAGCTGATGATACGCGCGCGGCACGTCGGTCAGCGCGAGGATCGGCACCCCCGGCCGGTGGGACGCCACCATGCGCACGCTGAACCCGCTCTTGGTGAACACGATGGTCAGCGGCGCGCGCAGCATCCCCACCGCCGTGACGGTCGCGGCAGCGATGGTCTCCTCCGTTGACGCCACGAGATCCTTCGTGCGGCGCTCCTCTCGTCGCGGCGGCGCACCGCGGCGCTCGATCTCCAGGATGATGCGCCGCATGGCCTGCACGGCCAGCCTGGGATAGGCCCCGACGGCCGTTTCAGCCGAGAGCATGACTGCGTCGGTGCCGTCGAGAATGGCGTTCGCGACGTCGCTTGCCTCGGCGCGCGTGGGTCGCGGATGCTCGATCATGGACTCCAGCATCTGCGTGGCGGTGATCACCGGGCGGCCGATGGCGTTGGCCAGGCGGATGATCCGCTTCTGCTCGATCGGAACCTGTTCGAACGGCAGCTCCACGCCGAGGTCCCCGCGCGCGACCATCACCGCATCGGACGCGCGGATGATGCTCTCGATTTCGTCGAGCGCCGAATCCTTCTCGATCTTGGCGACGACGAGCACCGTCTTCGGGAGCAGGGAGCGCAACTCGGCCACGTCGTCGGCGCGGCGCACGAAGCTCAGCGCGAGGTAGTCGAGCTGCTGCTCGACGGCGAACGCCACGTCGGCGCGATCCTTCTCGGTGATGGATGGCGCGGAGACGTTCACGCCCGGGAGGTTGAGCCCCTTGTTCCGGCGGATCTCGCCGCCGTGCACCACGCGGGCCTGGACCCGCGGCCCGATCACGTCGAGCGCCACGAGTTCGATCAACCCGTCGTCGACCAGGATGCGATCGCCGGCGTGGACGTCGCTGGCGATGTGATCGTAGGTGATGGGGAGCTCGTCACCCGAGGCAATGTCCTCGTGCACCAGCACCAGGTCGTCGCCGGTGTGCACCGTACGCGGCGCCAGCAGGTCGCCGACGCGGATGCGCGGCCCCTGCAGGTCGCCGAGGATGGCGATCGGCACGTCGCGCCTGGTGGCGAGCTCGCGCACGATCGCGATGGTGCGCGCGTGCTGCTCGTGCGTACCGTGCGAGAAGTTGATGCGCGCCACGTTCATGCCGGCTTCGAGCAGCGCGTCGATTCCCTCCTCGCTCGCCGACGCGGGCCCGAGGGTGCAGACGATCTTGGTGCGGGGGTGGCGCACTTCGTCGGGGACGATGGCGCGCGATGTCCGCGCCGGCTGACGTGTCTCGTGCAGCGTCGGTTCGGTGGTGTCCGTAGCCAAGGGGCGGTCAGCGTGTGGTGGCGAGTTCGTGGCCAAGCTGCCTGGTCTTCGATTCAAGGTCGGCGATCAGCGCGTCGAGCGACTTCTGGAACGACGCGAGACCATCGCGCAACAGCTTGTCGGTGACATCGGTCATGTCCACGCCGATCGACGCCAGCGCCTCGAACAGCGCGTGAGCGTCGTTCACGCCGGTGTCGACCGTGCGCGCGACAATCCCATGATCGCGGAACGCCTCGATGGTGGCCGGCGGCATGGTGTTCACCGTGTGCGGTCCGATCAGCTCCTCCACGTACATCACGTCGCGGTAGGCCGGGTTCTTGGTGCTCGTGCTCGCCCACAGCGGGCGCTGTACGCGCGCCCCCTTCGCCGCGAGACGCTCCCAGCGCTCGCCGCTGAACTTCTCCACGAAGAGCTGGTAGGCGAGCCTGGCGTTGGCCACGGCGGCGCGCCCCCGCAGCGCCTCGATCACCACGCGATC
>DASSBZ010000098.1:0-5429 GCA_035698205.1 Gemmatimonadaceae bacterium | reverse complement strand
ATCCAGTACAACGACTCCACGAAGATCGTCGATGCGTTCGGCGATACCCTCGTGCTGCGCGATCCATCGCAGGGTGATGACGTGGTGGCGCGCGGCAGCATCCGCTACGACCTGACGAGGCGCATGGGCACGGCCACGGCCGTGAACACGGCCGTGCAGAGCGGCGAGAAGTGGTACGTGCAGGCGCACCGGCTGGGGTTCGTCAACGACTCCAGCAGCACCGGCGGCAATTCGGCATATGGCCGCGGGGGCTGGCTGACGAGCTGCAGCCTCACCGAGCCGCACTATCACTTCGCCGCGCGCGAGATGAAGCTGGTTTCCGAGGACGTGCTCGTCGCACGCCCTGCCGTGCTGTACATCGGCGACATCCCGGTGATGTGGCTGCCGTTCATCTTCCAGGATCTGCGCTCCGGGCGTCGCAGCGGGCTCATTCCGCCGCGGTTCGGGGTGAGCGACATCGTCCGCAACAACCCCGGCTATCGCCGGCAGATCGAGGAGTTCGGCTACTACTTCGCGCTCAGCGACTACATGGATGCGCGGCTCACCATGGACTGGCGCTCCGGCGCCGGCTCCAATGACCGCGACCCCGGCTTCCTGCGGTTCAACGGCACGTGGAACTACAACTGGCTGAACCGGTTCATGCAGGGCTCGATGGGGCTGTCGTATCTCACGCAGTCCGACGGCCTCACGAACAAGTCCATTTCCTGGCGGCACTCACAGGAGTTCTCGCGCACGAGCCGCCTGTCGCTGGACGCCAACTATGTCACCAGCACGCGCATCCAGCGGCAGACGACATTCAACCCGTATTCGGCGGTCGCGACGATTCGCTCCAACGCGAACTACACGCGCAAGTTCGGTCCCGTCGACATGCAACTCGGCGGGAGCAGCACGCAGTTCCCCGGGCGCGACGAGCTGCAACTGACGCTGCCCAACCTGAGCCTCACCGTCACGCCGCTCAGCGTCGGTGACTGGTTCACGTGGAAGCCGGGGCTCTCGGTTTCCAACGCGCTTCGGAAGAACATCGACGGCACCGGTGGCTTTGCGTTCCGCTACTTCACGCGCAGCGACGGCGTGGTGGACAGCGCCGAGGTCAAGCAGGATACGCGCGTGACGCGGCTGAGCTTCGACACGCCGATGACGATTTTCGGCTGGGACATTCGCAACGCCTTCCAGTATTCCGAGGATCTCAACGACTTTCCGCAGGAGTTCATCGTCGTCAATCCGGCCGATTCGTCGGATCGGACGCGCCGCACCTTCCGCCAGAGCTACCGGACCACGCTCGACTGGCAGACCGGCTTCTCGCTGCCAAGCCTGTTCTCGTCCACCTGGCGGCTGACGCCCACGCTCGACGTTGCCAACGTGGACCCGGGGCCGTTCCTGGTCCGCAGCCACTTCTCGAACGGCGCCTGGATCCATCAGTCGAAGCGGCTGCGCTACGGCGCCAGCCTCTCGCCGACGCTGTTCGCACGGTTCGGCGGCATCGGTGCGGTGAGCGCGTTCCGCCACTCGATCAGTCCGATCATCAGTTGGGCCTACTCGCCGGCGGCGACCGTCTCCGACGAATACCTGCGGGCCACCAACCAGACGCGCGACGGATATCTCGGGGCGCTGGCCCAGAATCAGGTCAGCCTGAACCTCTCGACGAATCTCGAAGCCAAGCTGCGTTCACCCGCCGACACGAATCCGGATGCGCAGGCGAAGAAGATCAAGCTGCTGTCGCTCAACTTCTCCCCGCTCACGTGGGACTTCGAGCGGGCATCGGCCACGGGCAAGTCGGGGTTCGTGACCGACCGCTTCGACCTCGCGCTGCGCTCCGACCTGCTTCCCGGATTCGATTTCGGGATGGGATGGTCGCTGTTCCAGGGCGCGGTCACGAGCGACACCGCGGAGTTCAAGCCGTTCCGCGAGACCATTCGCGGCACGGTGTCGCTCAACGCGCAGTCATCGCTGGTGCGCGGGCTGGCGCGCATGCTCGGCATCAACGTGAAGGCAACCGACGAGGCACCCGGCGACTCGGCGATTGCCGCCGACAGCGCGCGCAGCATGTCCGGCGCGCGACAGGCGGCCAACCAGCCGATTGCGGGGAGCGTCAGCCAGATGGGCCTGTACTCGGTGCCCACCGGCCGCGGGTGGCAGGCGAACATGACGTTCAGTTCGCAACGACAGCGCCCCGTACGCGGGGGCAACGTGATCACCACCACCCCCGAGCTCTTCTGCGAGCCGTACCGCACGAACCCGTTCCAGTATCAGCGGTGCCTGCTCGAGCGCACCATCACGCCGGGGACGGAGAACCCGTTCGCCAACACAGGTCCGGGGGGACCGATCTACCGCGCCCCGCCAACGACGAACCTCCAGGGCTCGTTCAGCTTCAACATCACGCCCAAGTGGGCTGCACAATGGCGGACCACGTACGATTTCGAGCGCGCCGAGTTCGCCAGCCACGTGGTATCGCTGCAGCGCGAGCTGCACGACTGGAACGCGATCTTCGCCTTCACGCAGTCTCCCAACGGCAACTTTGCGTTCAACTTCTTCATCGCGCTCAAGGCGCAGCCGGAGCTCAAGATCAACTACGATCAGCGCACCTACCGGCGGCTCCCCGAGGATCGCTGAGCGCGGCCGTCAGGGCGCGCCCGACCTCCCTTGTATTCGTCGATTCGCCCGTCGACATTGGGTGATATGATCGACCCGGTGTTTCTCGACGGCGCGACCTTGCGCGTGGCGGACGTGGTGGCAGTAGCGCGCAACCGCGCGCCTGTCGCTCTCGCTGATGGCGTGCGCGAGCGCATGATGCGGTCGCAGGCGCACGTGGCGCGCGTGGTGGAGCAGCGCGAGGTGGTGTATGGCGTCACCACGGGGTTCGGCAAGCTGTCCGATATCGCCATCGCTCCCGATCGCCTGGCGGATCTGCAGGTCAACCTCGTGCGCAGCCACGCCGCCGGTGTGGGACCGCTGCTGCCGTCGGCCGAGACCCGCGGCATGATGCTGCTGCGCGCGAACGTCATCGCGAAGGGCTATGGCGGCGCGCGCCCCGCGCTGGTGGAGCTGCTGGTCGGCATGCTCAACGCGGGGCTGCATCCGCCCGTCCCGGAGCAGGGGAGCGTTGGCGCGAGTGGTGACCTGGCCCCGCTCGCTCATCTGGCGCTGGCGCTGATCGGCGAGTCCACGCTCACCCGCGCCGCCGACGGTCGCGAGGGAGACGCGCGCGAGATGCTCGCCGCCGCCGGTCTGGCACCGGTGCTGCTCGGGCCCAAGGAAGGGCTCACGCTGATCAACGGCACGCAGGCGCACACGGCAATCGCCACGCTGGCACTCGACGACGCACATCGGCTCTGGCGCGTGGCACATGCGGCCGGGGCGATGACGCTCGAAGCGCTGCTCGGCACCCCGGTTGCGTTCGACTCGCGCATCCACGACGTGCGCGGCCAGCCGGGGCAGCAACGGTCGGCGGCACTGCTGCGGTCGCTGCTCGAGGGCAGCGAGATCCGCGAATCGCACCGCTCCAACGATCCACGCGTGCAGGACGCGTACGCCCTGCGGTGCATGCCGCAGGTGCACGGTCCGGCGCTGGAGGCGCTGGAGTTCGCCGGCGGTATCATCGCCCGCGAGCTGAACGCCGCCACCGACAATCCGCTGGTGTTCGAGAACGGCGACTTCGTGAGCGGCGGCAACTTTCACGGGCAGGCCGTCGCGCTGGCCTGCGACGTGCTCGCTATTGCACTCACGAACCTGGCAACGATTTCCGAGCGGCGCATCGATCGGCTGGTCCACCCTGACCTCAATCAGGGGCTCCCCCCCTTCCTGGCGCGTGACGCGGGACTGCATTCCGGCTTCATGATGGCGCAGGTCACGGCTGCGGCGCTGGCCAGCGAATGCAAGCAGCTCGCGCATCCGGCCAGCGTGGACACGATTCCCACCGATGGATCCAAGGAGGACGTGGTGCCGATGGCGATGGGAGCGGCCAACAAGCTGCGTCGCGTGGTGCAGAACGTACGACATGTCCTGGCGATCGAACTGCTCTGCGGAGCGCAGGGCATCGACTACCGTCGTCCGCTTCGCTCGGCGCCTGGCATAGAGAACACGCACGCCGCCGTGCGAGCGCTCGTGCCGCCGCTTGGCGACGATCGCGTGCTGGCACCGGACATCGCCGCCATCGCCAACGCCATCGCCGTCGGGCGATTCGATGTTGCTCCCGCCGCGGAGGTCGTCGCATGACGGCCGTCGACTCGCCATCGGTCCTCCCCGGAGCGCGCCCCGTGCGCGCACCGCGCGGCAGCTCGATCTCCTGCAAGGGGTGGCAGCAGGAGGCGGCGCTGCGCATGCTCATGAACAACCTCGACCCCGAGGTGGCCGAGCGTCCGGATGACCTCGTGGTCTACGGCGGCACCGGCCGCGCCGCCCGTTCGTGGGAAGCGTTCGATGCCATCGTGCGGTCGCTGCGCGCGCTCGAGCCGGACGAAACGCTGCTCGTACAGAGCGGAAAGCCCGTGGCCGTCTTCCGCACGCACGCCTCGGCGCCCCGTGTGCTGATTGCCAACAGCAACCTCGTGGGACGATGGGCGACGTGGGATCACTTCCGCGAGCTCGAACGCCTCGGGCTCACGATGTACGGGCAGATGACGGCGGGTTCCTGGATCTACATCGGCTCGCAGGGGATCCTGCAGGGCACGTACGAAACGTTCGGCGCCGTCGCGGCGCAGCACTTCGACGGCTCGCTCGGCGGGCGCTTCGTGCTCACGGCGGGTCTCGGCGGCATGGGCGGCGCGCAGCCGTTGGCCGCCACCATGAACGGCGCGGTGCTGCTGGGCATCGAGGTGGACGAAGCGCGCATCGACAAGCGACTCGCATCGGGCTACTGCGACCGGAAGACCGCGGATCTCGACGAGGCGATGACGTGGGTGGCCGAGGCCATGGCGGGGCGTCATGCACTCTCCGTGGGGCTGGTGGGCAACGCCGCCGACATCCTGCCGGAGCTCGTGCTGCGCGGTGTCACCCCCGACGTGGTGACCGACCAGACCAGCGCGCACGATACGCTCAACGGCTACGTCCCCGCGGGGCTCTCGCTCTCCAATGCGGCGGCGCTGCGCGCGGTGGATCCGGAAGAGTACGTGCGCCGGAGTACCGCGAGCATCGTCAGGCACGTGGAGGCCATGCTCGAGCTGCAGCGGCGGGGCGCGGTGACGTTCGACTATGGCAACAACCTCCGCACGGTGGCGCACGATGCCGGGGTGGCGGACGCGTTCGCGTTCCCGGGATTCGTGCCGGCGTACGTGAGGCCGTTGTTCTGCGAAGGGAAGGGGCCGTTCCGCTGGGTCGCGCTGTCGGGCGATCCCGCCGACATCCACCGGACCGATGACCTCGTGCTCGAACTCTTCCCGGAGAACGAGCACCTGAAGCGGTGGATCACGCTGGCGCGCGAAAAGGTGCACTTC
>DASSBZ010000097.1:0-43959 GCA_035698205.1 Gemmatimonadaceae bacterium | reverse complement strand
CGTTGACCTGCGCGACCGAACTGGCGCCTCCACGCTTCCTGCGGTGCACGCGATTCGTGAGGGGTTCCCCAGCGTTCCCGTGATCGGCTACGTGCACGTGGGCACCGGTGCATCACGCGATATCATCGCGCTCGCACGCGCAGGTGTGAACGACCTCATACTGCGCGGCATCGATGACGTCGGCTCGGCGATGCGCTCGGCCATCACCAGCGCCCAGGACCAGAGCGCCGCGCGCGACGTGCTCGCCATGCTCGAACCCGTCGTGCCGCGCAGCCTCACCCCGTTCGTCACCTTCTGCCTCGAGCAGGCACGTCGCGCCATCACGGTACCCGAGGCCGCCGCCGCGCTGGGCGTGCATCGCAAGACGCTCGTCGATCGGCTTGCGGCCGCCGGCTTCCCCACACCCAGCGCCATGATTGCCTGGTGCAGGCTGATCACCGCCGCGCGACTGCTCGAGGATCCGGGGCGCACGGTCGAACAGGTGGCGCTCCTGCTCGATTTTCCATCCGGTGCATCGCTGCGCAACATGCTGAAGCGCTACACCGGACTGGCCCCCGGTGAGGTGCGCGAGAACGGCGGCATGCGCTGCGTCATCCACGCGTTCCTGCGGTCGATCGCGCCGGCGGTGCATAACGCGGCTGGGTGACCGCCTGCGCGGCGCGCGTGCCACTGGTGCACTGCGACACGATCTCGATCCTGCGGGTACTCACGCCTCGCGAATCTCCGGATCGTTGGCTGCCTGATCGAGATCGTATCCCGCGGCGCGCGCGCAGTCGCGAACCACCGCACCGGCCGCCACCAGCTCGTGAATGTTCGCCACGCTCCCGCCGGCCTGCCAGTAATCACGTGACAGGTCGCCGCCGCGGCTGGTGCGCTTCAATCGCACGAGCGACGAGAGCCCGTACCACGAACGCATCCAGTGCTTCGTGCGCGGGTGGCGAAGCAGCCGGCGCGCAATGGGGCCGGCGCGAAGTCCGAGCCGTTGCACGTACGGCGTGTTCAGCACGGCCACCGGTACACCCGTCAACCGTTCGGTGAGCACCACGTCCGATTCCACGGCGTCGAGAATGGCCTGCTTGTAGCGCGGATGCGCGTTGCACTCCGTGGTGGCGATGAAGCGCGTTCCCATCTGCACGCCCGAGTAGCCCATCGCCAGCGCCGCCGCGAACTCGGCGGCGCTTCCCACACCACCGGCGCACACGACCGGGAGCCCGAGATCGGCGACGTCGTCCAGCAATGCGGCGGCGCCGAGCGGGCCCGCGTGGCCGCCGGCACGCGCATTCACGGCAATCAGCCCGTCCACGCCACTGTCACGGGCCTTGAGGGCCCAACGACGCTCGGTGACGTCGTGGTAGACGACGCCGCCGGCGGCGTGCACCGCGTCGACAACCCAGCGTGGCTTGCCGAGCGACGTCACGAAGAAGCGCACCCCTTCCTCGAGCGCGATGTCGACCCACGACACCATTCGTTCGTGATAGCGCCGCGACGACGACTCGATCAGTGCGTTGAATCCGATCGGCGCATTGGTGAGCGTCCGGATGAAGCGCAGTCCGTCGCGGAGCGGACGCCCGTGCACGAACGACAGCGAAATCGGTTGGACGATCCCGATGCCGCCGGCGTCCGAGACCGCTGCCACCAGCTCGGGGTTGCTGCACGGATACATGGCACCGCAGATCAGCGGCACCGCGATGCCGGCATCGCGCATCAGCGCGGTGCCCGGTGCGCGTCCCGTGCCCGGCGAAACCGCGCTCACCCGTCGCCCCTCGCACCATCCATCTCGTGGGGGCGCGCCACCACCGGCGCGATCCGCCAGATCACCGTAGCCCGCGCCACCGCATCACCAGCACTGTCGCGGACCTCCGAGAGGAGCGGCAGGTCGAACGGGGCGTCCTGCTCGGGCGGCAGTGTCACGTCCGCCTCGGCAATGAGCATCCCCCGCGCCTTCTTGAGAAACTCCACCGAGATCCCCGTCACGATTCCGCGCCGCGTTGCCGGCAGTGCGGTGAGCATGGCCAGTCCGCTTGCAACCTCGGCGAGGTTGATGAGCGCAATGGCGTGAACGGACTGCAGGTGATTGCGCACGGCGCGACGGTCGTGCATGGCCACGCGGGCAAAACCGGGGCGCAGCTCGAGGACGCGCGGACGGATCGACCCGGTGTAGGGCACACTCCGGCCGAGAATGCGGCCGAACAGCCACCGCCCACCCGGGCGCGGCGACAGCGACCGCCAGAGCGCCAGCAGTCGTGGGCCAGGGGAAGCCGGCATGAACTCCTCCGCGAGCGGGGAAACGAGGACGAACCGCGCAGCGCGATCGAGCAGCAATGTATCGGTCGCTACAGTCGCCTGAGGAACTGTTCCGGCGATTGCAGGAACGCGCGAGTGAGCGTCACCGATTCCAGATCGTCATAGGCGACGCGCTGCGGTGGTGCCTCGTCGCATGAGTAGATCGCCGCGCCGGGAAAGGCGAGCAGGATGGGCGAGTGTGTGGCGATGATGAACTGCGCATCCTGCTCCACCATGGCCTTCAGCATCGCGATCAGGCCGAGTTGACTCTGCGGCGAGAGCGCCGCCTCCGGTTCGTCCAGCAGGTACAATCCGCCCGGCACGAACCGGGACTGGAACAGGAGCAGGAAGCTCTGTCCGTGCGAGCGAGCATCGAAGTCGGCGCCGTATCGCGCCTCGAGTTCGTGCAGCGAGGCGGCCGCCGGCCCGCGCGCCAGGCCGCGGGCGTACGGCGAGCGGTCGGCATACTCCTCCTCCACCGCGTCCAGCCGCGCATGCAGGTCGCTGCGCAAGCGGGCGATGGCCCTCGTGAATCCGAAGAAGTCCTCGGCACGCAGGAAGAATCCACGCTGGGTGCGCCGGCGCCACGTGAGCCGGAGTTCACGCCCCAGTTGGCGCTGCAACGCAAGCGTGTCGTCGGTGGACACGTCCTGGCCGCCCACGGTGGGCAGGGTGGCGGCGGTGGCGATTCCCTCGAGCAGCGTCGACTTGCCGGAACCGTTCTCGCCCACGAGGAAGGTGACCGGGGCGCTGACGTCCAGCTCGCCGAGCTCACGAATGATCGGCACGGAAAAGGGGAACGTGTGCTCCGGATCCCTTGCAGGGTGCTTGCGCGCGACGGAGCGAAGAAGCGGCATGGACGGGTGGCGGTGAAGGTGTTTCGGCGTTTCTATTTGTCGCACGTCATTGCGCCGCGGGCGCGTTCCCGTTTCTCGACCCTTCGGAGTGAGTCTGATGCGTACGAAGTTGGCGGCTCTCGGCCTGGTGCTGTTGCCCGCCGCCCTGGCGGCACAGAATCAGCAGGCCCCCCGCGCGTTCACCACCGCGGACTGGTATCGCGTGAGCACGGTGGGCAACCCGGCACTGTCACCCGATGGCAGGATCGTCGCCTTCACCGTTACCACGGTGAAGGAAAAGGAGAACAAGCGGCACACCGAAATCTGGGTCGTGCCCACCGCCGGGGGCGACCCGGTGCGCTACACCAGCCCTGGCACCGAAAGCTCGAACCCCCGCTTCAACCACGACGGCACCGTGCTGCTCTTCACGTCGTCGCGCCCGGGCGGCAAGGGGCGCACGTGGGGGCTCCGCATGGATCGCCCGGGGGGGGAGGCCTTTGAAGTGACTGATTACCCCGAGGGGTCCATGCCGTCCAGCCGCGCCTTCGCCGTCTGGAGCGAGCCGGCCAGCCCCGACAGCGCCGCCGACTCCACGAAGAAGGGCAGCGACCCGTGGGCGGGCATGGACGCGACCGCGCGACCGCCCTTTGGCGCGATCACCCGTCCGCTGGACGCGAAGCGCTTCGACGGAATGCACTTCACGGAAACACGCTTCAAGGCGAACGGTCGCGGATATCTGCCTGGTCCGCGTGAGGCGCGCAAATATCGACCCGCGCAGATCTGGATGCAGCGCTTCGGCGATTCGGTGAAGACACAGATCGACACGACGATCTATTCGCGTCGCAACGCCTCCGTCTCCCCCGACGGCAGGTGGATCGCCTTCGTGGCCGACACCGGGCTCCGCGCCGACTCGGTGGTCGAGGCCATCGGTGATTCCATCTCGATGCTGCCGTACGACGCCGCGCGCGACGAGCGCCCCGACAACAATGTCGACATCTTCGTGATCCCGGTCGCGGGCGGCGCGCCGCGTCGCGTGGCCAGCTTCACGGGCAACGAGAGCGGCATCTCCTGGTCGCCCGACAGTCGGCGCATTGCGTTCTCGGCATCACCGTCGCGCACCGCGTCGGAGCGCATCTACGTGGTCAGTGCCGCCGGCGGGGAGCCGGTCAACATCCTCGGCGACTGGAAGTACGAGCCAGGCAGCTACGAGTGGCTGTCGAACGGCGACATGATGATGTCGGCGGCCATCGGCGGGCGCACGGCACTCTTCCGCCTGCAGCCGGACTCGAAGCGGCTCACGGAGGTGATCGGCGGGCGCCGTCGCCTGAGCAGCTTCTCGTATGATCGCGCGATGAAGTCCGTCGCCTACGTGTCCACGAGCCTCACGAAGCCGACGGAGCTCTACCTCGCAGGGATCGACGGTACCAACGAGCGCAAGGTGACGGGGTTCAACGATGCGCTCAACGCCGAGATCGCATGGTCGGACGCCGAGCGGTTCACGTATCCCTCGACGGGCGGCCTGGAGATCGAAGGCTGGCTCATGAAGCCGTTCGGCTACGAGCCGGGGAAGAAGTATCCGCTGGTGCTCTACATCCATGGCGGGCCGCACAGCGCGTACGGGGAGAACTGGTTTGACGAGTTCCAGAACCTGGCTGGCGCGGGCATGTTCGTGCTGTTCACCAACCCGCGCGGTTCGTCCGGCTACGGCGCGGACTTCACGTACGCCACTCGTGGACGCTGGTTCGCCGAGGATTACGAGGACCTGATGAATGCCGTCGACATCGCGGCTCGTCGCCCCGACGTGGACTCCACGCGCATGGGGGTCACGGGCGGGTCGTACGGCGGCGTGATGACGGCGTGGGTGACGGCGAAGACCAATCGCTTCAAGGCCGCACAGACCGATCGCATGATCAGCAACTGGTGGTCCTGGTACGGTTCGTCCGATGCCGCCGGGCTCACCGAGTTCGAGTTCTACGGCAAGCCCTGGGACAACCCGGCCATGTACGACTCACTCTCCCCCATCCGGTACATCCGCAACGTGCGCACACCGACGCTCATGGTGCAGAGCGAGGAAGACTTCCGCACGCCAATGACGGACGCCGAGCAGTGGTACCTGGGGCTGAAGAAGCAGGGTACGCCGGTGGAGTTCGTCCGCTATCCGCGCTCCACGCACGAGCTCTCGCGCAGCGGCGAGCCGTGGCTGCTGGTCGACCGGCTCGGCCGGTTGCGCCAGTGGTTCGGCTACTGGCTGCTCGACCGGAAGCCGGGCATCGCGACCGACGAGCAGACCTCGTCCTCGCGCTGAGCTTCTGTACGGCACGAGAAACCGCCGGGCGATCCATCGTGGATTGCCCGGCGGTTTTGCGCCTGGTGGCTCCTCACACGGCTTTCATCTCGCCGATCAGCTTCTGCAGGCTCGCCTTTGCATCTCCAAAGAGCATGTAGGAATTGGGGGCGTAGAACAGCTCGTTCTCGATGCCGGCGAACCCGGTGCTCATGCCGCGCTTCATGATGATCGTCGTCTGCGCATGGTCGGCGTTGATGATCGGCATGCCGTAGATGGGGCTTCCCTTGTCGCTTCGTGCGGCTGGATTGACCACGTCGTTGGCGCCGATCACGAGGCAGACGTCGGCGCGGGGGAACTCGCTGTTGATCTCGTCCATCTCATAAAGACGGTCGTAGGGCACGTTCGCCTCGGCGAGCAGCACGTTCATGTGCCCGGGCATGCGACCCGCGACCGGGTGAATCGCGTACTTCACCGTCCCGCCGCGCTTCTCGACCAGTTCAGCGAGGTCGCGCACCGCCTGCTGCGCCTGCGCGACGGCCATGCCGTAGCCGGGCACGATGATCACGAGCTTCGCGTACGCCAGGCGGAACGCTGCATCCTCGGCGGAGATGGTCTTCACCGTCAGGCCGGCGGCGCTCCGCGGGCCCGAACTCTCGCCGCCGCCGCCGAATGCGCCGAACAGCACGTTGACCAGCGAGCGGTTCATCGCCTTGCACATGATCTGGCTCAGGATGATGCCGGACGAGCCCACCAGTGCACCGGAGATGATCAGCACGTTGTTGTCGATGACGAACCCGGTCATGGCCGCTGCCATCCCCGAGTACGAATTGAGCAGGGAGATCACCACGGGCATGTCGGCGCCGCCGATCGGGATCACCAGCAGCACCCCGAGCAGCAGCGACAGCGCCGCGACGGTGTAGAAGGGCCAGAGCATTGCCTGGCTCGTGGCCAGTTGATATCCGCTGATGGCCACGATCGCCACGAAGATCAGCGCATTGACGGTCTTCTGCCCGGGGAAGGTGAGGGGCTTCCCCGACATCAGCTCCTGGAGCTTGGCGAACGCGACCAGGCTCCCCGCGAGCGTCACGGCGCCGATCAGGATACCGAGCTGCGTGGTCACGCCGGTATCGATGGGCACGATCTCGCCCATGAGCTCTGCCCGCAGGAATTCGGCACCGGAGATGAGCAACGAGGCGCCGCCGCCGAATCCGTTGAGCAGCGCGACCATCTGTGGCATGGACGTCATCTTCACCGTGCGCGCCATGTACAGCCCGAGCGCACTCCCAACCACCAGGCCGGCGAGGATGGTCGTGTACGAGATAATCGCACGATCGAGCAGCGTGATCGCGATGGCGATCAGCATGCCCGCGCTCGAGAGAAGGTTCCCCCGTCGGGCGGTGGCCGGGCTGTTGAGTCGCTTGAGGCCGACGATGAAGAGAACGGCCGCGACCAGGTACAGCACCTGCGCGATCCACGTCGGCATCAGGAACGCTCCTCGTCCTTGCGGAACATCTCGAGCATCCGGTTGGTGACGGCGTAGCCGCCCACGACGTTCATCATCGCGAGCACGATGGCCAGGAAGCCGAGCACGTTGGAGATCCAGCCGAAGCCGGAACCGGCCACCACCAGCGCCCCGACGATCGTGATGCCGGAGATGGCGTTCGCCCCCGACATGAGCGGCGTGTGCAGCGTGGGCGGCACGCGCCCGATCAACTCGGCGCCCAGGAATGTCGCAAGCGTGAAGATGATGATCCCGATGATCAGGTCAGTGGGCATGATGACGCGAGGGGAAAGGGTCAGGAGATGATCGCGACGTACGAGTCATTCAACGCGGGACTGTCCGGCGTGTGCAACGCACATCGGTCCCGTGATGTCGTCGTCAAGATCGATCGAGAGTGCGTTATCGGTGATGAGATGCTGCAGCAGCGTCTGCACGTTTCGGCCGAACATCTGGCTCGCATGCGCAGGCACCGAGGACGGAACGTCGACGGCACCGATGACGAGCACGCCATTCACGTCCACCGTTTCACCGGCGCGTGTCGGCTCGCAGTTGCCCCCGCTCTCGGCGGCAAGGTCGACGATGACGGCGCCCGGCTTCATGTCGCGGACCATCGCGTCCGTGAGGATCTTCGGCGCGGGCCGGCCAGGGACGGCAGCGGTCGTGACCACGAGATCCATCGCCTTGAGATGCTCGTGCAGCAGGTCGGCGATGCGCTTCTGCTGCTCGGCGCTCTGCTCCTTCGCATACCCGCCCTTTGCCTCGGCATCGGCAGCCAGCGCTTCGGCGGCCACGAAGGTGGCGCCGAGCGATTCCACCTGTTCCTTCACCACGGGGCGCACGTCGAACGCCGATACCACCGCGCCGAGCCGGCGCGCCGTCGCGATGGCCATGAGTCCGGCGACGCCGGCACCCAGCACGAACGCCTTTGCCGGGGCAATGTTGCCGGCGGCGGTGGTGAGCATGGGCAGAAAGCGCGGCATGGCTCCGGCACCGATCAGCACGGCCTTGTACCCGGCCACCGTCGCCTGCGACGACAGCACGTCCATGGACTGCGCCCGCGTGATCCGCGGCACGCGCTCGAGGCTGAGCGCGGTGATGCGCCGTTCGACCAGCGCCGCCAGCAGTGCCGCGTTGGCCTGTGGTTGCAGCAGGCAGATCAGCACCGAGCCCTCGCGCATGCTGCCCACGGCGGACGGATCGGGCGATTGCACGCGCACGACGACGTCGCACTCGCGAATCGCCTCGGCGTCGTCGACCAGCGAGGCCCCTGCGGACTCGTACGCCGCGTCGGGAAACGAGGCGGCGCGTCCGGCGCCGCGCTGCACGACGACGGTCGCACCGCCGGCAACCAGTCGAGTGACGTTGTCCGGTACGAGCGCTACCCGACGCTCGCCCGGTGCGGTTTCAGCGGGCACCCCGATGCGCATGCGATCAACCTGGTCGAACGTGAGAGTCGACCGGAGGG
The DNA here is from genome assembly GCA_035698205.1 of Gemmatimonadaceae bacterium. Lineage (GTDB taxonomy): Bacteria > Gemmatimonadota > Gemmatimonadetes > Gemmatimonadales > Gemmatimonadaceae > DASSBZ01. The sequence goes on along the minus strand of DASSBZ010000097.1, from coordinate 35,587 downwards.
CATCGCGCGCTCCGCCCGGAGCGGGCGGCAAGCGCGGGCCCCTCCGGTACGGTCAGGGACGCCGCTACGCTACTACCGGTGCACGCACGGCGGAAGGGGCGAGGGCGTTCAGCGGTACCCCGCGGCCTGCATCTGAAACAGCTCCGCGTACAATCCGCCCGCAGCCACCAGTTGCTCGTGGCTCCCCTCCTCAACCAGTTGCCCACCCGTAAGCACGAGGATGCGGTCGGCCATTCGCACGGTGGAGAACCGGTGCGAGATGAGCACCGCCATTCGACCAGCGACGAGTTCGGAGAAGCGGACGAACACCTCGTATTCGGCGCGCGCGTCGAGCGCGGCAGTCGGTTCATCGAGGATCAGCAGGTGCGCATCGCGCATCCAGGCGCGCGCCAGCGCCACCTTCTGCCACTCACCGCCGGACAGGTCCACGCCCCCCTCGAACCGGCGTCCGAGCATCTGTGCGTAGCCGGCCGGAAGCCTGGGCAGCAACGACGTTGCCAGCGACCGCTCCGCTGCCGACCGGATCGAGCCGGGCACATGGCTGTCGTCGGCTGCGGCCGCCTGCTGGATCCGCGCGGTGCCATCGGTGCGACTGGCGGCCCCCTCCTCCACACTCGCGAGGTAGTCGCGCATGTCCTCGATGCCGCCGATGGCGATGTTCTCGTCGAAGCGCAGGTCGTAGCGGACGAAGTCCTGGAAGATCACGCCGATGGCGCGTCGCACCGACGCGAGGTCGTACTCGCGCAGGTCGCGACCGTCGAGGAGCACCCGCCCCTCGGTGGGGTCGTACAATCGCGCCAGCAGCTTTGTGATGGTTGTCTTCCCCGCGCCGTTCTCACCGACGAGCGCCAGCCGCTCACCGGGGCGGATCCGGAACGAGACATCACGAATCGCCCATCGCTCGCTCCCCGGGTAGCGGAATCCCACCCCGTCGAAGACGAAACCCTCGCGCAGCGTCCCGGGCACGCCTGGCGCGCCGGGGTGCGATGTGATGGTGGCCTTGCGGTCGAAGAAGACGAACAGGTCGCGCAGGTACAGGCTCTGTTCGTAGATGCTGCTCGCCGATCCGAGGATCGACTGCACGAGGTCGCGCCCGCGCGCGAACGAGCCGGCGAGGAAGGTCAGCGAGCCAAGTGTGATCGCCCCCTGCACGGTACGGGCGATGATGAATGCGTAGGCCACGTAGTAGCCCAGCGTCGAGATCACGACGAGCGCCGAGCCGACGAGTGCCTTGCGCTGCGAGAGCTGGCGGTTCTCTTCGTACCAGCGGTCGGCCAGGTGCTTGAACCGCGCGGTGAGCCAGTCTGCCAGTCCGAAGAGCTGGACCTCCTTGGCCGTGGGCGAACTCGCCGCCCCGTCGCGCAGGTAATCGAGCCGGCGCCGCTCCGGCGTGCGGCGCCAGAGCATGGAGTACTCCATGGCGGCAAAGCGCGTCTCGGAGAGAAATCCCGGGAGCACCGCCACCACCAGCAGCAGCACGAGCACGGGGCTGAAGGCGAGGAGCGCCGCACCCAGCGTTGCCAGGGTGAGCGCGCTCTGTCCGGTCTGCAGAAGCATGGCGACGAGACCGATCCGTGCGGTGGTCTGGCGCCGCGCGCGCTCGAGTGAGTCATAGAACTCGGCGTCCTCGAACTGCGCGAGATCGAGCGTGGCGGCGTGCTCCATGAGCTGCACACTGACGCGATTCGAGAAGCGCTCGCCGAGCAACCCCTCCACCAGTGCGGAGCCACGCGCCAGCCACTCCCCCGCGAGCACCAGGGCGATCTCGAGTCCGAGGAGCCCGAGCAGCGATTGCCATGGGGCGCCGTCGGCACGCGCCGCCAGCACGCCATCGATGATCAGCTTTCCGATCCACAGGACGGCAACAGGTACGAAGGCGCGCACCACGCGCAGCACGAGCAGCGTCGCCGCGAGCGGCGGACTCGTCGCCCACACCAGTCGAAGCAGCGCCGGCAGGTGGCGCATGGCCTCGAGGCGCTGGCGCAGCGAGGTCGACGCGCCGGCGGAACCCGTCGATGGAGCGTTGGTGCGCGGGGCGCTCACGGCGCGGCGTTACGGCAGATAGCGCGCGGGAATGCTCAGCCCCGGTCGCTCGGCGTCCCAGAAGATGTTCACGATCCACCAGCGGGTGCCATCGTGAAAGAGCTGGATGCTGTTGATGCCGCGCGCGAACGGCTCCGCATCGTTCGCGGTGCGGCGCGATTCGTAGGTGCTGAAGGCGTGGGCGATGTTGCCGAACTGCTCCCACTGGCGTGCGATTTCGCGCTCGAAGAAGCCCGACTGCTCGAGCCGGGGGCCGATGCGCGTGGCATAGTCCTCCACCGTGAGCATGCTGTGTCGCCCCGTGCCGTCCTGCGTCACGCCCGTCGGAATCAGTCGCGCACCGTCGACGAACAGCGAGCGAAAGCGATCCCAGTCGCGAGGCGTATTCGCGGGGCCCGAGATCACGTCATAGAGCGCCGCGAGAATGGCGTCGGGGGTCGCGACGTCGGCGGTGCGGGCGGCGGCGCGCGGCGCCGCGGAGTCGGTGGCTTGCGCCACCAGCGTGATCGGCGCGATGGAAAGCAATGCGATCGCGGGAATCAGCACGGATCGAAGTCGGCTGGACATGCGGGGGGCTCCGGTGATATGTCGCGGGTGATGGATCGATCGAATTGCGAGGATGTGCGGCAGGTCAGGGACGCCAGACGACGGACGCATACAGTCGCGTCCGTCGACGATATGGTTCGTCCACCGAATATCCCATCCCGGCCAGCAGTTGCACAGCGGGAATCCGTGCGATGGAGTACGACGGCAGGTTGGTGCGCAGCTCCGCGCCGTAGATCCGCTTGAACCGGGGCGCACCGGGGGAGCTGCCGGTCGTGACCCACGTTGCGTACGGGCGAATCATCCCGAACGTGGTTTCGGCGCGATAGAGCTGCAGCGATCGACCGTGCGCGATGCCCACCGGAACAGCGGCGAGGGGGATCCGTTGCGAGAGGAGCGCAGGATCGGTGAAGGGGTGTGCCGAGCCACCGACCGCGAAGAGCTCGAAGCGAGGCGTGCCGTGTGAATCGAGGCGTCCCGTCGCCCCTGCGCCGTTGCCATCGACCGCGCCCCATGTGCCATCCAGCCGCAACGTCTGCCCGAACGCATGCCCGAGCACCGTGGCGGTGGCCACACCTCGGGACCAGGTCGTCGACATCGTGGAGCCAAGGGTGGCGTTGGCGCGAGCGCCGAGGCTCACGTAGCGGCGCGAGCTGCCGGTGCTCCAACTGCCGCCCCCCTCCACGAAGCCCTGTGTTCGCCAGGCGTGCGACGACGACAGGCTCTCGTCGAAGCGCATGGCCGCCCCTCCAACGCGCGTGAACCACGACGCGGAGAACGCATCGTGATCGTGTCGCGCGATGACCATCGCGCCGGTGAGTGTGGCGTCGAGCGCGCGCGGCGCGAACGGCACCCCGTGCTGACGGGACGGCTCGTTCGACACGCTGAACAGCGTACCGGAGACGTGCACCGGCCAGCCGCGCCAGGTGGCGGCGAGCGAGCCCCCGCGCCATGCGCCGCGCTCGCCATATCCGCCCTGCGCCAGTATGCCCAGCCGGCCCACCGGGTCGATGTTCGCCGCGATCAGTGAGAGCATCGCGCCATCGGGGCCGGCGGTGGCGCCGGGCAGCACGATCCACGGGCGCGGCCCCGCGCCGTACGGCTCGACCGCGACGTCGCGAGCAACGGGGAACGAATCGACGTCCGCCCGCGGGCGTGGCGTCACCGGCGATGGTTCGGGCTCCAGCACGAACGGCGACGCGCGCAGCACGGAGTCGCGGGAGGTGCGCCGCACGTCGAGCCCACGCGCATGCAGCGACAGAAACCAGATGCGTCCCGTGGCTGCGTGAACATCGGGTGCGAACGCGGCCCCGGTCACCTGCGTGAGCGGCGCTTCCTCGAGCCCGGGCAAGCGCACGATCGCAAGATTCGCCGTCCCCGACTCCTCGCTCGTGATCACGAGGGTGCTGTCGTCGGCCCACGACGGCTGGTAGCGCGACGCGCCATCATCCGGCACCGCAGGCGTGATGCGGCCGCTCAGGGGGTCGACCAGCGCCACGGTCCAGCGTCCGTCCACGTGGAGTGCGGCCGCGATGCGCCGTCCATCCGGCGACCAGCGCGGTCGGTGCCAGACGCGCTGTGGAGAGCCCTGCGCGATCACGCGCGTTGCGCCCTGCGCGAGATCGACGAGGACGAGATCGCATACGCCGTTCAGGCATCGTGCGGCCACTGCGCTGGCGCCGTCGGAGGATGGATCGGCGGCGCGAATGCCGGCGCCGTGCGTGACCCGGCGCAGGTCGTCGCGCTGCATGTCCCACACGAACAGGTCGGGGCGAGTGGTGCCGTCGCCGAGCGGTTCATCGTGCGTGACCAGCAGCCGTCGTCCATCGGGGAGGAAACGTGGTGCATCGAAGGCGCGAAAGCCGCGCGCCTCCAGCGTGGCGATCGCGCGCCGTGCCGGGGGAAACGAGTCCACCGCCAGGACATCGAGCGAATCGCGCTCCAGTATTTCGCGACGTCGGCGCGCGGCCGTGGTGTCGAAGATTTCGCGGGCGCGCCAGACCACTACGCGCGCCGGCCGGGTCGGGAAGCGAACGACCGTGGCGAGGTACTCGCCATCATCCGACACCGAGACGTCCCCGGTCGACCAGGACATGCGCTGCACGATCGTGCCCTCGGCGAGTCCAGCCGGCGAGGCGCGCAGCTCCCGCTCCAGCTCGACGGCGCGCGCCGTGGCTTCGGCGAAGAACCGTCCGTACAGCTCACCGGGGGGCGCACCGTACACACCCGTGAATGCCGCCTCGAACGAACGGGGGATACGCGCGCTCATCCTGCGCCACAGGTGTGGGAGGCTCTCGTCGCCCTTTCGTGCAACGAGCCATTCGAGGAACGCCGAGCCCACGAGGTAGCGCATGTTCCCCCCCAGCCACGCCGCGCTGCCATTCAGTTGTGCGTAGGTAGGGAGCCGTCCCTCGAGGGCGAACTGCCGGATGACCGCCGCGCGACCGGTGCTGTGCGGCCTGCCGTTTCCGGTGATTCGCCCCTCCACGAAGGTCGCGTATCCCTCGATCACCCAGGCGGGCGCGCGTCGTGTCACCGGTCCCACGTGGACGGGGAGCAGCGACCAGAGTCGAGATTCGCGCCGATTGCGCGACGGGATGGTGAGGTGCGCGATGTGCCCGTACTCGTGCACGGCGAGCATCTCCCCCCAGTCGGCGTACGCGCCGAAGGTGGGTGACGGCGAAGGCGGTGTGGGCCACAGAAAGACGAAGGGTCGTCCGATGAACGGGAGCGCGAAGCCGTTCGAGATGTTGGAGGGATCCTCGATCAGGACGGTGACGCGGCTCTCGGGGGTGTGCCCGACCAGCGCGTTCACGGCATCGGCGATGCCATCGAGGCGGCGCGCGACCGGCTCGGCCCACTCGCGCATTTCGGCGGGGAAGTAGACATCGAACCGCGCCGTATGCATGGCGCGCCACTCCAGCTCCGGGCGCGTGAGATACTGTGCCGACAGCTCGCCACCGAGGAGCGCAAGCGGCAGCACCGCCGCGAGGAGTTGCCGTGTGGCGCGCCGCAGGCCGCGCCGCATCCTCGCGATGCGCTCGCGGCCTGGCGCGCGCCGCGCCGCCAGTGCCGTGGTCACGCTTCGATCGCCGTGGATGTCGTCGGTTCCCGCTTGAGCGCCTGGTAGCCCATGGCGCGAAGCCGCGCGACGCGCATGACCATCGGCGGGTGCGAGCCGAACCACCCGGCCAGCCGTCCTTCGTGCAGGTTGGAGCGTCGGCCGAGTGGATCGGCGATACACAGATGCGCGCTCCCCTTCTTGATCGATGCTGTCGCTTCGGGCGCATGCTCGATCTTCTCGAGCGCGCTGGCGAGCGCCAGCGGGTTGCGGGTGAACTGCGCGCTCATGGCATCGGCCAGATACTCACGGTTGCGGCTCACCGCCATCGAGAGCATCCGGATGATCAGCGGCGCGAGCAGCCAACTGATGAGCCAGAGCAGCAGGAGCACCACGATCAGCGGATTGCCATTCTTCCCGCGTCCACGGCCGCCGCCGCCGCCGCGACCGCCGGGCAGTCGCCCGAAGCGCATCATCCGGCCCATGCCGTCGGAGACGAGCAGCACCGCACCCACGAGTGCCGCGAGGAGCGTCATCAGCCGCACGTCGAGGTTGCGGATGTGCCCCAGCTCGTGGGCGATCACCCCCTGCAGCTCGTCGCGGTCGAGCGCGAGGAGCAGCCCCTCCGTGACGGCGACGTGCGCATCGTGCTCGTCGTGCCCGGTGGCGAACGCGTTGGGGTCGAGGTCCGGGATGATCCAGATGCGCGGCCGTGGCAGGCCGGAGGCGATCGCCATCTCCTCGACGACGTTCACCAACTGGCGCTCCAGGTCGTTGGCCGGTGTCACGACCTCACGCGCCGATGCCGACCAGAGCACGCGACCGGGCCCGTTCTTCCATGCGAACAGGGCGATCGCCCCGCCGGCCGCGGTGAGCAGGACGCCGAACCACGGCACCACGTGATGATACGAGCCGGCGTCTGCTCCCGCGGTCATCTGCCAGGCTCTGAAGTCGCCGCCGAAGCCGAGCCAGGCGAAGAACACGATGAACGCGGCCACCACCCATCGCGAGCGGCGCCGGTTGCGGTCCTGCTGGCTGAAGAGGTCGAGCGACTCCACGGCTTCGCCGGCGCGGGGAAAGGGAGGGAAGGGGAGCGGGGCGGGTGCGCGCGGGCGGCCTGGCAGCCGGCGCGCCGCCCTCCCGGCCCCGCCGCCTAACGATTGTCGAGCGAGAGGTCCACCTTGGGAACCGCGCGCTCGCTCTCGTCGGTCAGCTCCCACAGCTCCGCGGGCGAGGCGTTGGCCACGCCCGCCACGAGGTTCACGGGAAACTGCGCCTGCTTGATGTTGTAGCGCGTCGCCGTGTCGTTATAGAGCTGGCGCGCGAAGGCGATCTCGTTCTCCGTGGACGTCAGCTCCTCCTGCAGCGCGGCGATGTTGCCCGTCGCCTTGAGGTCGGGGTAGCGCTCCACCACCGCCAGCAGCCGGCTGAGCGCGCCGCTCAGCTGCGCTTCCGCCTGCGCGGTCTGCTTCACCGACGCCCCCGGCGCCTGCTCGATTTTCACGGCCTGGTTGCGCGCCTGGATCACCGCCTCGAGCGTGTCGCGCTCGTACTGCATGGCGCCACGCACCGTATCGACGAGCGTCGGGATGAGGTCGTGGCGCCGCTTCAACTGCACGTCGATCTGCTTCCAGGCGTTGGCCACCTGGTTCTTGAGCGCGATCAGCCCGTTGTAGGCGCCAATGACGTACAGCACCACCACCACGAGGACGACAAGGAAGATCAGCGTTGTCATGGGCCGCTCCGGTGGGAAGTGAACGACACCGCGGCGGTCCGGAATGGGGGCACCGCGCGGCGGGACGCGCCAGAACAGGAGCGGGACGCGCGGTCACCGCCGCCGTCCCGTTGTCTCACCAGCCGTGGCGCTGCGGCGCGCGCGTCAGGTCGTCTCCGACGACTTCTTCCGCGTCATCCCCAGCGCATCCATCAGCCACGTGAAGGGCATCAGGAACAGCGGCGTCAGCATGTGGCCGAGCAGCAGATTGAGCCAGATCAACGCCAGGTAGAAGGCGCCGAGCCCGAGTCCCACGATGATCGTGCCAAGCGGCGAGCTGTGTTCCACGAGCGAACTCCTCGGATGACGGAGGGGGATTACGGGGCAAAATGATAGCCCGATGCGCCGAACGAGGGTAGTACCTCGCAGCTGCGGGGACGCGCATCCGGCGCTGCGAGGCCGCTCCGGTCGCCATCTTACAGTCGTGCGCACCCCCTCCCGCTCCGTTCTCGACGCCAGCGGTGCCATTGCCACCGCATGCCGTGCCCTCCTCGAACGCGACGGCCGCTTCTGTCTCGCGGTATCGGGCGGCGCCGACTCCATGGTGCTGCTCCACGCCATGGCGCATGCCGCCAGCGACCGGAGCCGGCTCATGGTCGCGACGTTCGACCACGCCACGGGACCGGTGGCCGCCGATGCCGTGCGCCGCGTGCGCCGCTTCTGTCGCGCCCTTGGCGTTGCCGTGCATGCGGGCCGCGCCGCTCGCCCGGGTGCGTCCCACGCCGAATGGCGCGCCGCGCGCTGGCGATTTCTGCGCGAGGTGGCCCGCACCACGTCGGCGACCATCGTCACGGCGCACACGGAGGACGATCAGGTCGAGACGGTGGTCCTGCGCATCCTGCGCGGAGCCGGGGCCCGCGGTCTCGCGGGGTTGGCAGCGCCATCGAGCGTGGCCCGTCCGCTGCTCGGCGTCTCTCGCGCAACTGTGGAAGCGTACGCCCGACACCACGACGTGCCCTTCATCGACGATCCCGCGAACGCCGACCTGCGCTTCACCCGGAACGCCGTCCGGCATCGGTTGCTGCCGCTGCTGGCCGGGGAGCGGCCGGAGTTTCGCCGGGAGATGATCCTGCTCGGAGAGCGCGCCGCCGAGCTGCGCCGCGACGTCGAGAATTTCGTGGCCCGCGAGATGCAAACGGAGGTGGATGACACGGGTTTGCGCGTTGCGGCGACGCCACTTGCGGCTTACGATTCGGCATCGTTGCGCTTGCTGTGGCCGGCGCTGCTCGCCCCGCTTGGCGTCGCGCTCGATTGGCGCGGCATCGAGCGACTGACTGCGTTCGCAAGCCGTTGCCGGGTGGGTGCGGTGGTGCAGCTTTCTGGAGGGTTCGAAGTCATCAGGGAACGCGAGTGCTTCCTCGCGCGACGGGCGGCGGAGGGCCCGGCGCCGTCGCCGGTCCGGCTCACCGGACTGACGCGACTGGGCGAGTGGAGCTTTCGACCGGTTCGTGCCGGAGGCGAGGAAGGTCCGGCCGCGCACACGCAATGGAGGGCGCGGTTGCCAACCGATCGACCCATTACGGTGCGGACGTGGCGTGCGGGGGATCGCTTCGCCGCCCGTGCCGCGCAGGCGCCGCGCCGTGTGGCGCGGTATCTCACCGAAGCACGTGTGCCCATGGCGCACCGTGCGGCATGGCCAGTCGTCCTTGTTGGAGACGAGATCGTGTGGATTCCCGGAGTACGCCGCGCCGATGTGGCAACCGCCTGGCCCGGTAGGCCGACCCGGCTCTATGTCTGCGAGCGCACCGTCCCTGCTTGATCCCCGGCTCGATGGCCGCCCCCTTCGCCGCATCGCATACACGGCGGAGGAGATCGGCACGCGCGTGCGCGAACTCGGCGCCGAGATCACGGCTTCATACCCCGACGGCGATCTCCTCGTGCTCGGACTGCTCAAGGGGAGCTTCATCTTCCTGAGCGACCTGGTACGGGAGATCCGCCGACCGCTCCAGGTCGACTTCCTCGTTGCCGCGTCCTATGGCAGCTCGACCACCTCGAGCGGGGAGGTGCGGCTCGTCTATGATCCGGAAACGGAACTCGGGGGTAGGCATATCATACTCGTCGAGGACATTGTCGACTCCGGTCGCACGCTCACCCGACTCATGCACCTGCTGCAGGCGCGCTCGCCGCGCTCGCTGGAGGTCTGCGCCCTGTTGCACAAGCACGTTGCCACGCACCTGACTCATCCCACGCGGTTCACGGGATTCGATGCGCCGAACGAGTTCCTCGTGGGATACGGACTCGATCACGCCGAGAACTTCCGTCATCTGCCGTACATCGCCAGCCTGCAGTAGACACCATGCCGCCAACGCCTCCCAAAAAGTCGTTCAGCTGGGGACGCTTCTCCAAGACGCTGTCCTTCTGGATCCTCGTGATCCTCGTGCCCGTCGCGCTCATCCAGCTTTCCAACGGAAAGAATGAGCAGGCCCCCGAGATCACGTACTCGCAGTACGAACAGGAACTCCTGCGCGACAACATCTCGCAGGCCACGGTCCAGGACGGCAAGCTCGTCACCGGCGACTTCCGCGAGCGGGTGATGGTCAAGGGGCGCGAGGTCAAGAAGTTCACGACGCGCCTGCTCGTGCAGAACTCGGACGACGAGATGGAGCGGCTCAAGGCGCACAACGTCACGCTCAACGCCACCGAGGCACGGCCGTCCATTGGCGGCATGCTGCTGCAGTTCCTGCCCTACCTGCTCCTGATTGCGTTCTGGATCTTCCTCTTCCGCCAGATGCAGGCGGGCGGGGCGAAGGCGTTCTCCTTCGGAAAGTCCAAGGCGAAGCTGCTCACCGGCGACACCCCCAAGGTGACGTTTGCCGATGTCGCCGGCGCCGACGAAGCCAAGATCGAGCTCGAGGAGATCATCGAGTTCCTGAAGGATCCGCAGAAGTTCACCAAGCTCGGTGGCCGGCTGCCGAAGGGCGCGCTGCTCGTGGGGCCGCCGGGGACCGGCAAGACGCTGCTGGCGCGGGCGGTGGCCGGTGAGGCCGGCCGGCCGTTCTTCTCGATGTCGGGTTCGGACTTCGTGGAGATGTTCGTCGGCGTCGGCGCGAGCCGCGTGCGCGACCTGTTCGAGCAAGGCAAGGCGCACGCGCCGTGCATCATCTTCATCGATGAGATCGACGCGGTCGGGCGCCATCGCGGCGCCGGCCTGGGCGGCGGGCACGACGAGCGCGAGCAGACACTCAATCAGCTCCTCGTCGAGATGGACGGTTTCGAGTCCAACGACGGCGTGATCCTGATCGCCGCCACGAACCGCCCTGACGTGCTCGATCCGGCGCTGCTGCGTCCGGGCCGCTTCGACCGGCAGATCGTGGTCGACGCGCCGGACCTGCGCGGCCGCGAGGGGATCCTCCGCGTGCATGTGCGGAACAAGCCCATCGCCGACGATGTGAACATCACCGCTGTCGCCCGCGGTACGCCCGGCATGTCGGGGGCCGACCTCGCCAACCTCGTGAACGAGGGTGCGCTGCTGGCCGCGCGCCGCGGACACGACAAGATCTACATGGCCGACCTCGAAGAGGCGAAGGACAAGGTCATGCTCGGCGCCGAGCGCAAGTCGCTCGTGATGCGCGAGGAGGAGCGTCGGCTCACGGCGTTCCACGAGGCGGGTCATGCGGTGTGTGCCATGATGGTCAAGGGGAACGACCCGCTCCACAAAGTGACGATTGTGCCGCGCGGCCGCGCGCTCGGCGTCGCGTTCACGCTTCCCGAGGACGATCGCGTATCGGTCACGCGCGAGAATCTCGAGGCGCGGCTGGTGATGGCCTACGGCGGTCGTGCCGCGGAGGAACTCGTCTTCGGCCGTGATCGCGTGACGACCGGGGCGGCCAGCGACATCCAGCAGGCCACCGGCATCGCCCGTCGCTACGTGTCGCAGTGGGGGCTGTCCGACATCATCGGCCCGATCCTCGTCGGCGATAACGAACAGGAGGTGTTCCTCGGGCGGGAGCTGCAGCACCGGCGCGAGGTTTCCGAGAAGACGGCGCAGACCGTGGATCTCGAGGTGTCGCGCGTGATCAATGAGGCGCATCAGCGCGCGAAGTCCGTGCTCACGGAGCACATGGAGCTGCTGCACCAGGTGGCGACATCGCTGCTCGAGCGCGAGACGCTGACGCGAGAGGACATCGAGGCGTTGCGCCGCGGCGAGACGCTTCCGCCCCGCCCCACCGTGATCCCGCCGTCGGCGGCACCCGCGCCCGTGTTGCCACCGCTCGCCGAGCCGCGGCGCACGCCGCCGTTGCTCGGCGGCCCCGAGCCCCGGACCGCGTAGGACCCGCACATGGCGTGAACTTCCTCGACCAGCTCCGCCTGCTGCGCGTGGACGTACGCGACGTCATCGAGATCCTGATCGTCGCGGCGCTGCTCTATCGCGTGCTCGTGCTCATTCGGGGCACGCGCGCGGTGCAGATGCTGGTTGGTATCGTCGTGCTCGTGTTTTCCTACGCGGTCGCGTGGGTGCTCAAGCTGACGATGATCACGTTCATGCTCGGGCTGGTGTTCCGGTACGGTGCGTTCGCGGCGCTGATCGTATTCCAGCCGGAGCTGAGGCAGGCACTCGCGCACCTCGGGCAGTCGCGCGTGACCCGCTTCTTCCGGCGGCTCGAACAGGGCGAGGTGGCCGATGAGATCAGTGATGCGCTCGACCGGCTGGCGCGATCGGGTATCGGCGCGATCATCGCCATCGAGCGGGAGATCGGGCTGAGCGACTTCGTGCAGGCCGGCGCCGAGCTGCAGGCCAAGGTCTCCGCGGATCTGCTGGCGACGATCTTTACCCCCTATTCGCCGTTGCACGACGGGGCGGTGATCATTCGCGGTGACACCATCATCGGGGCGGGGTGCATCCTGCCGCTTTCGCAGCAGCCCATCGATGATCGATCGCTGGGCACGCGCCATCGTGCCGCACTCGGGCTGTCCGAGGAGACCGACGCCCTTGTGCTCGTGGTATCCGAGGAGACCTCGATCATCGCCATGGCGGATGGCGGCCGGTTGACGCGCGGCCTCAGCGCCGCGCAGGCGCGCGACCTGCTCACCGGCAAGTCGGCGCGGGCGACAGCCGACGCCGTGCCGGCGACCGCTGCCACGATCGCGATCTGACACGACGCGCGCCGCTGCCGCGGCGCTCGTCGTGCTCTTCCTCACCTACCTCGCCACCCTTGCGCCCGGGCTGACGCCGTGGGACGCCGGCGAGTTCGCGGCGGCGGTACACAGCTTCGGCATTCCGCATCCGCCGGGGACGCCGCTGTACATCGCGCTGGGGCGCGCGTGGAGCCTGTTGCTCCCCGGCGTCGAGACCGTGCTGGCGATGAACCTGTTGTCGGCGGTTGCCACGGCGTCGGCCATGGCGGTGCTTGCCATGCTGGTCGCGCGCGCGCTCGGCAGCGCTGCGGCCGGCGCGGCGGCCGGGGTGGGCGGCGGCCTGATGGCAACCGTCTGGCTGAGCGCCACCGAGACTGAGGTCTACGCGCTTTCGCTGCTGCTCGCGATGGTCACGCTGGCGGCGGCCGAGCGCGCGGGGCGTGGCAGCGGCGACGCCGAGCCGCGCCATCTGGTACTCACCGCCTTCCTGTTTGCGCTGGCGCCGGCGGTGCATCTCACCGCGCTCGTCGCCGCGCCCGCCGCGATCACACTCGTGGCCATGCGCGCGGGTGGCGGGGTGCGATGGTCCGCCGCGGCTCTTCTTACCGGTGCGGCGTTGGTGGTGTGGGGGGCGGGCACCGTGCACCCGGTGGGGATTGTGGCCGGCGCCATCGTGATCGCGGCAGCCACGCGCACGCCGTCGGCCAGTCACGGCCGCACGCTGTCGGTGGTGGTGGTCGGCCTGTCGGCGTTGGCCATCATGCTCGTGCGTGCTCGATTCGATCCGGCGGTGAATCAGGGCGATCCGTCGACGGTGAGTCGCTGGCTCGATGTGATCGCACGACACCAGTATTCGCTCGCTCCGTTGTGGCCTCGCCAGGCACCGGTGTGGCTTCAGGTGGGCAACCTGGTGCAGTACGCGGACTGGCAGGTGGCGCTCGGTGTGGATCCGGCGGTTGGCGCATCATGGTGGCGCACGCCACTGACCCTGGCCTGGCTGTCGCTCGGCGTGGTGGGCGCAGTAGAGCACCGGCGGCACGACCGGCGTACGTGGCGGGCGTTCATGGTGCTCCTCGCCTGTGCGACGCTCGGCGTGGTGGCCTATCTCAACCTGCGGGCCGGGCCCAGTTACGGATACGGCATTCTCCCCGAGGGAACGCCCCGCGAGGCGCGCGAACGCGACTACTTCTTCGCGCCGGCGTTCGCGATGTGGGGGGCGTGGTCGGGGGTGGGCGCGGTCGTGGCGTCGCGCAGGATCGCGAACGGATACGCGTCGCGCCTGTTCGCCATTCTAGTCCTGCTGGCACCGGTAGCGTTGAACTGGCGCGCGACCAACCGCCGCGCCGAGCCTCGCGCGTCGATCGTGACTGCGTTCGCACGACTGACCCTTGAAACGCAGCCAGCCGGGGGCGTGCTGTTCGTGGCGGGCGACAACGACAGCTATCCGCTCTGGTATGAACAGGTCGCGGGCGCGAATCGCCGCGACGTGACGATGGTGACCATTCCGCTGCTCGGGGCGGGGTGGTATCGCGCCGAACTGGCGCGTCGCGCCGGGCTCTGGCCCGATCCGGCGGGGCGAGGGTGGCGCGGGGAGGAGCATGCGTTGCGGACCATCGGGCGACTCGCGCTGGAACGTGGGAGGCCCGTTGCGGCGGGAATAGGTGTTCCCGCCGCCACCCGACGCGCGATCGCGCCGCCATTCGTGGCCGGGGCCGACGTGGAGCGTGGCGGCGACGAGATTTTCCGGCATCCGTCGTGGCGGTTCCGCGGACTCTCGTACGAGCTTGGCGAAGTTGCTGACGCGACGTGGGCGATCGTGGTGGTGGACACGGCGGCCGTCGACTCGCTGCTCGCACGGCTCACAACGGTGTCGCCAGGGGCAACGGATCGCGATGCGCGGTTGGAGCCTGCGATACGATATCTTGCCGCGCTGCTCGCGTGTCCGACGGCCGTCCGCGGGGCGCCCGGCGACGCGTCGAGTCGCCTTGATTCGCGCTGTAACTACAGATAACTTGATATGTTATGCCATTTTCGGACCTTCCTGGCCGGGTCTCCGAAGTGCGTGATCGGATTCGCGACGCGGCGGGGCGGGGCGGGCACGCGCAGGACGTCACCATCGTGGCTGTGACCAAGACCTTCGGACCGGATGCGGTCGTGGCGGCGGCGCGCGCGGGGTTGGCAGATGTGGGGGAGAACAAGGTGCAGGAAGCGCTCGTGAAAATGGACGCCGTGCACGAACGCCTGCGGTGGCATCTGATTGGACACCTGCAGCGGAACAAGGCGAAGTGGGCGCGACGGTTCGCGCTGATCCACGCCGTGGACAGCGTCCGCCTCGCCGATGCGCTCGACGCGGCCGGACGCGAAGATGCAGGCCGGGAGCCGCTCGACGTGCTGCTGCAGGTGAACGTGGCGGGCGAGGCGACGAAGGGCGGGTTCGCGCTGCACGAGGTGGAAGCGGAGGCGGAGCGGCTGGTCGGGCTGACGGGACTGCGTGTGACGGGCGTGATGACGATGGCGCCCTTCGACGCGTCGGAGTCGGTGTTGCGGGCCACGTTCACGGGGGCGCGCGACGCGCGCAGCACTCTGCGCTCGGCCGGGCATCCGGCCACCACGTT
Organism: Gemmatimonadaceae bacterium; assembly: GCA_035698205.1. Taxonomy (GTDB): domain Bacteria; phylum Gemmatimonadota; class Gemmatimonadetes; order Gemmatimonadales; family Gemmatimonadaceae; genus DASSBZ01. Next base: position 20,475 of record DASSBZ010000097.1, on the reverse strand, counting down.
GTCGATGGGCATGTCGCAGGATTACGAGATCGCAGTGGAAGAAGGGGCGACGATGGTGCGATTGGGAACCACGCTTTTCGGGACGCGCGCAACATGACCGACGAATCCTTCCATCTCACGCCGCTCGACATCCGGCGGTACGACTTCGGCAACGCGCTGCGCGGCTATGATCGCACGCGCGTCGACCAGTTCCGCGACCAGGTCGCCGAAGAGGTCGAGCGTCTGGTGCGGCAGAACCAGGACCTCGAGACCAAGGCGCGCGGGTTCCACGAGCAACTGCGCGCGTTCCGTGAGCGCGACAAGGCGCTCAACGATGCCCTCGTCTCGGCGCAGCAGTTGCGTTCCGAGATCCGCGAGCAGGCCGAGCGCGAGGCTCAACTGGTGCTGCGCGAGGCGCGCGCCGACGTGGAGAAGCACGTGGAGCAGCTCGTTGCGCAGGCGCGCAAGCTCGAGGAGGACATTGCGGGCCTCGCCCGCACGCGTCGCTCCTATCTCGGTCAGCTGCGCACGTTGATCGAGCGACAGCTCGCCGACGTGTCGGCCGCGGAGGCGGAACCGGCGCCACAGGCGGCAGCGCCGCGCGCGAATGACGAACCCAGGGACGAGTCCCGCCCCGCGCACCCGACTCCCGCCTGGCTCGACACTCTCGTCAAGGAATAGCGGTCCGGTGACGGAGACACTCACCCCCGTCCCATTGGCGCCCCTGCCTGCGCAGCCGGCGCTGGACGCGTTGCACACGCTGGAAGCCGTGCAGGCGGCGGCCGCGGTGGTCCGCGAACGCGTTCGCACGCGACCGGACGTGGCGCTCGTGCTGGGGACCGGCCTGGGCGGGCTCGCCGAGCGCATGCACGTCGAGGCGTCCATCGACTACGCGGACATCCCGGGCTTCCCGCTTTCCACGGTGGAGTCGCATGCGGGGCGCCTGCTCGCGGGCACCCTTGCCGGCCGGAACGTGGTGGCGATGCACGGTCGGTTCCATCGCTACGAGGGTTATTCGCTGCAGCAGGTGGTCTTCCCGGTGCGCGTGATGCGCGAGCTGGGGGCGTCGACGCTCGTCGTCTCCAACGCCTGCGGTGGCATGCACCCGCTCTGGCATGCGGGCGACCTCATGCTCATCGCCGATCATATCAACCTGCTCGGCGACAATCCGCTGGTCGGGCCTAACGATGATCGCCTGGGCCCCCGCTTCCCGGACATGTCGGCGCCGTACGACGAGGGGCTCCGCCAGCTCGCGCGCGAGGTCGCGCTCTCGCAGCGGACCGTGCTGCGGGAGGGAGTGTACGTGGCGGTGCCCGGCCCCAATCTCGAGACGCGCGCCGAGTACCGGTTTCTCCGTACGATCGGTGCCGACGTGGTGGGCATGTCGACCGTGCCGGAGGTCATTGCCGCGGTGCACGGCGGCATGCGCGTGCTGGGCGTCTCGATCATCACCGACCAGTGCCTCCCCGATGCGCTCTCGCCCACGTCGCTCGAGACCATCCTCGCCGTGGCGGGCGAGGCGGAGCCACGATTGACCGCGCTCGTCACCGGCGTGCTGGAGCGCATATGACCGGCGCCGACGTGACGACGCGGTATCGCCAGCTCGACCCGCAGGCTCCGGCGGCCGCGCTGGAGACGGAGCTGCTGGAACGCTGGCGCGCCGAGGACCTGTTCGGCCGCACGCGGGACGCGCGCGCCGATGCGCCGCTGTTCGTGTTCTACGAGGGACCGCCGACCGCCAACGGCAGGCCGGGCATCCACCACGTGTTCTCGCGCACCATCAAGGATCTCGTCTGCCGCTACCGCACCATGCGCGGGTATCGTGTGCCGCGAAAGGCCGGCTGGGACACGCACGGCCTGCCCGTGGAGATCGAGGTGGAGAAGGGGCTCCCGGCACGGCTCGCCGCCGAGCGCGGGATGTCCGCCGCCGAGCTCTCGCGCGCCAGCGGCAAGCAGCTCATCGAGACATTCGGCGTGGAGGAGTTCAATCGCGCCTGCCGCGAGAGTGTGTTCCGCTATCGCGCCGAATGGGAGAAGCTGAGCGAGCGCATTGCCTACTGGCTCGACTACGCGCACCCCTACGTCACCTTCTCGAACGAGTACGTCGAGAGCGTGTGGTGGGCGCTGTCGTCGCTGCACCAGCGCGAGCTGCTGTATCGCGGTCACAAGATCCTGCCCTACTGCGGCCGGTGCGGCACGGCGTTGTCGAGCCATGAGCTGGCGCTCGGCTATCGCGACGTGGAGGATCCGAGCGTTTACGTGGCGCTCGACCTCGAAGGCGGTCCGGCGCTCCCCGGCGCGCGCAACGGCGTGGCGCGACGGCGCATCCTCGTCTGGACCACCACGCCGTGGACGCTGCCGTCGAACGTGGCGCTGGCGGTGCATCCGGAGCTCGAGTACGTGGAGGTCCGGAAAACGAGCGCGCCCGACTGGACGATCATCCTCGCGGCGGCGCGCGCCGAGGCCGTTCTGGGCGAAGGCTGGACCGACCGTTGGACGGTGGAGCATCGCATGACCGGCACCGCGCTGGTGGGCGCCCGCTATCGCCGCCCGCTCGACTGGGTCTCCTTCGACGGCACGACAGGCGCGCACGAGGTGATCGTCGGCGAGACGTTCGTCTCCGCCGAGGATGGCAGCGGCGTGGTGCACATGGCACCGGCGTTCGGCGCCGATGACTACGCGGCCGGACAACGGCACGGACTGGCGTTTCTCCAGCCGGTGGATGGGAGCAGTTCATTCGTCGAGGGCACGCCGGTCGTTGGCGGGCGCTTCGTCAAGGATGCCGACGCGACGATCATCGAGGAGCTCGAGCGGCGCGACGTGCTGTGGAAGACCACGCGTGAAGTGCACAGCTATCCGCACTGCTGGCGGTGCGGCACGCCGCTGGTCTACATGGCGCGCGACTCGTGGTTCGTGCGGACCACCGCATACCGGGATGGCATGCTCGCGCGCAACGCGCGCATCGACTGGCATCCCCCCGAGACCGGCCAGCGTCGCTTTGGTGAGTGGCTCGAGAACAACATCGACTGGGCCGTCTCGCGCGATCGCTACTGGGGTACGCCCTTGCCCGTCTGGGTCAACGACGCGGACCCCGCCGAGATCGAGGTCATCGGTTCGTACGCCGAGCTGGAGTCGCGCGTGGGAACGCCGCTCCGCGGCGACTTCGATCCGCACAAGCCGTTCATCGACTGGCTCACCTGGCCGGCCCGAAGCGGACGCGGCACCATGCGTCGGGTTCCGCAGGTGATCGACGCCTGGTTCGACTCGGGATCGATGCCGTTCGCGCAGTGGCACTTTCCCTTCGAGAACCGCGAAACCGTCGCGCGCGAGTATCCGGCCGACTTCATCGCCGAGGGGGTGGACCAGACGCGTGGCTGGTTCTACTCGCTGCTGGCCATCGCCACCGGACTCGGTGATGCGCTCCCCGGCAATGCGGACGTTGCGGTGCATTCGGTCGACGCTCCGCGTCCGGCGCCGTTCGGTGCCGCCGTGGTCAACGACCAGATGCTGGACGCCGAAGGGCAGAAGATGTCGAAGAGCCGCGGCAACGTGGTTGATCCGTGGGGGGTGATCGAGCGCCACGGCGTCGATGCGATCCGCCTCTTCCTGGTCGCGTCGAGCCAGCTCGACGTGCCGCGACGTTTCGATGAGGCGGCCATTCGTGAGACGTCGGCGCGGTTTCTCGTCACGCTGCGCAACGTGTACAGCGGGATGTTCGCGCTCTACGCCAACTTCGGCTGGTCGCCTTCGGACGCTGATCCGGCGCCGACCGACCGCCCGGCGATCGATCGCTGGATTCTCTCGCGCCTCTCGGCGGTGGAAGCGGCAGTCGATGCCCGGCTGCACGCCTACGACCCGACCAATGCGGCGCGGCTGCTCATGGTCTTCGTCGACGACGAGGTCTCCAACTGGTGGGTGCGGCTGAATCGCGGTCGGCTGTACGACGTGGAATCGGCCGACAACCGCGCCGCGTTCGCGACGCTGCACGAGGTGCTGACCGTGTCGTGCCGCCTGCTCGCGCCGCTCGCGCCGTTCATCAGCGACTGGATGCACCGTGAGCTCACGGGTGAATCGGTGCACCTGGCGGCCTTCGTTCGCGACGAGCCGACGCCGCGCGACGAGCGACTGGAGGCGGCCATGGAGGAAGTGCGGCTGCTGGCGCGGCTCGGGCGCGGCGCTCGCGAGGAGGCGGGGGTGAAGGTGCGACAGCCGCTGGCGCGGCTTCAGTGCGTCGTGCCGGTGGCAATCGCCCACGAGGTCGAAACGCTCTTTCCGCTGCTGGCCGCGGAGTTGAACGTGAAGGAGATCTCGCTGCTGTCATCGGCGGATTCGCTGGTGGCGCTGTCGGCGCAGCCGAACTTCCGCGCCCTCGGTCGCCGGTTCGGCAAGGACACACCACGCGCCGCGGCCGCCGTGGCGGCGCTCGAGAGCGAGTCGCTGCGCGCCTTCGAGCAGGGCAGAGCACTCACGATCGACCTCGGCGACGGACCGGTGGAACTGGGCGCGGATGACCTGACCATTCTCCGGCGCTCCAGCGGGGCACTGCTCGTGCAGGAGGAGAACGGCCGCTTCGTCGCCATCGATGCGACGATTTCCCCGGAGCTGCGCGCAGAGGGACTGGCGCGCGAGTTCGTGAGTCGCGTGCAGCGGCTGCGCCGGGATGCGGGGCTCCTGGTGAGCGATCGCATTCGCCTGGCGATCGCGACCGGGAACACGGAACTCACGGCGGCGATTCGCGGGTATCACGACTGGATTGCCGGCGAACTGCTGGCGCGCGAGATCAGGATCGGGATCGACATCGTACCGGAATCACAGGCAGCCGCTGACGTGGAGCTCGACGGAGCGTCCCTGCGCGTTGCCCTTACCAGAGACGGATAGCAATGGCGACCGCCGACGGAACGAAGAAGCCGAAGCCAATGAGCAAGAAGAACCTCCAGCACTTCGAGAAGCGGCTGCTGGAGGAGCGCCGGCGCGTGCTCAAGGAGCTGGGACACCACGACGAAACCTTCGGCTCCACGGCCCAGGGCGCCGGCGGCGACCTCAGTTCATACTCGTTCCACATGGCCGACCAGGGAACCGACGCCATGGAGCGCGAGAAGGCGTTCCTGTTCGCGAGCCAGGAGGGACGATTTCTCTGGCACATCGACCAGGCGCTCCGCCGGCTCTACAAGGCGCCGGAGACGTACGGCAAGTGCCACAACTGCGGGAAGGAAATCCTGTACGAGCGCCTCGACGCGCTCCCGCACGCCCGTTTCTGCATCGAGTGCAAGCAGCGCGAGGAAGATGCCAAGAAGTAGCCTTCGCAACGCGATGGTGTTCTGGCCCGTGGTGATCGGCATCGTTGTCGTCGACATCATCACGAAGGCCGTTGCCGTCGCCTCACTGCAGCCGCGCAACGTTCCCCATCCGGTGTTCGGCGACGCCGTCCGGCTCACGCTCGTCTACAATCCGGGCGCGGCGTTCGGCTTTCATCTCGGTGCGCAGTCGCGCTGGATCTTCATGGCGCTCACGCTCGCGGCGCTGGTGATCCTCTGGCGGTTGTACACGAGCACCACACGCGGCGACCTGCCGCGTGTCACCGCGCTGGCGCTCGTCAGCGCCGGCGCGATCGGCAACCTCGTTGACCGGATCCGCTCACCACTCGGCGTCGTGGATTTCATCGACATCGGGATCGGCGACATGCGCTGGCCCACGTTCAATGTGGCCGACATCGCCGTGAGCACGGGGGCGTTCCTGCTCGCGTGGGTGCTGTGGGGGGAGGATCGAGCGGCGGCGGTGACCGCGCGGGCGGCGGAGTCGGCCGAGTCATCGTGACCGCCGGCGCCGCGGACGCGGCGCAGCATGTCTTCGCCGTCGACGACGAGGGGGAGGCGCGGCTCGACCTGCTCGTCGCGCGCCGGCTCGATCTGTCGCGCACGCAGGCGGCCACGCTGATCGCCTCCGGGCATGTCCGCGTGGATGGCCGCGCCGAACGCGCCAGCTACCGGCCACACGCCGGCGAATCGATCAGCGTCACCATTCCGCCCTCGCCGGCGCGCGCGGTGCTTCCCGAGGACATCCCGCTGCGCATCGTCTTCGAGGACGAGTCGCTCGTGATCGTCGACAAGGCCGCGGGGATGGTCGTGCATCCGGCGCCGGGAAACTGGACGGGCACACTCGTGAACGCGCTGCTCGGTCGTGGCCAGTCGCTGCCCGGCGACGGCGGTGAGGAGCGGGCGGGGCTCGTGCATCGGCTCGACAAGGACACCTCCGGACTGCTGATCGTCGCGCGAACCGACGTGGCGCACCGCCGGCTCTCCGCGGCCCTCGCCGAACGACGCATCATCAGGCGATATGCGGCGATGGCGTGGGGGCATCTGGACGGCGATGCACTCACCGTCGAGCGCCCGATCGGCCGCGATGCGCGAGACCGCAAGCGCATGGCGGTCGTCCACAACGGGAGAGCGGCACGAACCGACTTCGTTCGACTTGCCCGGTTCGGTTCCGCCGATCTCCTCCGGGCGCACCTCCACAGCGGGCGCACACACCAGATTCGTGTGCATCTGGCGTCGGTGGGGCATCCGGTGGTGGGCGACGACGTGTACGGAGGGGGCGGTGGCCGGCGGCTCGTGGCACTGCCACCTCGACGGCACTTTCTCCACGCCGCGTGGCTTCGCCTGCATCACCCCGTCTCGGGGGCGGCGCTCGATTTCCGCGCGCCGCTGCCGGACGATCTTCGCACCTCGCTGTCGGCCATTGCCGAGGACCCGTCGTTGATCGATCACCCCGATCCGCTCGAAGCCTTTGACTTCTACCGGGACTGAGCGCACACCGCGCAGAGAAACCCCGGGTACGCCGACCGATCCGGCCGCGGCGCAGCCGGCGAAGTCGGAGGGAGCGGCGTTCCGGCTGCTGCTCTTCGGTGTGGGCGCGCGCGTCTATGGGTGCGACATCGCCGACATTCGCGAGATCGTTCCCAACCGGCCGGCCACGCGACTCCCCGGCGCCCCCGATCATGTGCGCGGCCTCATCAACCTGCGCGGGACGATCGTCACGGTGGTCGATCTCGCCCGTCGTATCGACGGCGGAGAGGCCCGTCCGGACGGATCGATCATCCTCGTCGATCGCGGCAGCCGTCAGGTGGGACTCCTCGTCGACGACGTCCGCGACGTCCAGCCGGTGGCGTCCGATCGCTTCGAGACCGCGACGGATGACCTCTCGCGCGGCGGGCTGGTGCGCGGGTTGGGACATCTGGACGACGGAGTCGTCATAGTACTTGATGTACTGTGGCTCGTCGGTCAGATCGTCGGATAGTGCGCCCTGCCGCGCCGACGATGTGACGGCGAGGGGCATCCACCAGAGCGACCGTTCACCATCCGGAGTCAAACGTGAGCCACACAGTCCTGATCTGTGACGACGCGATCTTCATGCGTACCATGGTCGGCGACATCCTGACGCAAGCCGGCTTCGAGATCGTGGGCGAGGCCGAGACGGGACTCCAGGCGGTCGAGAAGTACCAGCAACTGCGCCCCGATCTCGTCACGATGGACATCGTGATGCCGGACATGGGTGGCATCGACGCCGTTCGGGAGATCACGAAGCTCGATCCGCGGGCCCGGATCCTCATGTGCAGCGCCATGGGGCAGCAGGCGCTCGTGGTCGAGGCGATCCAGGCGGGTGCGAAGGATTTCGTGGTCAAGCCCTTCCAGCCGAGCCGCGTTCTCGAAGCGGTGCAGCGGGTGCTGGGCGGCTGATCGATCCGTCTCCGGCGACGACACGCCGGTGCCTTTCCCCCGACGCGTTGCACCGTGGACCAGAATCGCTACGCCGAGCTGTTCCTGACCGAAAGTCGGGATAACCTCTCGGCCATCAATCATTCCCTGCTCGAACTCGAGCGCACCCCCGACGCCACGGCGCCGGTGGGGGCGCTCTTCCGCGCCGTGCACACGGTCAAGGGGATGAGCGCGACGATGGGCTACACCGCGGTGGCCGAGCTCTCGCACGAGCTGGAGAACCTGCTCGATGAAGTGCGGCGCGGCGCGCGTCGCGTGACGCCGACGCTCATGGACCTGCTGTTCCAATCCGCCGACGCATTGGAACAGGCCATCGAACTTGCAGTGGCCGGACGCGACGCCGGCGCGAGCGGCCTGCCTATCCTGTCACGCCTGCGCGCGCTTGCATCGGCGTCGAGCAGTGATGCGGCCTCCGATTCGGTGGCGCTCGAGCCGCCCCCGGGGAGCGGCGTGCTGGTGCGCGTGGAGCAGGACGCGGACACGCCCATGCGGGGGGTCCGTGCGTTCCTCGCCGTGGAGCGCGCGCGGTCCATCGGCGACGTGGCGGGGGTATCGCCTTCGCTCGAGGCGCTCCAGGGGGAGCGCTTCGGCACGACGTTCCTCATCCGGCTCGACACCGATCTCGCCGACGAGGAGATCGCGCGCACGATCATGGCAGCGGGGGGAGTCCAGCGCGTGCTGGTGGATCGAGGCGGTGGCTTCTCGTCGTCGACGGAGAGCACGCCGCCACCGCAGTCCGACGCCACGGCCATGCAGGCGGCATTCGCCGCCGAGGCGGCGCAGCCCCGACAGCACCGGTACGTCCGCATCGACCTTCAGCGGCTCGACGTACTCCTGAATCTCATCGGCGAACTCGTGATCACACGCGGCCGGCTGCAGCAGCTTGCCGCCTCCCTGGCCGATTCCGCGCTCGACGAGACGGTTACGCAGGCGTCGCGGTTGATCACCGATCTGCAGGACGGCATCATGTCGAGCCGCATGGTACCGGCGTGGCAGATCTTCGATCGCTTCCCGCGGCTGGTGCGAGACGCCGCTCGTTCCGTCGGGAAGCAGGTGTCGCTCGAGATCGAGGGACAGGACGTGGAACTCGACCGGTCGGTGCTCGACGAAATCGGCGATCCGATCGTGCACCTGCTGCGCAACGCGATCGATCACGGGCTCGAGATGCCCGACGAGCGCGTGGCCGCCGGCAAGCCGTCAGCGGGGCGGTTGAGCCTCACGGCGGCTCGCGACCGGTCGGCAATCGTGATTCGCGTCACCGATGACGGGCGCGGCATCGATCGCGAGCGGGTACTCGCCCGCGCGCGCGAGCTCGGTCTCGACGAAGCCTCGCGCGGCGATCTCTCCGACGAAGACGTATTGCGCCTGATCAGCCGGCCGGGATTCTCCACCGCGCGTACGGTCAGCGCGCTCTCGGGGCGAGGGGTGGGCATCGATGTGGTGTCGTCGCGCATCCGTGCGCTGGGAGGCACGGTCGAGATCCGGTCCGTGCAGGGGGAGGGAACGCAGGTGACGGTCCGGCTGCCGGTCACGCTCGCCATCGTGCGGGCGCTGCTGGCCCGGGTAGCCGGCGAGACGTACGCGATTCCCATGACGCACGTCAACGAGACGGTCCACCTCGACGAGGGGGCGCGACGGACGGTCAAGGGGCGGGAAGTCTTCGTGCTCCGCGACGAAGTACTGCCGCTCGTCTACCTGCGGGAGCGTGTCCGGCTCCCCGGTCGCGACGGGAACGGGGGCCAAGTCGTCGTGATAGAGGTGGCGGAGCGGCGCGCCGGTCTGGTCGTCGATGAACTGACCGGTCAGCAGGAGATCGTCATCAAGCCGTACGACACGGTGCTCGGTGGGGTCAGTCTGTTCAGCGGGGCCACGATTCTCGGCGACGGAGTGCCGTCGCTCATTCTCGACGTCAGCAGTCTCCTCTAGTGGAGCGGTAATGCACGACATTCGGAGCCTGAAGCCGGTCCAGCTCGACGCCTTGCGCGAAGTCGCCAACATCGGGGCGGGGCACGCCGCCACCGCGCTGTCGGCGATGACGGGCGACACGATCATGATCAGCGTGCCGACCATCAACATCGCGCCGCTCGAGGAGGTGCCGCCGCAACTGGCGGAGGCCGACGAGCCGGTGGCCGCGGTCCTGATGAACATGATGGGGGACCTCACGGGGCGAACCCTGCTTGTCTTCCCGCAGGCCACCGCGATCCGCCTCTCGGAGCTGATGCTGCGACGCCCCGCCGGATCATCCAAGGGACTCGGTGAGCTGGAACAGTCGGCCATCAAGGAAGCCGGCAACATCCTGAGCGGCGCCTACATGAATGCGCTGAGCGACTTCATGGGACTCATGCTCCTGCCCTCGCCGCCGAGCCTCGCCGTCGACATGTCGTCGGCTGTGCTGACCACCGCCTATCTGCAGTTCGGAACCGATCGCGACCTTGTGTTCTGCGTCGAGAGCGAGTTCTTCATGCAGGAGCTCAACGAGCGGCTGCGCGGATTCTTCCTGCTGCTCCCCGACGTCGCGTCGCTTCAGGCGATCCTCCGCGCCGTCCGACTCGGCTGATCCGGGGTGCCAGCCGCATCGTGACTACGGACTCCACACCAGCCACCCGGTCAGGGGGCGTCGAGCGTGCCGGCGGCGTACGCGCCTCGCTCGGCTCGGCGCGCGATCGCGACGTCCTGCGATCGTTCGTGCGGCGCATCGACGCATCGGATGCCGGCGCCCACAACAACCTCGGCGTGCTGTACTACAACAAGGGGTTGTGCGAGGAGGCCGTCGCGGCATTCACGCGCGCGCTGGAAATCGATCCCAAGATGCAGGTGGCCCAGCGCAACCTGGAGATCGCGTACGTCAACACCGGCTACTACGATCGTCGGGTTGCCGAGCTGCGCGAGCGTCTGCGCGCGAGCCCGGCGGACCGCGATGCGCGCTGGGAACTCGGCCGCGTCTACGCACTTCTCGGTCACACCACGGAGGCCGAAGCCGAGTTCACCGAACTGCTCCGTCACGCGCCCGACGACGTTGGCGCGATGATGCAGCTCGGGCTGGCGGAGAAGAGCGTTGGCGACATCGAGAACGCGCAGCACTGGTTCGAGCGCGCGCTTGCGCTCGATTCCACCAGCGCGGTCGTCCACTTCTACGTGGGCGAGTGCTATTACAACCGTGGCCTGAACGATGAGTCGCTCGCGGCGCTGCGCCGCTCGATCGAGCTCGCGCCCGACAATCCGGACGCGCACTATCTCATGGGGTTCGTGCTGGGCGACATGGGGCTGCACGACGACGCGCGGAAGGCCACGAAGCGCGCCATCCAGCTCAACCCGGCGCTGTCGCGCGCGCATGCGAATCTCTCGCTCGAGCGACTGACGCCCAGCGAGCAGCAACCGGCGGTTCCCACCGCCGCATCGCGGCTGGCGGAGCGGCGGATGGACATCGCGCCCGAGGGCCAGCTCGCGCACTACAACCTGGGCCTCGCGTTCCGCCAGAAGGGGTACTTCACCGAGGCACTTCGCGAATATCGCCTCGCCATGGATCGCGGCGAAGCCGGCGACCTCGTGCTGCGCGCGATGGCCGAGGTGCACCTGCTCAAGGGGGATACCGCGGCCGCGATGCAGATGTACGATCGCCTGCTCGAGGAATCCCCGGAGAGCCCGAAGCTCTGGAACGAGCGCGGCATCGTGCTGCACCAGGACGGCCGATTCGTGGAGGCGGCGGAGTCGTACGCGAGGGCCATCGCGGTCGATGCCTTGTATGCACTCGCGCTCAACAACCTTGGCGTGGCGCGATATCATGCTCGCGACGATGAAGGCGCGGTCGAGGCCTTCCGTGCGGCGCTGCACGCCGAGCCGGACTTCGTGAAGGCACGACTCAACCTCGCGCTGCTGCTCGCGCGGCGTCGCCACGTCCAGCTCTGCCTCGAGGCGTACCGGCAGGTGCTCGCGCTGGAGCCCGAACACCCGGTTGCATGGAACGGCGTGGGGCTCGTGCTCGCCGAGCTGCGCAAGTTCGAGGATGCGCGCAACGCCTACGCGCGCGCCATTCTCGCCCGACCGGACTTTGCCGAGGCGCACTACAACCTGAGCTTCGCCCTCTCCAACCTGGGCGACTTTGACGGCGCGCTGCGCGAGACGCGGCGGGCGCTGGAGCTCGATCCGTACTACGTGGCGCAGAAGTTCGAGCTGGCCATCGACCTCGAGTTCGAGGATCCCGACCTGAGCGTGATCCCGGACCTGGGCGGCGACCAGCGCGAGGATGGATCGGTGCGCACGTTCGCCCTCGATGCCGGCGTGCTCGACGCCCTGTTCACCGAACTCGCCCCCACGACACCACGGGTCACGACCGTCGCGTCGCGCAGCGACTCGCAATACGCCACCGCCGCCGACTACCTGTCCAAGGGGATGCTGGAGCGCGCGCTTGCCGATGCAACGCGCGTGATGGGGCGTGGCGGTGATCGCGGGGAGGGGCTCGTGCTCCTCGGCGAGATCTATGCGCGCCAGGGCGCGCTGGGTGAGGCGCTCGAGCGGTTTCACGAGGCATCCGCGACCACGGGCGGTCCGCTCTCGCGCCGGGCGCTGGCGGGGGAGGCGTCCGTGCTGATCCGCCTTGGACGCGGTGCCGAGGCGACGCCCATGACCGAGGCGCTGCTCGCATCCAACCCCGATGACGTGGACGCCCTGATGCTGGCGGCCACCGCGCGCGCCGAGAGCGGCGACGCGCCCGGCGCGTTGCGGGCGCTGGAGCATGCACGTCGCGTGGCACCGTTGCGTGCCGACGTGCTGAAGCAGGTCGGGGACGTGGCCCGTACCGTTGGCGATGCGGAGGCTGCCATCAGCGCCTGGCGGCACGCGCTGACGCTGGACAGCGACTTCGCCCTCGTGCGCTGCCAGCTCGCCGATCTCCTGCGCGAACGCGGGCAGCTTGCCGAAGCCGAGGCTGAGCTGGAAGCGGCGCTGGAAACGATGCCGACGTATGCCGATGCCGCCCTGGCGCTCGCCTCGTTGCGTCGTTCGACGGGGCGGCCCGCCGAGGCGCTCGGCCTGCTCGTGGACCTGCTGCAGCGCGATCCCTATCACCTCGATGGCTGCACGATGCTGGGCGAGACGCTGGTGGCGGTGGGGCGCCGGTCGGATGCCGCGGTCGCCTTCGATCGCGTCCTGCGCTTCGACCCCGGTCATGTCGGGGCGTTGTACCACCAGGGCGTCCTCGCCGCGGAACAGCATCGTTATCGCGACGCGATCGCGCGCTGGCGACAGGTGATCGAGCTCGAGCCGGCGGGTGAGTATGCACGACGGGCGCGGCGTGACAGCCGCACCGCCGTCGACCTGCAGCGCATCTTCTCCGAACGCGCGCAGGTGGCCTGATGGCGATCGAGGGTCCCCTCCGCGAGCTCGGTATCCACGATGTCTTCCAGTTGCTCGACCTGAGCCGGAAGACGGGGCGGTTGCGCGTCACGTCGGCGCTGCGCGACAACGAAGGTGCGGTGTTCTTCGAGAACGGGCGCGTGATCGCCGCCGGGATTCGCAGCAACCCGCACCCCCTGGGTGAGGTGCTGCTCAAGGCTGGCAAGATCTCGGAGGCCGATCTCGAGCGCGCGCGCGCCGAACAGGCGGCGCGCGGCTCGCGGCAGCGGCTGGGCGAGATCCTCGTGGCGCACCGCGCGGTGACGCCGCGGGAGCTCGAGCGGCATGTGCGTGCCCAGATCGAGGCCGTGGTGTTCGAGCTCATGTCGTGGCAGGAGGGTTTCTTCCGGTTCGAGGAGGGCGACGTGGGTGATGCCCCCACGGACTTCGTGGGCTCGATTTCCACGGAATCGCTGCTCATGGAAGGGGCACGGCGCATCGACGAGTGGGCGCGCATCGCCCCGCGGATCGCCCACATGGGGATGGTCCCGGTGCTCGCCTCGCTGGACGATGACCACCCGTCCCAGCTCGACCTGCTGCCTAACGAATGGGCGGTGCTGGCGATGATCGACGGCGTGACGGACCTCCGCGGGATCGCCGAGCGGCTCGGACGCAGCGATTTCGAGGTGGCGCGCATCGCCTACGGGCTGGTCACCACCGACGTCATCGAGGTGCGACCGCCCGAACCACAGCGCTTTGACGGACTGGGCGACGACGACGCCGGGCATCACCTGGCGCGCGCGCGCGGTGCCATGGATGGCGGCCGCTACGAGGAGGCCCTTGCCGCCGCCGGTGCGGCCGTCTCCGCGGCGCCGCAGAGCGCCGATCCACGGCTGCTTCTCGCGCGCGCGCTCACGGCGCTGGGGCGTCATGACGATGCACTCGAGGAAGCGCGCCGTGCCGCCGCCGCGGAACCCGCGCGTGGCGACGTGCAGCGCGCGCTGGGTGCCGCGCTCGTCCGGGCCGCCGCGCTCGACGGCGCCATTGCCGCCTGGCAGCACTATCTCGTGGATTCGGCCGGAGCCGAGGACGCCACGCAGGTTGCGGAACTCGTGGAGGCCGCGGCGCGCCTGCGCGATGGCGTCGGAGCGCTGAACGGTGTCTGAGGAGATCCGCCGTCTCAGCGACGTCCTCGTGCGCGACCCGGCGAGCCGGGCGTTCGTGCCGCTTGCCGACGCCCTGCGTCGCGCCGGCGACCTCGCCACCGCCGAGCGCATCGCCGTGCGCGGGCTCGAGCGCCATCCGTACGATGCCGACGCTCACGACACGCTGGCGCGCATCCATGCCGACCGCGGCGACCTCGATCGCGCCGCCGACGAATGGAGCATGGCGCTGCGGCTCGACCCGCGACTCACCTCGGCGCAGAAGGGACTCGGCTTCATCGACTACCGGCGCGGGATGCTTGAAAGCGCGGAGCGCTGGCTTGGTGCCGCGGCCGAGCACGACGACGATCCGTCCATCGCGCGGGCGCTGGCGACCATCTCCAGGGCGCGTGCGACCGTGAATGGCGCGAACGGCCACCGCGACGAAGGCGCGCCACGGCCGCCGGTGGACACCGATACGGTAACGGGGAGCGTGACCGATGTGGCTGCGGTGAACGTCGCCGCGCCGTCGCCCGTCGCGATCCCCGTTGTTGCGTCGCCGCCCGCGGTGCCCGATGCGCCATCGGTCGCGCCGGTGGGGGCCGGCGCCCAGGCGCGTCAGCTCTTCGCACCGCTGATGGGGAACGAGGCGCTGACGGCGCTGCTGCTCGATTCCGACGGCCTCGTGCTCGCGGGTGCGTACGTGGACGGTGACGGGCGCGACATCGCCGAGGAGGTGGGGGCCGAGCTCGCGGGGGTGAGCGACGAAGCCGCGCGCTCCATGCGTCACCTCGGGCTTGGCGCCTGGACCTCGCTGCAGGTGGAGGCCGACGCCGCCATCGTGGCCATGACGCCGGCGCCGCATGGCGCGCTGCTCCTCGTGGCGGCGGCGCGCGAAACGCCTGTTGGACTCGTACGCGTGATCCTCGGTCGCGCGCTCGCCGTCGCACGCGAGTGGCTGGCGAGGTTCGCATGAATGCCGCTCCGTGGCTGGCGACCCTCACGGCGCTGTCGCGCCATCGCGGCGTGCTGGGCACGCTGCTCGTGTCCGAGCGCGACGGCCTGGCCGTGGAGTCCATGGTGCAGATCGGCGTGAACGCCGAGACCGTGGCGGCACTCGCAGCGTCGCTGCACCGCAAGGCGCGCCTTGCGAGCGCCGCCGCCGGCTACGGTGGTGTGCATTTCGTCCGGCTCGATGCCGAGCGAGGGCACGTGCTCGCCGCCGGTCGCGACGACCTGCTGTTCGTCGTGATCTCCGAGTCGCGCGCCAACACCGGGTTGCTGCGCGTCGAACTCATTCGCGCCGCGGCGGGGCTCGCGTGAAGGCCGCCGTCGACGCCTGGGTGGAGGAGCCGCTGCTCCGCTTCGTCCGCGACGCGCGCGTGAGGCTGGCGCTCGTGCTCGAGGCGAGCGGCCGTGTACTTGCCCAGCACGGGTTCACCCGCTCGGTGGACGTCATGTCGGCGTGCGCGCTGGCCGCGGCCATCCAGGCATCGTCGGCCGAGCTCGGCCGGCAGCTCGACGGTGCCCCATTCGGCTCGCTGCATCACGACGGATCCGACCGGCAACTGTTTCTCGGCGCGATAACTACGCCAGGCGGTCTGCACCTGCTGCTCGCCGTCTTCGACGACGCCACGTCGATCGGTCTCGTGCGGCTCTACTTCGGTGAACTGCGCGGCCGGCTTGCCGCCGCCGCACCGGCCCGGGTGGCGTCCGATGCCGTGACGCCGGCGCTCGACGAGCATTTCGAGCGCGACCTCGATCTCAACCTCGCGCGCCTCTTCGGCCGCCTCTGAGGGCGCATGTCCATCGTCAACTATGCCGCGCGCGAGATCACGTGCAAGATCGTCTACTACGGCCCCGGGCGGTCCGGAAAGACGACCAACCTGCACTACATTTACGGCCAGGTTCCGGCTGAACGGCGCGGCCAGATGGTCTCGCTCGCCACGCAGACCGATCGCACCCTGTTCTTCGACTTCCTGCCTCTCGACCTCGGGACCATCTCCGGTTTCACGACGCGCTTCCAGCTTTATACCGTGCCCGGGCAGGTCTACTACGCCACCACGCGCAACCTCGTGCTGCAGGGCGCCGACGGTGTCGTCTTCGTGGCCGACAGCCAGCGCCGGCAACTCGCCGAGAACATCGAGAGCCTGCAGGATCTCCACGCCAATCTCGCCTCGCAGGGCGTTGACGCGCGCACCGTGCCGCTCGTCCTCCAGTACAACAAGCAGGACCTGCCACGCGAGATGATCATGGACGCGTCGGAGCTGGACGACGAGCTCAACTTCCGGGGCGTGCCGGCGCACGTGGGTGACGCGCTGCATGGCCGTGGCGTATTCGAGACGCTGCGCGGTATCTCCGAGCTCGTACTGCGCAAGCTGACGGCAACGGCCGACGCCGGGGCGGGGAGATAGCGTGCTGCTCGACGGTCGATTCCGGTTCGACAATTTCGTCGTCGGTACCGCCAACCGCCTCGCGGTCGCGGCGGCCAGCGCCGTTGCCGAGTCGCCGGGTTCGGTCTACAACCCGCTCTTCATGTACAGCGGGTCCGGGCTCGGCAAGACACACCTGATCGGCGCCATCGGTCACGCCGCGCGCGTGGCCAACGGCGAGCTTCGCGTGGTGTACATCCCGCTCGACGACTTCGTGGATGACTTCCACCTGGCCATCTCGTCCGGGCAGGCCGACGCATTCAAGGAGCGGTATCAGGCGGTGGACCTGCTGCTGCTCGACGACGTGCAGTTCCTCACCGGGCGTCGCGAGACGCAGAGCGAGATGCTGCGCATCTTCAACGTGCTGCAGGCATCGGGGCGACAGATCGTCATGGCCAGCGATCGCGCGCCCACCGAGATCACCGACGTCGATGAGCGGCTGCTGACGCGGCTCACCGGCGGCCTGATCGTGGACATCGGCGTGCCCGAGTACGAAACGCGTGTCGCGATCCTCCGGCACAAGTGCGAGGAGCGTGGCCTGCAGTTCGAGGCCGGCGTGCTCGAGGAGCTGGCGCGGCTGCCGCTCGGCAACGTGCGCGAACTGCAGGGCGCGCTCAATCGCGTGGTCGCACACCAGTCGTTGCTCGACCAGCCCATTTCCGCGGCCGATGTGCGCCAGGTGCTCGGCGCGTTGCGCACGCCCACGCCGGCGCCCGCCGTCATCTCCGACCCGGCGGCCGCACCGCTCGGTGGCGGGGGCGACGAGTTCCAGAGCTTTCTCAGCGACGTGACCGTGGCTGTGGCGCAGAGCGTGGATTCGTGGCGCGTGCGACTGGGCGCGCGCATCGCGCACTGGCAGGCGGAAGGATTTCGCACGACCATGCTCGAACAGGCGCTCGCGCTCGACGATCCGCCCGATCTCGACGCGCTCGAAGCCGCATTTGCCGACGCGGCCGCCCGGCTCGAACTCCTCGAGGCCGAGGTGGTGCTGCTCGATGCAGCGCTGGCGGGCGATGAGGTCTTTCGCGACCCGCAGCGGCTGGCAGAGGCGGAGGCGGTGCTGGAACGCGCGCAGGCGGCGGGCGATCCGCCCCCGGGCCCCGCTCCGGGATGGACGATGGCGACGTTTGAACAGGCGGAATCCAACCGGATGGCGGTGCGCGCGGTCGATGCGGTGCTCGCCGAGCCTGGCGTGCGCTACAACCCGCTGTTCATCCACGGTCCGACCGGGACCGGGAAGTCGCACCTCGCGCACGCCATCGGCAATGCGTTGCATGCGGCCAACGCGGAACCTGGACCGGCAGCCTGCGTGACCGCCGAGGAGTTCGTGGATGGGCTGATCGCCGCGATCCAGTCGGGCACGGTGGAACAATGGCGTGCCCGCTACCGGCAGGCCGGCGCACTCATCGTGGACGACGTACAGGTGCTCGCCGGCAAGGAGCGCTCGCAGGACGAACTCTTTCATCTCTTCAACCTCCTGCATCAGTCGGGGCGACAGGTCGTGCTCACCAGCGACCGCGCACCGGCGGAGATCCCCGAACTCGTCGAGCGGTTGCGCTCCCGGTTCGACGGCGGGCTGGTCGTGGCCGTCGAGCTGCCCACGCGTGAGCTGCGTGAGGCGCTGTTCTCGCGGGCGCTCGCGTCCCGGTTCGGCAGCGTGGACGAGGGTGTGGCGGCCATGCTCGCCGAGCCGCCGCTGGCCAGCGCCACCGAGATCGAGGCGATGGTGGAGCGCGTGGCGGCGGTGGCCGATGCAACCGGGTCGCCCGTCAACGCGGAGGTCGTCGCGCGCGCGATCGGTGTGCGTCGCCCCACGCCGGCGTTCATCCCCGTGGCGCGTGACACCTTCTTCCTCGACCTCGAGAAGGTGGTCGTGGACTGGCCCGGCGTGGACGGCCGTATCGTCGAGGAACTCGGCTGATGGCCATTCGCGGAAGTCTCCGGGAGGCGGGGCTCCCCGACGTGCTGCAGTTGCTGGCACTCGGCAAGAAGAACGGGTGCCTCAGCGTCGCCCATCGCCAGAGTTTCGGCTACATCTACTTCGACAAGGGGCGGATCTGCTACGCGTCGATCGTCAACCGGCGCGACCGGCTGGGCGACATCCTCCTCAAGAACGGCCTCATCTCGCAGGAGCAGCTCGAGCAGGCGATCGGCATGCAGGAGCGCGCGCCCGAGACACGGCTGGGCGAGCTGCTCGTGCAGCATGGCATGATCGCGCGCGACGAGCTGCACCGCTACATCCGTCACCAGATCGAGGAAGCGGTCTACTTCCTGTTCACGTGGACGGCGGGGACGTTCAACTTCGAGCCCGACGTGAGCCCGGATCCGGCGGACATCCAGGTTGCCATCAACGTGGAGTCACTGCTGCTGGAAGGCGCGCGCCGGGTGGACGAGTGGAGCGAGATCGAGAAGCGCAATCCGTCGTTCGACCTGGTCTTCGCGCTCGATCGCGAGCGGCTCACCGAGAGCGCGGTGCAGTTGACGGCCGACCAGGACACCGTGGCGTCGCTGGTGGACGGTGTGCGCGACGTGCAGCAGATCGTGGAGGACGCGGGCCTCGGCGAGTTCGAGGTGGGGAAGGCGCTGTTCGAGCTTGCGACCGCGGGCTTCCTCCACCGCGTGGGCAAGTCGCGACCGGCGGAGCAGGGGGTGACCGAGTCGCGCGTGGTGGAGCATCGCAATCTCGGCGTGGCCTTCTACAAGGCTGGGATGTTCGACGAGGCCGTGCGCGAGTTCCGGCGCGTCGCCGAACTGCGACCGGGTGACGAGCAGGCGCTGTTCTTCTCCGGACTGGTGCTGCTCCGCGGTGGGCAATGGTCGGCGGCGGTCGAGCTGTTCCAGCAGGCCACGCTGCGCCGGGGTGCCAGCGTGGCCGTGTTCCACAACCTGTCGTACGCACTGGAGCGGCTCGGTCGCTTCGACGACGCGGCGGACGCCCTGGCGCGCGCGCCGCGTACCGGCACGGAGGACCCGCGCACCAGGCTGTCGATGGGCGTGCTTGCGCTGCGCCGCGGCGACATCGCCGAGGCCAACGCCGCGTTCCGCGACGCGGCGGCACTCTGGGGGCGGCGCCCGAAGCCGGCGGCCTGGTACCACTACACCGCGTTAGGTGCCGCCCTTGCCGGCAACCTCGATGAATGCATCGCGCTGCTCGAGGAAGGCGTCTCGATCCATGCCCACGCCGCGGTGCTGCACAACAACCTGGCGGTGGCGCTGGAACGCAGCGGCCGGTACGAGGCGGCGGCCGCCGCCGCCGAGCGTGGTGCGATCGAGGATGCGGGGATTCCGCAGCTGCACAAGAACGGCGGCGACGCGCTCTACCGCGGTGGGCGGTACGACGAGGCGCTGGAGGCGTATCAGCGCGCGGTGCGTCACCACCCCGACCTGGGCGGCGACGTGTGGCTCAAGCTTGGCAACATCCGCTAT
This sequence comes from Gemmatimonadaceae bacterium, assembly GCA_035698205.1. GTDB lineage: Bacteria > Gemmatimonadota > Gemmatimonadetes > Gemmatimonadales > Gemmatimonadaceae > DASSBZ01. Next base: position 393 of record DASSBZ010000097.1, on the reverse strand, counting down.
CGGCGCCAGGAACGCGACGAGGCGGTGGCCTGCTGGGAGCGCGCCCTCGCGCTCCAGCCCAACAATGTGATCGCGCGCAGCAACATCGAGACGGCACGGCGGGCAGGATGACCGCGCCCCTCACCGACGATCCCGGCTTCATGGCGCTCGCCGACAAGATCTCGCGCGATCGAGGCTTCGGCTGCGCGTCATACAAGGAGAAGTGCCTGCGGCGCCGCATCGCCGTGCGCATGCGGGCGCGGGGCATGCATCGCTACGGGGACTATGCCGCCCTCCTCGACGCCGACCAGACCGAGTACGAGCGGCTGCTCGATGCCCTCACGATCAACGTCACGAAGCTGTTCCGCAACTGGTCCGCGTGGCAGTCCATGGAAACCCACGTGGTTCCCGCGC
>DASSBZ010000096.1:0-72976 GCA_035698205.1 Gemmatimonadaceae bacterium | reverse complement strand
GCTGCTGATCGACTGCGGAGAAGGTACACAGCGGCAGATGATGCGCTATGGGATCTCCTTCGCGCTCTCCGACGTGTTCTTCACCCATATGCACGTCGACCATATCCTGGGCATCGTCGGCCTGCTCCGGACGCTCGCCCTCCAGGGGCGCGCGGAGCCGTTCCGCCTCTGGGGGCCCCCCGGATCCGCGCGAACGCTGCGCAGCGCCGGCGCCTTCGGGCCCGATCGCGTGAACTTCCCGCTCGAGATCCGCGACGTCGAGCCGGGGGAAGAAATTCCACGCGACGGCTACCGGATCGTGCCCTTTGCCGTGGACCATCGGCGCACCCCGGCGGTGGGCTACGCGCTGGTGGAGGACACGCGACTCGGGCGCTTCAACCCGGAGCTGGCGCGGGAGATGGGAATCCCGGAGGGACCGCTCTGGGGGCGGCTGCACCGGGGGGAGCCTGTCACCCTGGACGATGGCCGGCGGGTGGAACCGGCGGCCCTGGTGGGGGCCACGCGCCCCGGACGGCGGATCGTCGTCACCGGCGACACCCGCCCGTGCGAGGCAACAGTCGTCGCCGCCGCCGGCGCGCAGGTGCTCGTGCACGAGGCCACCTTTGCCGACGACGAAGCCCCGCGCGCGGCCGAGACGGGGCACAGCACCGCGCGGGAAGCCGCCGCGATCGCGCACCGCGCCGGCGTGGACCGGCTGCTGCTCACGCACGTCTCCGCGCGTTATGCGGGGGACGCCAGCCCGCTGGAGCGCGAGGCGCGCGAGGTCTTTCCACGAACCGTCGTGGCGCGCGACGGGATGGAGATCGAGGTTCCCTTCCCCGACGCCGTCGCCCAGCCGGCGTAGCACGAGGCACGCCGGCCTCGCGCGCGCCCGGCACGTTGCCGCGCTACTGCATCGTTGACGGCGTCGACCGGCTGACCGGCATGCTCCGGTGGTACAACCGTTGTACCACATCATCGGTCAGCGAATCGAGCACCTGCCGGGGCGCCAGGCGCGCTGTCACGTTGGTCGCTTCTCCCCCGGGCCAGTTGATCCAGTTGTAACGATCGAGACGCGAAGAGCGGCCGTCCGGGTGCCTGAAGATGATCATGGCGTTGCTCGCGCCCGGTGGACCGAGTTCGATGCCCCACTGGATGCCGTCCGACGATCGAAATGTCTTCATGGTGCGACGTGGTACCGGTTGGTGAGACGGGACGAACCGCGGGAACGCTGCACGGCCGCGGACGCGGCCACGCCGAAGTCTAGCCGGCCGCCGCCGGTCGAAGCGGCTGCCGTCCCGAGTAGCCGTCGTCGACGTCGTGCCAGAACGCGACGTTCGGCTCGCCCAGCTTCCAGCAGAGGAACACCTCGCGCCCGTCGCGCTCCGTGGGGAAATCCACGAGGCCAAGATCGAACCCCTTGAAGTGAACGCCCAGGGCCTCGAGCTCGGCGACGAACTGCTCGATCTCCTCGGCGCTCGCCTGGGCGGCGCGCTGGAAATGCTCGGCTTCGGGGTTCGGCGCGTCGGCGGTGCTGAGTGCCGATGCGAGTTCGTACTCGTGCACCATCTCGCGCCACCGCGCGTACTCGGAGACGATGTCCTCGACGATACGGCGAATGAGCGGGAGGGCGCGATTGGCGTCGGCCACGCTGAAACGACGTCGCGCTCCCCGCGGCTCGCCGGCCGCGCGGGCCCCTGGGCGGTCGCGTGCTCCGGACCCCGGCATCACGCTCGCCCGCCCGCGCCGTTCTCGGCGGTCCGTTCCTCGAGTCGCCTGCGGCGGCGGTCCTCGGCGGCCCGGTGGCGCCGGAGCTCCTCCGCGCCCTCCGGAATGATCTCCGGCACCTCGATTGGCCGCCCGTCGCGATCGACGGCAACGAAGGTGAGATAGCACGAGTTGGTGTGGCGTCGAACGCCGGAGATGAGGTCTTCGGCCTCGACGCGCACGCCGATCTCCATCGATGACCGACCGACGTAATTGACGCTGGCCTTCATGACCACGAGATCGCCGAGGTGGATCGGCTCGCGGAAGTCGACGCGATCGATGGACGCCGTGACGCACGTTGCGCGGGCGTGGCGGATGGCGCAGACGGCGGCCGTCTTGTCCATCATCCCGAGGATCACGCCGCCGAAGACGTGGCCCAGGTTGTTCGCGTCCTGCGGCAGCATGAGCGCCGACGTCTCGTGCGACGACTCGTGCACTTTTCGGCGACGGCGGATCGTTGCGGTCATTGGTGGAGCGACGTGAGGTGGAGCCGCTCGCCCTCGTGGGGCGGCGGTGGCGCGATGCGGGAGACCGTGCGCGCGTCGGTGGAATAGAGCGCCGCATCGTCGAATGCCCTGCCGAGGGCGCGCCGGGTGGCGCGATCGATGGCCGGGTCATCCAGCCGGTAGACGCGGTGAACGGGCGCCGGGAATCGGCCGGCAAGGAGTTGCCGCCCGTCGTCGAGGGCAAGACCCATCAACACGACTCCTCGCCGCAGGTATCGGACGAGGACCGCGTAGCGCTCGCCCGGCCACCGTTCGATGTTGCCGGCACCGGGTTCCGGAACGTCCCGCGCCACGTCCTTCCACCACCCCGGCTCGGCCACCGGAATGGGCGGGATGGGCAGCGTCATGCCAACGCTGGCCGCGCCGGTGCCGGGCACGTGAAAGGCGACGGCTGGCTTTCCCTCCCAGTCCACCAGCGCGAAGCTCGTGGAATCGAAGACAAACTCGTCGATGACCGCGGCGGCACGGCGCGCCACGACACCCCTCGACGCACGCACGGAGTCCACGAACGCTGCGTGCGCGCGCGCGCCGGCGGCGACAGCCTGTGCCGCCGACTGCTCCCCAAGGAGCTCGTCGAGCGTTGCCTCGCGACCGCGCGTGAGGTCGATCACCCCATGGCGCGACCGATGGCTGTCTTCGCCATTCACGATGTCCACGTCGCGATACGCCGCGAACGAGAGGTAGGGACCGAACGCGTTCAGCAGCTCGGCCTCGGTGGTGGCGATCGTGTGCGGCTCGTCGCTCGACTCCTGGTCGACGCTCAGTGGACGCTCGTCAGGATGCTCGCGCGCCCACGCATCGGCCATCGCGGCAACGCTCGGATCCTCGAACACGGCGGTCGAGTCGTTGGTGACGAGGTCGCGTTGATAGACACGCTGGCCGACGAGCACCGCGTCGAAGTACGAATGGTCGTCGTCGGCGACGTACAGCTCGACGAACCGGCCGTCGACGCGCGTCAGGAACAGGGGCGCGCGGCGGACGACGACGCCCTGCTCGCCGGCCATCACCCAGAAGGTCGAGTCACCGGCAGTTACGAGAAACTCGGCGTCCGCTCGCGCGGCGTTGCCGTCGCCGCCGCAGGCGGAGACAGAGGCGACGAGAACGCCGACGGCGACGGGCATGAGCGACCGGACGTACCGATGAGCCGGCATGCTGGTGAAATATACGGGCCACCCGAAACGTTGCCCGTCCCGGCGCCGTTACGTTTCCCTCCGCGCGCCGTGCGCCCGCCTCTCCCACCGCATCTTCCCGGACCGCCGTGCTTCGTCCGCTGCTCCCTCCGCTTCAGTGCCTTCCCCGCGTCTCCCCCCGTCGCCGCACGCTGCGAACGGCTTTACTGGCGCTCGTGCTGTCAACGATCGCGGCGTGCACCGCCGATGATGCCTCGACGTCCGCGAGTGACTCGAGCGCGACGAGCGCCGATTCCATGGCGACGACGGCGGATTCCTCGGCCTCGGCCGTCCGCGCGGCGGACACATCGGCCGGAGTCGACACGACGGCCGTTGCCGCCGCCGACGGCGACGGCGGTTCGAACCGCGGCGCGGCTTCATCGGACGTGGCCACCGGACCGCGGCTGCGACTCGAGCCCGGACCGATCATTCGCGGGCTGTACGTGAACCGGTTCGCGGCGCAGAGCACGCGACGCATGGCGGCGCTCATCGCCATGGCCGACTCCACGGAGGTGAATGCCTTCGTGATCGACGTGAAGGACGAGTTCGGGCTGAATATTCCGTCGGACGATTCGATTCTCGTGCGCAACGCGGGATCCGCCGGCGTGATCCGGAACGTGCGCGCCCTCATGGATACGCTCAAGGCGCACGACATCCTGCCGATCGCGCGCATCGTCGTCTTCAAGGACTCGGTGGCGGCGCGCGTGAATCCGGATCGGACCATCCGCACCGCGGACGGATCGCCATGGCGCGACAAGCAGGGGCTGACGTGGGTGAGTCCGTACGATGAGTCGGTGTGGGAATACAACTTCCGCGTCGCCGAGGAGGCGGTCCGGCTGGGGTTCGGGGAGATCCAATATGACTACATCCGCTTCCCCGAGCCGTACAAGAGCCTCCCGACGCAGGTCTTCCCCAACCAGCGTGGTCGCACCAAGCCACAGATCCTGGCGGAGTTCCTGCGTACGGGCAACGAGCGGCTCGACAAGCTCGGTGTCCGCACGACCGCCGATGTGTTCGGCCTCGTCACCACCATCAACGGGGCGCTGGAAATCGGACAGGAGTGGGAAGCACTCTCACCAGTGGTCGACGTGATGCTCCCGATGACGTATCCGTCGCACTATCCGCGTGGCGCCTTCAACATCGCACGACCGAACGCCGAGCCGCACAAGGTGGTGTTCACCGCGATCTCGCGGGCGCGTGAACGCGACGCCGCGCTCGGCATCGACGGACAGCATGTGCGGCCGTGGGTCCAGGCGTTCTCGCTCGGGCAGCCCGCGTACGACGCATCGCACGTGAAGGCGCAGATGCAGGCGATCTACGATGCCGGGTATGAGGGCTGGGTGTGGTGGCACCCGGGCTCGAAGTACGAACCCTTCCTGGCGGCGCTGGACCGCACACTCACGCCGAAGTCAAAGCCGGCACCGTAAAGCCGGGCGTGGCGTGCGTCCCGGGATGCGTTCCCTGATCGCACGCCATCACGGGCGCACGACGGACACCGGGTTGCGCACCAGTTCGCGCATCCCTGCGAGCATGCGGTCCACCTCCTCCTCGGAGGTGTAGCACGCACACCCCGCACGCACGACGCCGTGGCGCGCGTGGCCGAGCCGCTCCATGACAGTGGTCGCGTAGAAGTCCCCGCTGGAGACGAACACGCCGCGCTCGACCAGGCGACGGGCCACGTCGTCGGGGAGCATGTCCCGAACGGTGAAGGCGATCGTAGGCGTTCGCTCGGCATCCGGCGCCAGGCCATGAATGCGCACACCGGGGAGCGCGTAGAGGCCGGCCCACAGGCGCTCGAGCAGCTTGGCATTGCACCGGTGCAGCGCTTCGAAGGTCGACGCCAGCCGCTCGCGGCGCGACGCACCCACACCCATGGACGCCAGGAAATCCACCGCCGCCGCCGCACCGACGATCCCCTCGTGGTTCTGGGTGCCGGTCTCGAGTCGCTCCGGTACCGTATCGGGCGCCGCGTCGATGCGCGGCACCTCCATCTGCGCAACGTGGTCGTACTTGCCGTAGAGCACTCCAACGTGCGGGCCGTGGAACTTGTACGCCGAGCACGCCAGGAAGTCGCAGTCCCACTTGCGGACGTCCACGAGCTCGTGCGGTGCGTAGTGCACCGCGTCCACGAAGGCGAGCGCGCCCACCGAGTGTGCCATGTTCACGGCGTGCGCCACGTCCGTGATGCTGCCAACCGCATTCGACGCCGCGCCGAACGCCACCAGCCTGACACGCGGCGTCTGACGCAGCACCTGGGTGAAGTGCGCCGTATCGAGCGCGGGACGATCGTCGCGCATGCGCACGGTCTCCAGCACGAGACCGCGTTCGCGCGCGATCTCCCGCCACGGGGCCACGTTGGCGTGGTGATCGAGCTCAGTCACCACCACCGCGTCCCCCGCGTTCCACTGACGGGCGAGGGCGCGCGCCAGGTGGAAGGTGATCGTCGTCATGTTGTTCCCGAACGAGATCTCCTCCGATTCGGCGTTCAGGAAATCCGCCATCGTCACGCGCGCATTCTCGATCATCGCATCCGTCTCCACACTCGACGGATAGACCCAGTGCGTATTGGCGTTGTGCTCGTACAGGTAGTCGGTCATGGCATCGACGACTTGCCGCGGCACCTGCGTCCCCCCCGGCCCGTCGAAGTAGGCCACAGGCTCGCCAGCGTGCGTGCGCTCCAGCGCCGGAAAGTGCTTGCGGATGGCTTCCGTGGTCGCCACCTCGGTGCGCGGACGCTTCATGTTGCCGCTCCCGCGTCCATGGCCGTCGGGACGTCGGCGCCGACCTGCACACCGGCCCACGCTTCCACCACCCGTACCGCTTCCACGTGATCCGCCTCCTCCCCCAGCACCGCATGCCCCGTTCGCATCAACTCGGATGCGAGCTGCAGCATGGGTGAAGGCACACCGTGCTCGCGCGCGAACCCGGCGGCGATGCGCGCGTCCTTGTCGAGCAACGCCAGCTTGAATGTGCGCGGGAACGCACGGGTGAGCACGCGTTCGGGGAAGAGGTTCATGGACGTGTTCGACCTGCCGCTCGACGCATTGATCACGTCGAGCGCCGTCGTGACGTTCACCCCGGCGCTCGCCAGCGCCGCCAACCCCTCCGACAGCGACCAGATGTGCACGGCGAGCATGGCCTGGTTGATCGCCTTGACCGCGTGCCCGGCCCCGACCTCGCCGCAGTGTACGACCTTCTCGCCGAATCGCTCCAGCACCGGCCTCACCCGCGCCAGGTCATCCGCGCTGCCCCCGCACATCACGGTCAGCGCGCCACGCTCGGCACCGCTCACACCGCCGCTGACCGGGGCATCCACGAACGCCACGCCGCGCGACGCGAGCATCGAGGCAATGCGCCGCGACGATGCCGGATCGCCGGACGTGCAGTCCACGAGCACGCTGCCCGGCTGCATGGCAGCCTGCAGCCCGTCGGCGCCGTCGAGCAGCGCCTCCACCTCGCGCGACGTGGGCAGGCAGGTGATGACGATCTCTGCTCCCCGGGCCGCATCGGCGGGTGAAGTCGCGTGCCGCGCGTTCGCCCCTGCCGCGAAGCGCGCCGCGACATCAGCGGTTCGATTCCAGACCGCGAGCGAGAAGGGTGGAGCAGCAACGTGCCGGGCCATCGGTGCGCCTATGGCGCCGAGGCCGAGAAATGCGACGTTCATGATGCAGCGTGATCGCGGGTGGGACTGCACGACGGCGCGGACCCATCGAAAGTTGCCGCCGGCGCGTGAGCGGTCAACCGCGCGCCGCACCTCCCTGACGTCGCAGGTCCCGCACCGCGGACCCGTCGCCCGGTCCCCCGCCTACAGCGTGAACCAGTAGCTTGCCTTCAACAGGAAGGTGTTTGCCGGATGCGCCCGGAACAGGTTCCTGTAATCGCGCGAGACGTCGAACGTACCGTGATCGAGGTCAAACTGGTCGCGCCCCTGCTGCCAGACGAGGTAGAGCGTGGAACCGGGGCGGTACTCCCAGCGCAGCACGGTGTTCGACCGGAACTGCTTGACGTTGAACGCCTCCGGCTCCACTGCCGTGTACGGCTTGAGTCGCTGGTCGTAGTGACGGTCGCGCGGGCGATCAAGTTCCCGGAGATCGCTGTATTTCCCACTGGTCACGAACGGTTGTGCATAGAACTGGACGGTCAGCGTCGGCGTGGCGGTGACGTCCACGCGCGCCCGCATGGACAGCGTCTTCTGGTTCAGGTTCGCCAGGGTGAAGTGCACCGTGTCGCTGCCGAACTCACCGAAGTTGTCGTACCACTGCTGGTCATCGATGTTGCGCGCGAAGGAGGCACCCACGCTCATCTGGAACCGGCTCGAGAACCTGCCGTCCACATCGACGCTGAGGTTGAGGTACGACGATCGATTCGCATCGCTGCGCCCGCCCGAGATGTTGACGGAGGGGATGAACATGCCGCGCGGATCACCATTGAGCCCCATCCAGGTGTTCAGCGACGACGAATTCCGAAGCGCCGGCCCGCCGCGCGTGCAGCGCGGGCAGGTGGACGGCGCGTTCATGCCGAAGCCCGCGTAGCCGCCCCACATGTTCACGAACTGGGCATTTGCATTGATGTTGCCACCGAGCGATGTGCGCGTGCCCCCGGCCGTCCACTCGGTCCACTGGTTGAAGTTCACCTGATAGCGCCGGAATGGCCCCGTTGGACGCTGCTGCAGGATGGCAAACCAGTTGCTCACACTCTGGTAGTCCACCGCCGACTGGAAGCCGACATCGTTGATCTCGAGTCCGGGCGACGCCCGCGAATAGCCGGTCTGGAACCGCGTGCGCTCGCCGCCGGTCTTCTGCAGACCGATGCGCATCGCCGAGCCGCGGAGCGACGTACGCGCGGGATCATACGCGACGTCGTCGTCGGGACGCTGGTAGTTGTGTACGCTCGAGCGTTGCGTGCGCGCTATCGCGTCGGCAGAACCGCGCACGTTGCTCCCCACCACATACCCTGATACCACGTAATGGCGGCCGAGGAACTGGTGCCGGAAGTCGACGCCACCGGTGTACGCCTCGCGCCGCAGAAAATCGTCCGTTGTCGCGTCGAGCGATCGCCGCACGCCGGTCAGCATGACACCGACTCCGCTCTGCCCTTCGCGGAAGTCCTGCTGCACGCGTCCCACGAGGAACAGGGTCTGCGGCTCGACGGTCGCATCGCCCACCTCCTCGCGCTGCGTGATCGCATTGAGCAGGCCGATCGACGTGCCCTTGCCCACACGCCCCGTCAGCTTGGACGCGCCGAGAATGGTTGCGGACAGCGGCAGCGCATCCTCTCCCTGGTACAATCCGCCAAGCTGTGGTGCCCGCCCGATGCGCCGGGAGTAGAAGAGCCCCGTGCACTCGCCGTCGTTGCAGTTGGTGGAGAAGTTGAAGATCCCCGTGCCCTCGGTGAAGAACGGTCGCCGTTCGTCGAAGAACTGCTCGAACGCCGACAGGTTGAGCACGGATGGATCGGCTTCCACCTGGCCGAAATCGGGGTTGATGGCCGCGTCGAGCGTCAGGTTGGACGTCACCCCGTACTTGAGGTCCGCGCCGAGCGATGTGGCCGGTTCCTGAGACCAGCTTCCATTCGAAAGCCGGCTCTCGGACTTCTGCACCACGTACGGGCGGACTTCGAGGCGCCGCGGTGTTGGGATGCCGCTGATCCCGGCGAGTTCACCGAGCTGCGACGACAGGCCGAACACGCTCTTGCGCCACACAGGCCAGCTCATGCGTTCATTGGTGCGCGCCACGTCGCGCCAGACGCCAATGCCGAAGGTGTGCGAGTCGCGCGACGGAAAGCGCAACTGGCTCAGCGGAATCCGGAACTCGGCGATCCACCCGAGCGAGTCGATGGAGGTCTTCGCCTCCCACACGGCATCCCATCCGCCGTCCTCGTTCATGTCATCGAAGATGTAGTAGTCACGTTGCACCCCGGCCGGGTTGACCGCGAACTCGTAGCCCGTGCGCCGGTCGAAGTACGAATCGACGATCAGCTTGATCTGCTCGGACTGCGTGCGCACGTCGCGTCGGCTGAGGAGCGCCACGATGCTGTCCGGATGCGGGTCGTAGGCGCGGACCAGTGCGTACAGGTTGTGATCGTCATAGGCGAACCTGGCCATCGTCGCCATGCCGGGGTCGCCGTCCTCGATGGGTTCGAACTGCCGGAAGGACGTGACCTCCTGCGCCCGCTGCCAGATCTCGTCGTCGTCCCGGCCATCGATCGTTGGCGCCGTGGTCGCGCGCGTGGCGGTCGTGCGGGTGAGCGATGCAGCGTTTGCGGATCGCGCGGCGGCGGCGGGGCCGGGCTCACGACCCTGTGCGGCGAGATCGGCACAGGGGAGGACGAACAGCGCCAGGGTGCCAAGAGTGCGATGCATGCGGGACGATGCGTGAAAGGTGCGTCGAGTCTGCGAGCAGCCGCTCACCCGCGACGCTCGACCACGTTGGACAGGGCGCCACGTGGAAAGGTTGTGAACGCGACAGTCGTCGCCGACGCTTGTTCCGCCCCACGCGGTTGCCCTAGCTTGCGTCGCTCACGTCGTGGCCCTCGCGACTCGCGCGTGGTCACCTGCGTGATACGTTCAGGCACGTCCCGGCACTCCTCATCCCGGTAAAACTTCCCCCGAGCCCGGCGCACCACGCCATGACGACTCCCACTCCCCCGGGATCGGTCGACCGGCCGCTGGCGGCCCTCCTCGCACCGGACCTGCTCGCCCTGCTCGACGAATCGCCGGCGCATGTGGCGGCCGAGACCGAGGAGCTGCACCCGCACGATCTCGCCGCCGTCGCGGAAGCGCTCCCCGTCGAACGCGTGAAGGACCTGCTGCGCGCGCTCCCGCCGGCGCGTGCCGCCGACCTGCTCGAGTATCTCGACGAGGAGCTGCGCACCGAACTGCTCGAGGAGATGAGCACGGCGCAGGCCGCCCAGCTCGTCTCCGAGATGACGCCGGACGATCGCGCCGACGTCCTCGTCGAGCTGGAGGACGAACGCGCCGATGAGATTCTCGCGGTCATCTCCGCTGAGGCCAGGCAGGAAACCGAGCGACTGCTGGCGTACGACCCCGACTCCGCCGGCGGCCTGATGACCACGGAGTTCGTCCCCGTCTCCGACCGGCTCCCGGTGGACGAGGCGCTGGCCCAGGTGCGCACGCTGGCGCGGGGGAGGAAGGAGGCCATGCACGCCATCTACGTCGTCGACGACGCCGGTGTGCTGCGCGGCGTGCTGTCGTTGCGCGAGCTGCTGGTGGCGCCCGATGGCGTCCCCGTGCGGGAGGTGGCGTGGAGCGAGGTCGTGAGCGTGCCGCTCACCGCCGACCGCGCGGAGGTCGCGCGCCTGACGGCTGAATACGACCTCGTCGCGGTACCGGTGGTCGATGAGCAACGGCGCATCGTCGGCGTGATCACGGTCGACGACGTGATCGACGCGATGGTCGAGGAGCAGACCGAGGACGTCCAGATGCTCGGCGCCGTGCAGCCCCTCGACGCCCCGTATCTCCAGGCCGGGTTCTGGTCGCTGGCACGCAAGCGTGGCGGCTGGCTGGTGCTGCTCTTCGTCGGCGAGATGTTCACCGGCACCGCCATGCGGCACTACGAGAGCACGCTGGCCGAGGCGCTGATCCTCACGCTGTTCATCCCGCTGATCATCAGCTCGGGGGGCAACTCCGGCTCGCAGTCGGCCACGCTGATCACGCGCGCCATCGCCGTGGGCGACGTGGAACTGACCGATGCCATGCGCGTGCTGCGGCGGGAGCTCCTGCAGGGGCTCGTCCTCGGGCTCGTGCTCGGCGCGATCGGCTTCATGCGGGCGCTGATGTGGAATACCGGCCCGGACGTTGCACTGGTCGTCTCGCTGTCGCTCATCGGGGTCGTGCTGACCGGTACGTTCGTGGGCGCGATGCTGCCGCTCTTCTTCACCCGGGTTGGCTGGGACCCGGCGGTGGCGTCGTCGCCCTTCGTCGCCTCGCTGGTGGACGTCACAGGGCTGGTCATCTACTTCAACATCGCCATACACCTGCTGAACCTGTAGCGGGCACCGGAGGGGAGCATCGTGAATCGCCGTCTCGGCGTCGTGGCCGGCCTGCTGCTGTTCGGTTCGTCCGTGATGCGTGCGCAGGACCTCCCCACATGCCCCGCGATGAAGACCGCGCTGGTACTGGCGGGCGGCGGTGCCAAGGGTGCGGCGCACATCGGCGCCCTCAAGGTGCTCGACAGCCTGGGCATCCACCCCGATCTGGTGGTCGGCACCAGCATCGGCGCCATTGTCGGCGCCATCTATGCCAGCGGCTGGAGCGGGGAGCAGATCGATTCGCTCACGCGCAAGTATCGCATCGGCGAACTCGTGCAATCGTACGATCCCGAGCTGCCGCGGTCACTCGGCCCGCTGCTCGACCCGGCGATCGTGTGGCAGCAGGTGGGCAACCATCTCGCGCTGCAGAGCGGTGCGGTGCGCGAGTCGGATCTCGTCCATGTGCTCAACGCGCTGCTGCTTCGCGGCAACCTGCTCGCGCGCGGCGACTTCGATCGACTGCCGATCCCCTTTCGTGCCGTCGCCACGGACCTGGCCACGAAGAAGTCGGTGGTGCTCGGCGCGGGCGACCTGGCCCGCGCCGTGCGCGCCAGCTTCTCCATTCCCCTCGTCTTCCAGCCGGTACTGCTCGACGAGCATGTGCTCGTGGACGGTGGCGTCACGGACAACGTGCCGATCGGGATCGCGCGCGAGCTCGGCGCCGAGCGCCTGATCATCTCGCGCCTGGATTCGATCGTGATCAATCCGCAGGCGGTGGGCACCACCGGCTTCACCGCATCTCGCGTGATCGACTTCCTCTTCCCCGAGCCGCTCGACACCCTGACGCCGCCCGATGTCGTGATTCGCCCCGATGTCACGGGCTTCGGATCGCTCGACTTCGCGCAGCCCCGCCTGGACTCGCTGATCCAGCTCGGGCACGACGCCGCGCTGCGTGCCTTTCGCGATGCGACATGCCTGCCGCGGTCGCCCGCGCCCGCGGAACCGGTGATCGACCGTCGGATCGCCGAGGCGCAGATCGAATCGCGGTCGCTCGCCGAGCCGCTCGTCGTGCTGCGCGAACTCGCCCTTCGTCCCGGGCAGATGCTCAACCTGGATTCGCTCGAGCGGGGGCTGACGGCGCTGAGCACATCGGAGCTCGTGAACGGCGTCTGGCTCAACCCCGACACGACGGCGAGTGGCACCGCCTTCCGCGTGCAGGTGGTGGAGCAGCCACGGCGCACATTCGGCATCGGACTCGCGTACGACAATACGATCGGCGGACGACTGTGGGTCGGCGGCGTGGATCGGCGGCTGTTCGGCACGCGGGCTCGCGGGTCCGTGCTGGCGAGCTTCGCGGAGTACCGGCAGGAGGCCACGTTCGCGGTGCGCCGTGGGGCGCGCCTCGGCGGACTGCTGTTCAGCCCCACGGCCAGTCTCAGCGGACTGCGCGAGGAGGTGCGTGCGTATAACGAGGCCGGCGACATACTGCCGACAACGCTGATGCAGGAGGTGAGCGCCGGGTTGGGGATCGAGCGCTCGAGCGCGCACGTGTGGTTGCAGACCACCGCCGAGATCCTGGCGTGGCGCGAAGGACAGGGGGCGCTGCCGGGCGCGGTGGGCGGGCGGCTCGAACTCGTGGTGACGGGGCGTGGTGAGCGGCCGGTGCTGCTCGCCAGCGCGCGTGGCAACACGCGCTACGTGAGCGGCAAGGCGGAGGTCCGCGCCTACGGGGCGTGGGGCGACCGGCTGCAGTTCCGGTCGCGGTTGCGCGCGGCATGGGGGCAGGACCTGCCCCCGCACATCACCTACACGTTAGGCGGATTGGACGGATTCGCCGGGCTGCAGGTGTTCGAGGTACGGGGATCGCAGGAGTGGATGGCCGGCCAGCTGGTGCGCTTCCGGCTGTTCGGCCCGCTGTCGGCGCGACTCGAGGTCATGGCCGGCTCGGTGCGCGCCGGCGATCCCGAACTCGAGTCGCGGCTGCCGCTCAAGCGCGTGCTCTCCGGCGTGCGCGGGGGGATCGAGCTCTCCACGCCGCTCGGGCCCATCCGGGCCGAGTACGGCGTGAACAACATCGATCGAAAGCAGTTGCTGGTGCGTGTGGGCGACTGGAACGGCTGAGCGTCAGTCGCCCACGCCGGCCATGGTGTGATCGCCCCGTTTGCGCCCCGCGCCGACAGCTGCCGTTGACGTTCCCGGCTCCTCGATGTCATCCCACGGTACGATCCCCGTCTCCAGCCAGGCGTGGTCGCCATCGAGGACGCGCTTCGACAGCGCGTAGAGGGCGCCGTCGTGCCGGCCGTACAGCGCCCGGAACGACGCGGCAATTCGCTCGCGCGCCTCGCGGCAGAAGACGTCGGCCAGCTCGATCGCCTCGGTCCGGCCGGCCTTCGCCAGCATCCGGGCGCGGGCACAGGTGGCCGCGATCGCGTACAGCTCCGCGCCGATGTCGACCGCACGAAAAAGCACCATCTGGCGCCGCTCCAGCTTCGGCCCGTAACGCACCATCGCGTGAAAGAGCGTGCGTCCGAGGCGATTCGTGGCACGATCGGCAAAGCGCAGGTGCGCGGCCAGCTTCCCGAATTCCCCGTACCGGTGCAGGTACTGCGTGGGGATCCAGCGGGCCGGATACCACGTGGCGTAGAACGGGGTCGATCGGCGCAGCGCACGCAGCCGCGTGGACATGCTCGACTTGGGGTCCACGATGGGGAACGCCAGGCTGAAGTGCCGGTCCACCGCCTCGCGCGCGATGAACAGGCGCATGATCTCCGATGACCCCTCGAAGATCAGGTTGATGCGGAAGTCGCGCATCGCGCGCTCCACAGGGTATGGCTTCTCGCCGCGCGCGCGCAGCGACGCCGACGTTTCATAGCCGCGGCCGCCGCGGATCTGCAGCGCGTCATCCACGATGCGCCAGCCGATCTCGGTGTTGTACATCTTCGCGATCGCGGCCTCGAGCCGGATGTCGTAGTTGCCGCGCTCATACAGCGCGGTCGACAGCTCGGCCACCGCCTCCATCGCGAACGTATCGGCGGCCATGCGGGCGATCTTCTGCGCGATCGCCTCGTGCCGCCCGATCGGCTGCCCCCATTGCACGCGCTCGTTCGCCCAGTCGCGCACCATCTGCAGCATCGCCTTGCCGCCGCCCGCGCATCCGGCCGGAATCGTCAGGCGGCCGGTGTTGAGCGTGATCAGCGCAAGCTTCAGCCCCTTGCCCTCGCCCCACAGGATGTTCTCGCGCGGCACCGTCACGCCGCGGAACCGGATGACGCCATTCTCGATGGCGCGGAGTCCCATGAAGCGGCAGCGGTGCACGACTTCCACCCCCGGGGAGCTCGCCTCGACGATGAATGCCGTGATCTGCTTGCGCGGCTTGCCGTCGCGCCCGGGGGCGTCGGGGGTGCGCGCCATGACGACGAACAGGTCGGCGCGCGTGCCGTTGGTGCACCACAGCTTCTCGCCGTCGAGCACGAATGCCGTGCCATCCTCGGTGGGCGTGGCCGTGGTCGCCATGTTCGCGGGGTCCGAACCGGCGTCCACCTCGGTGAGCGCGAAGGCACTGATCGCGCCCTTCGCGAGACGCGGGAAGAACTGCTGTTTCTGTTCGTCGGTGCCGAAGAGCGAGAGCGGCTGCCCAACGCCAATGGATTGCGACGCCGAGAGCAGCGCCACCAGCGAGCCATCGCGCGCCGTGACCATCTCCATCGCGCGCACGTACGTCATCTGCGACAGCCCCAGGCCGCCGTACTCGCGCGGGATCTTGATGCCGAACGCCCCCATCTCGCGCAGCTCCTGCACGTACGGCTCGGGAATGTCGCCGGTACGATCGACCTCCTCGGAGGGAAAGCGCTCGAGGTACTCTCGCAGCTGGTCGAGGAACGCCCTCGCGCGCGGTTCTTCCCCGGGATCGGAAATCGCCGGATGCGGATGGATCAGGTCGAAACGGAAGCGGCCGAGGAAGAGCTCCTGCACGAAGCTCGGATGCTGCCATTCGGACTCGCGTGCCTGTTCGGCGACGTCGCGCGCTTCCTCTTCGGAGGCAAGCGGCTGCGGGTCGCGGCGGGCGCGGGACGACGTGGACGGCTTCATGCGAAACTCGCGGCGCGAAGGGATGCGGCGGGACCGACGGGTTCCGCGCGAGCAGCGGAGGCATCAATGCAGGACCTGACCCCCGGATGCATCAAAACAAGACCTGACCCCGGTGCGGCGCAACCGCGCGAAGCACCCACATGGCGTCAGGCGTTCCTTGACCTCCCGGTACGCGGTCGATCGTTCAGCACGGCAATCGCCCCGCCAACGATCGCCACCGCGGCGAACGAGAACCACTGAATGGCATAGCTGCGGTGTGGCCCTTCATCGAGCGCCGGGACGGATATCCGTACCGGAGTATTCTCCCCGCCGCCAGAGGTCTGCACCAGCATGTACCCCGCCTGCGGTGCGGCGATGCGCGCGGCCAGCGAGTCGGCCTCGGCGCGCCGGACCACGCGCGGATGCGTCGGCGACGTCACCGGTAACGGCTCCGGATGCTGGAAATCCAGCAGGAACCCCGAGATCTCGGCGCTGTCCGCCTCGCGCCACCGCGCAAAGTCTGCGCTCATGGCGTCGGGCGCGTATACCCAGCCGCGGTTCACCCAGACCACCGTGTCGGTGCTGCTCAGGACCAGCGGCGTAATGAGATTCACCCCCGGCGATCCCAGGTTCGACCGGGAGCCAAGCGCCACTTCGTGCTGGTAGTCGAACCGGCCGGTCGCGGTCACGCGACGGAGTCGGAGTTGGCCGGTATCGGCGAGCACGTCGCGCAGCGGCCGCACGTCGGCCGCGAGGCCGCGCTCGACCATCGCGTTGAAGGCCTGCCGCTCATGCAATCGACTGACCTGCCAGAACCCCAGGCGTGCGAAGATGCCCGCCAGGACCGCGGCAATGATCAGGAACACCACGGTCGTGCGTGACATGCCGCGGATTGTCCGGGATTCAGAAGAGGGACATCTGTTCGCCCAACTGGTCCGGCGCGACCGGCGTCTGATGCAGCAGTCGCTGGAGCTCGCGCGCGGACGCAGGGCTGTGTCCCGCGAAATGGTTGTTCACGTAACCGTAGACGGTGGTGACGCGCGCGGCCAGTGCGCTGAGCACGCGCGCCCATGATTCGAGTTCGCGCGAGCGATCCACCTGCACGCGCGAGTAATCCACGATCTCGCGGTTGGGACCCATCCATCGGATGTACGAGAAGTCCGACGTGACACGTTCGGCGAGCTTCTGCATCGTGCGCCGCGGAATCCACCGCGCATCGGTGAGCGCCAGCGCGACGTGATGCTCGGCGAGGAGTGCGATGACGCCGTCGTGGATCCACTGCCGCTGGCGGAACTCCACCGCCATGCGAATGTCACGCGGGACGAGCGGGAGAAACGCCGCGAGCGCTGGCAGCTCCGACGGTCCGAAATCGGGACCGAGCTGGAGCAGCACCGGGCCAAGCTTGTCGCCGAGTTCGCGGGCCCGGTCGAAGAACATCGCCGCCACGTCCGCCACACCGCGCAGTCGATTCTCGTGCGTGATCTCCTGCGGCACCTTGAGCGCGAACCGGAATCCGTCCGGCGTGCGCGCGGCCCATCCGCGCACGGTCTTCACCGCGGGGACGGCGTAGAAGGTGGAGTCCACTTCCACCGTGTCGAACGCCCGCGAGTACACCCCGAGATATTCGGTCGCACGGGTGCCCTCCGGGTAGAACGGCCCCGTCCACGCGTCGTAGTTCCATCCCTGGGTGCCAAGACGAACGTTCGCGGTCATGGATGAAGAATCACCCCGGAAACAGCCTCGCGGTCAAGCCGCCCTCGTCGACGCTCTTGAGCCGCCCTGCGGCCCCTCAACTGTCACCCTTGCGTTGCGGCTATCAATATGATATCATATCGGTATCACATTTACGGAGAGCCGCGCATGTTCCGCGAGATTGAGTACCGCGCCACCGGAGGCATCCCGTTCCTTCTCGCGCTGTTCGTGACGCTCGGGCTGCTGGCCTGGCTCGTCGTGGCGTCCGCACAGGCCGAGAGTGCGCTGGGAGTTGCCGTTGGCCTGCTGCTGTTCGTGCTGTCGTGCATCGGATTTGGTGGACTGCTCGTGGTGAACCCGAACGAGGCAAAGGTGTTGACCCTGTTCGGCCGGTACGTGGGAAGCGTCCGCAAGCCCGGGCTCTGGTTCGCCAACCCGTTCATGGCCAAGAAGAAGGTGTCGCTGCGCATCCGGAACTTCGAGACCGCGCGCCTCAAGGTGAACGACAGCCACTCCAACCCGGTGGAGATCGGGGCGATCGTGGTGTGGAAGGTGGTGGACAGCGCCGAGGCGATGTTCGAAGTGGAGGACTACGTGCACTTCGTGCAGACGCAGAGTGAGGCCGCGGTGCGCGCGCTGGCGCAGTCGTATCCGTACGACGCGCACGAGGACGGCCAGATCTCGCTCAGCACACACACTGCCGAGGTCTCCGAGTCGCTGCTCGATGCCATCCGGGAGCGACTGGCGAAGGCTGGAGTGGAGGTGATCGAGTCGCGCATCAGCCACCTTGCGTACGCGCAGGAGATTGCGTCGGCGATGCTCCGTCGCCAGCAGGCGAGTGCGGTGATCGCCGCGCGGCAGAAGATCGTGGAGGGGGCGGTCGGCATGGTCGAGACCGCGCTGGAGATGCTGTCGTCGCGCCAGGTCATCACGCTCGACGAGGAGCGCAAGGCCGCCATGGTCAGCAACCTGCTGGTCGTCCTCTGCTCGGACCGGGATACCCAACCCGTGGTGAACACGGGATCGCTCTACCAGTGAGCATCTGATGGCGGAGAGAAAGTCGTTCCTGCTGCGCGCGGATCGTGAGCTGATGGACGCGGTGCAGCGCTGGGCGAACGACGAATTGCGCAGCCTGAACGGGCAGATCGAGTTTCTGCTGCGACGGGCGCTGCAGCGCGAGGGTCGGCTCCGGGATCTTCCGGAGTCGACCGATTCCGAGAACCCTGTCGACGCGGAGTAACGTCCCTGTGAATTCTGCCTTCCCCTGGCGCGGCCGCGTGGCGCGCACCGGCCATGCGAGACGGTGGCGCGTCGGCTCGACTGTCCTGTACCTGGCGCTTCCGCTGCTCCCGGCGGCGGTCGGCGGCCAGTCCGCGAGCGCACCCGCTGCGCAGCAGGGCGGGCGTGAAACCGTCGCGGCGTACGTGTTCCTCGTTGGTGACGATACGCTCGGCGTGGAGCGCTACACACGCACTCCCTCGCGACTCACGGGCGACGTCGCCCTGCGCGGGCAGCCGCGCCTCGTGTACGACGTGCCGGTGGTGGGGGATACCGCCTTCGGTCCGATGTCGCTCGTCGTGTACGGGCCCGGCGCCAGCGCGGACGCGGCACCGCTTCAGCGCGCGTTGATCACGATGATGGGGGATACCGCCATCGCCGAGGTGATGGTGAACGGTTCGTCGCGCCTGCAGAAGATCGCATCGCAGGCCAACGCACTGCCGATGGTGAACCAGTCGGCGGCAATGTTCGAGCTGGCGGTGGCGCGCTGGCGGCAGGCAGGCAGTACGACGGCTCACTTCCCCATCTTCTTCACAGCCGGTGGGCAGACGTTGCCGACCACGATGACGGCGGTCACGTCCGATTCCGTCGAGATGGTGATAGGACCGCAGCACAGCTCGATGGTGGTCGACTCCGACGGGCGCGTCATCCGGATCCATACGCCGTCGCAGCGGTTGACCATCGTTCGCGTGACGGGCGAGGCGGCGCGCGGCATCTCGCTGGCCCGGCCCGACTATTCGGCACCCGCGGACGCGCCGTATCGGGCGCTCGAGGTCGCCGTGCCGACGCCGGAGGGGCACACGCTCGCGGGGACGCTCACCGTACCCATCGCGGCATCGGGGCGGGTTCCGGCGGTGGTGACCATCACGGGCAGCGGGGCGCAGGACCGTGATGAGAGCATCCCGTTCGTGCCCGGATTCCGGCCGTTCCGCCAGGTGGCCGACACGCTCGGCCGCCGCGGCATCGCCGTGCTCCGGCTCGACGACCGCGGCTACGGCGGTTCGGGGGGCAATGCCGCGACGTCCACCACCGCCGACTACGCGAACGACATCCGCGCGGCGGTGGCCTGGCTGCGCGAACGTCCGGAGATCGATCCGGCCCGGATCGCGCTCGTGGGGCACAGCGAGGGGGGCATGATCGCGCCGATGGTGGCCGCGACCGATTCGTCGCTGGCCGGGATCGTCCTCATGGCCGGCCCGGCCAAGTCGTTAGGCGAGATCATTCCGTACCAGATCCGCTACGCCGTCGACCATGACACGAGCTTCGCACCCGCGGCGCGGGATTCCATCTATCAGGCGCAGAAGGCGATCTTTGATTCCACCGCCGCCCGGACGCCGTGGATGCGGTTCGGGCTTCCCTACGATCCCCTCCCCACCGCGCGGCAGGTGTCCGTCCCGGTGCTGATCATGCAGGGCGCCACCGACCGGCAGGTAACCGCCGACCAGGCGGACGCGCTCGCCACGGCCATCCGGTCCGGCGGGAACACGGACGTCACGGTGCTCCTGCTCCCCGCGCACAACCACCTCTTTCTCCCCGACCCCGACGGCAACCCGGCCGGCTATGTGCGGCTCGCCGTCTCCCGGCTCGGGCCGGAGACCCTTGGCCCCATCGCCGACTGGCTGGTGGCGCACATGAAGCCGTAGGGGGCCTGCGGACGATCAGTCCGTGCGCGGATCGGGGGTGACGAAGACGCGGCGGGCGAGCTCGGCCCCAACGGTGCGCCGGGCGCGCCCGACCACGAGCGTGATGGGCCCGTCGAACGGGGCCACCTCGTCCACCCTGACGCGCACACCGGGGCGCATGCCGAGTTCGTCGAGGTAGCGAAGGAGTTCGCCGTTCTCGTCGCTCACGCGGGCGATGCGGGCGCGCGCCCCCAGCGGCAGGTCGGCGAGCGTGTCGGAGGATGTCTCATCGATCGTGCCGTCTGCGCGCGGAATGGGAGCACCGTGCGGATCGGCGTCGGGGTCGCCGATCGCGGCGGCCATGCGGTCCACCAGTTCGTCGCTCGCGGCGTGTTCCAACCGCTCCGCCTCGGCGTGCACGCGATCCCATTCGTAACCGAGTGCGTGCGTGAGGTACGCCTCGATCACGCGGTGTCGGCGGATGGTGCGCAGCGCGGCCTGACGGCCGTTGTCGGTGAGCCGCACGCCCCGGTAGCGTTCGTACGCCAACAGCCCCTGCCCCGCCAGGCGACGCACCATGCCGGTCACCGACGCGGGAGCAATGGACAGGCGCTGGGCGATGTCGTTGGTCGATGCCGCGGCGCCGGTGCGTTCGATCTCGTAGATCGCCTTGAGGTAGTCCTCGACCGGTTCGGTAAGCGGCGGCCGCGATGCACGCGCGCGCTTCACCGCACTCACGAGCGAGACCGCCCCGCGGACGTCGACGCCGGGCCGCGCACCATGAGCACGGGCACGTGTGACTTGTGGCGCACCGCGCTGGCCGTGCTGCCGTAAAGCACATCCTTGAGGAAGCGATGACCGTGTGTGGTCATGGCGATCAGGTCGCAGGCTTCGCGATCGGCGGCGGCCACGATCTCGTCGGCGGGGTCACCCGTCGCGAGGATTGCCTCGGCCCGGAATCCCTCGCTGGCCAGCGACGCCGCCAGCCCCTCGATGTACGCGCGGTCGCCTCGCATCTCCTCGGACTCGCGCAGGTGCAGCGCGCGGATGTTGCGGGCCGCCCAACCGTCGGCCACGTGGATGAGCACGAGCGACGATCCGCAGAGCCGCGCCAGCTCACGCACGTGCTCGAGAATGCAGGCATCCCACGAGGAGTTCTCCACCGGCACGAGAATACGTCGATACATGGCTGTTCCCGTCAGGTAAGCCACTCGCGGAAGGTCTGGAACAGCAGCCAGAGATTCAGCCCCGCGATCACGAACGCGATCGTCCAGGCGAGGGCCTTGAGCCATGGCGGGTTCACGAACTCTCCCATCTTCGCCTTTTCCGAGGTGAACTTCACCAGCGGAAAGACCGCGAACGAGAGCTGGAGACTCAGCACGACCTGGCTGAGTACGAGCAACTTGGCGGTACCGCTGGCCCCATACAAGATGGCGACGATTGCGGCGGGCACGATGGCGATGGCGCGCGTGATCAACCGCCGCAGCCAGGGGCGGATCCGGATGTTGAGGAACCCTTCCATGACGATCTGGCCGGCCAGCGTGCCGGTGATCGTGGAGTTCTGCCCGGAGGCCAGCAGCGCGAGGGCAAACACCGTACTCGCTGCCCCCACGCCGAGCAGCGGCGTCAGCAACTGGTACGCGTCCTGGATCTCCGCCACCTGATGGTTGCCGGTGCGGAAGAACGTGGCCGCCGCGACGATGAGGATGGCGGCGTTGATGAACAGTGCGAACGACAGCGCGATGGTGGAATCGATGAACGCGAACCGGACAGCCTCCTTCCGGCCGGCCACCGACTCCTCGTACCTGCGCGTCTGCACGATGGACGAGTGCAGATACAGGTTGTGCGGCATCACGGTGGCGCCGAGGATGCCGACGGCGATGTAGAGCATCGCCGGATTGCGGAGGATCTCGGGGTCCGGCACAAAGCCACGCGCCACCGCAGCCATGTCGGGGCGCGAGACGAACATCTCGAACAGGAAGCACATGCCGACAACCGCCACGAGGGTGATGACCAGTGCCTCGAGCAGCCGGAATCCCTTGTTCTGCAGGTAGAGCACGACCAGCACGTCGAGCGCGGTGATACCCACCCCCCACGCGAGCGGGATCCCGAAGAGCAGGTTGAGCGCGATGGCGGTGCCGATCACCTCGGCCAGGTCACAGGCGGCGATGGCAATCTCGCAGAGCACCCACAGCGCGAAGTTCACCGGCGCCGAGTAGTGATCGCGGCAGGCCTGTGCGAGGTCCCGCCCCGTGACGATGCCGAGCTTGGACGAGAGCCCCTGCAGCAGTACCGCCATGAGGTTCGAGATCAGGATGACGCTCAGCAGCGTGTATCCGAACGCCGATCCGCCGGCGAGGTCGGTGGCCCAGTTGCCGGGATCCATGTAGCCGACGGCGACGAGGTATCCGGGGCCGGCAAAGGCGAGGAGCTTGCGAAAGGTCGAGCGCCCGGTGACGGGGATGGACCGGTATACCTCGGCCAGGCTCGGCGTGACACGGCTTCGCCGCCAGCCGGTATCCATCGCCGCGGGGGGCGGTACAGATGCGGCCGGCGCCGTCGGCACAGGGTCGCCCTGCTCGGGCACGGATTCGGCGGTTTCGGGTTCGGGTCTGGAGCTCATGACGTGCACCGCCACCGGGACGGCAATATTCGGGGGTGCCTGATTTCGGCAAACGCGATTTGCAATTTAGCGTCGCCTAACTTATTGAGCCGGAAATCACCGCGCAAGACTCGGCTCCCTCAGTCCGCCTTCCGAACCACCTCATGCAGGTTGGCGAGGATACGCTCGGTCATCCCCCACACCACATGGCGGCCCACGACGAACGCCGGAACGCGCCAGGTGCGCCCGCGCGCCGTCACGTCGGACTCGGTTCGATGCACCGGATCGATGACCGAGTCCATCGGGACCCAGAACGCCATCGACAGCTCGTCCGACACGGCGATGCTGACATCGGGGCGCACGATGCAGACGTAGGGCGTAACGATGATCGGCGGCAGCAGCGGGGTGTCGGGGCGCAGTTCATCGAGCGTGCCGAGGACGACACCGTCGCGACCGACATCGACCGCTGTCTCCTCGAGCGTTTCTCGAAGCGCGGTATCCTGCAGCGTCGCGTCGGCGGCGGACCAGCGCCCGCCGGGGAGCGCCACCTGCCCGCTCCATGGATCGCCCTCCCGTTCGGCACGCACGATCAGCAGCAGTTCCGGCTCCGTGGCGGCGACGCGCAGCACGATGGCGACCGCCGCCCGCGCCGGATCGCCCTCGTCGTTGGCCAGCGTGCCCGGGCGTTCGCGCAGCGCCTCGGCGAGCCGCCGCAGGCGCTCGTGCCGGAGGGCGGGGAGCGGATTCGTCACCCCTCGACGTCACCTCCCGCTTCGACCCAGCCCCGAAAGCCGCGCGCCAGCGACGTCACGCGCGTGTACCCCATCTGCTGCATCACATCGGCCGCGAGCGCCGAGCGGTTGCCGCTGGCGCAGTAGACCACCACCGGGATGTCGCGGGAAACAGCGCCGTCCACGTTCTGCTCGAGCAGCCCGCGCGGGATCACGACCGCACCCGGGATGCGGCCGAGGCCGGCCTCGTTAGGCTCCCGCACGTCGAGAAAGGTGACGGATTCGCCCCGCTCGCGCATCGCCAGGGCGTCGGACGGCGACGTCTCGCCGATGCGGGTCTTGGCGTCGGCCACGAAATCGGCGTAGGTCTTGTGGGTCATGGCATCGTGGTGAAGGTCCATGGAAGGTTCGCCTGCGGCATCGACGAAAGATCGCCCACGGCATCAGCGGCGGGTATGCACGGCCCTTGCCTCGACGTCGATCTCGGCCGGGCAGCCGAGCGGCAGCGTCCACTGATCGTCGATGTGGCCGATCGGCACGCCGAGCAGCGCCGGTACGCGCAGCAGCGTCGCGAACTCGGCAACGACCCGCTCCACGGTCCAGTCCTCCCCGTCCGTTTCGTCCATTGCGACGCTCGTGCTGCCACCAAAGTCGCCGAACGCCAGCGCCCGGACTCCATCGAACGCGCCGGCCATGCGCAACTGGCGCAGCATGCGGTCCACGCGGTACGGCGCCTCGTTGATGTCCTCGAGGAACGCGATCGCGCCGTCGAACCGCGGCGCGTAGTCCGTTCCCGCGAGCGATGCGAGCAGCGCGAGGTTGCCGCCGGCGATCCGGCCCGATGCGCGGCCGCCGCGCAGCGGTGTGGCAAGCGGTGCGCCCCCCGTGGAGTCCTCACCGTCGACCACCGCTCGTCGCAGGGAATCGGTGGTGAACGCCGTGAGCCGGCTCCGCGCCGTGGGACCATGGTACGTGACCAGCCCCGTGCGACCGTGCACCGCGCAGTGAACGGCCGTGATGTCGGAGTAGCCGATGAGCGCCTTTGGCCGGCGACGCAGCGCATCGTAGTCGATGTGGTCCAACACGCGCGTGGCGCCGTAGCCGCCGCGCAGGAACCAGACGCCGTCGATGGTGCGGTCGCGCAGAACGAGATCGAGATCGGCGCGGCGCTCATCATCGCTGCCGGCAAGGAATCCTTCGCGCGACAGCGCATGGCGGCCGATGACCGCTTCCCAGCCGAAGGCATGCACGTTCGCGAGCGCCTGCTCGAGTTCGTGCTCGCCGGAGAGCGGACCGGATGGCGCGACCAGCGCGACGCGGGCGCCCGGTGCAAGCAGCGGGGGGAGAACCGTCTTCACGCGAGCAGTCTAACCGGAACAGGACGGGCGCACCACCGGCCGTGCCTCGCCGGGAGAGTGGCCATTGTGTAGCTTCCCCGCCCATGTCACTCACCGCCAGGATCCTGATCGCGCTGGTGCTCGGCATCGGCAGCGGTATCGCCATCTCGCTCACCGACAGCAGCGCGCTGCGGACGATTGCCTTCGGCATCGAGCCCATCGGCACGCTGTTCATCAACGCCATCCGCATGACGGTGATCCCGCTGGTCGTGGGGTGTCTCGTGGTCGGCGTCAGCTCTGCCCCCGACGCGCGCAGCGTGGGACGGGTGGGGCGCGGTGCGATTGTCTTCTTCGTCGTCACGCTGTTCATCAGTGCGCTGTTCGCGGCGCTGCTGGCACCGCCGCTGCTGCGGCTCATCCCGATCGATCCAGCCGCGTCGGCGGCGCTGCGCGCCAGCGTGGCCGGTGGTGCGGCGGCCGCCACCGAGAGCGCGCAGCAGATCCCGTCATTCACGGACTGGGTGGTTGCGCTCATCCCGACGAACCCCGTACAGGCTGCGGCCAGCGGCGCCATCCTGCCGCTGATCGTGTTCTCCGTGCTCTTCGGCCTGGCGGTCTCGCGCATCCGCCTCGATCGGCGCGCGTCGCTGGTGGCCGTGTTCCAGGGGATCGCCGATGCGTCGCTCACGCTCGTGCGCTGGATCCTCGAGCTGGCGCCCATCGGCGTCTTCGCGCTGGCCGTACCACTGGCCGTGCGCATGGGGATCGCCGCCGCCGGTGCGCTCGTGGGCTACGTGGTGCTCACGGCGGTGCTCAGCGTGCTCTTCATGGGGTTGGTGCTGTATCCACTGGCGGCCACGCTGGGGCGCACGCCGCTGCGCGAGTTCGCGCGCGCCGCGCTCCCCGCGCAGGCCGTTGCCTTCAGCGCGCGGTCGTCGCTGGCCTCGCTCCCCGCGATGATCGAGAGCGCGCGCGATACGCTCAAGCTGCCGCCGGCCATCACCGGCTTCTTCCTGCCGCTGGCGGCGAGCACGTATCGCGTCGGCGGTGGACTGGGGATCGTGTGCGGGGTGATGTGGATCGCGGCGCTGTATGGGATCACGGTAACACCGGCGCAGATCGCATCGGTCGTGGTGACGGTGGTACTCACCACCTTCAGCGTGCCGGGGGTGCCCGGTGGCTCGATCATCGTGATGGTGCCGGTGCTGCTGGCGGCGGGCCTTCCCATCGAGGGCGTCGGAATCCTGCTGGGTGCGGACACCATTCCCGACATGTTCCGCACCACGGCAAACGTCACCGGCGACATGTCGGCGGCGACGGTACTCGGCGCGCGTCTGCGCTCCGCCGACGGGGTGGACGCCGGTACGCCGGATATCGAAGCGGCGGCAGACGACGTGGCGGGATCGAACGTCGCCTGACGGAGCGTGCGCCGGGCCCGCCGTCGTTGCTGCTGGCGTAACGACACGCGACGGTCGTACCACCCGGTGTCACGCACGGCGACCGGATCGACCGGCCGCCGTGTTCAGCGGTGATCGTCAGGCCGACGGCTTGGTGCTGCAGCTCCGCATGATGTCCTGTTTGGCCTCGTTGAAATCTTCCGTATCGTCAAAGAATTTCCGCATGTACTCGCGGGCGAACTTCAGGTAGTCGTCCGAGACGCCGGGT
Organism: Gemmatimonadaceae bacterium; assembly: GCA_035698205.1. GTDB lineage: Bacteria > Gemmatimonadota > Gemmatimonadetes > Gemmatimonadales > Gemmatimonadaceae > DASSBZ01. Next base: position 46,571 of record DASSBZ010000096.1, on the reverse strand, counting down.
AACGAGTCGTACAGCGCGAGGATGTTCGTCCGCTGCGCGTGGAACTTCTGCAGCGCGGCACGGAGCGCCTCATCGGACACGCACGGCCCGCGATAGTAGCGGTCCTGCACCTCGCGAATCGGCACCTGCGGCGGCGGCCCCGAATAGCTGGTCTTCGCCAGGCCGCTGAAGTCCCAGTCGTACGGCACCGGGAAGTAGCGGAAGTCCGGCATCTGTACGAGCCGGAGGTTGTGCAGCGAGTACAGCGACCAGTCGTGCCCCCCGATCACGTACTCGAACAGGAGCGACAGCAGCAACTGCTCGGCGTCGACGTCCGCGAAGCGGGCACCGCGTACCTCCCGGATCAACCCGCCGTTGCGGGCCGCCATTTCGTCGTCGTCTTCGAGGAGGATCGCCCACTTCACCTGCGGGTCATCCTTGCCGGTGGCATCCACGTATGTCACGCGCGCCACGCGCGCCTGGAAGCTCAGCGGCGTGATGAGGTTGTAGATCCGGTAGATGATGTATTCGCGCAGCGGAATCTCGTCATACTCCTTGAAGCCCGAGCGGCAATGCGTGCCGAGCTTGAGCTTGTCCTGCCCGGCGAAGGCCGTCCCCTTCTTCCCCGGCTCGGTGAACTCGAGGCGGATGGGGGGGATGTTGCAGTGCAGCTTCTGGAGCCTGAAGTGTCCGCGCGGCTCGATCTCCAGCGGGAAGGTCACCTCGGCACCCGCGGTATCGCGCATGGTGATGGTGGCCTTGGTCGACTTCACGTCCAGCGTATCGCGGCTCTTGAAGGCGCTGCGAAAGTCGGAGGAGAGCGTGAATTCCAGCGGCTCGTTTGGCGCGAACAGCATGGCCGCCCGCTCGCGCGCCTTCGCCACGTCGTTCTCGGACGGCGCGAGCTTCGACGACTTCGTACCCGGTCCCTCCTGTGCGCCCGCGGAACCGGCTGAGAGCAGCAGCACGGCGATGATCGGCAGTGTCGCACGGCACGGGATGTTGCGGCAGTCGAACATGATCAGCCCCTCCTCGCTATGCCTCCGTGAACTCCGCGCGCCGTACGGCCGGCGCGCCCTCGGTCATCAGCGTCGATACAACACTCGAAGTCGACAGCCCCTTTCGCAACCGGATCTCATAGGTGAGGACGTTGTCGCCATCCTCGCGCGACTCGGCGCCGCGGTACCGCCAGCGCTTGCACAGCGCCTCGAGCAGCGGATCCACCGCATCGCGCGCGGTGGAGAAGTCATCGACCATCACGTGCAGCGTGCGCACATCCAGGCGCGGGGCGCCTTCGCCGCCGTTGCCGGCCTTCCGGCGGGCGAGCCGCCCCTCCAGGGCCTCGAGCTGCTGGGGCGCCATCCCCGCGAGCACCTCGCGGTCCAGGCGCGCGACGAACTGGCTGGTGCGGTTGGCCACCGCCATGGCCTTTTCGAGATCTCGTTGCGCGCGGACGCCCTCCAGCGCGGGCGGGAGCCGACCGAAGTCGCTGTACCAGAGGGAGAGCACGACGGCGTTGAACAGCACCGAGAGCATCGCGGCGACCTCGATGCGCACCGCCGCCGAGAGTCCGAGCGCAGTGGAGACGAAGATGTAAACCGCGTCGCGGCTGTCCTCGAGCGTGTTGCGGAAGCGGACGGCCGCGACGATACCGGCGAGGCCGAAGGCCAGCGGCAGGCTCTCCTTCACCAGCACGACGACGCCCGCCACGGCGACCGGCAGAAGGATCAGGCTGTGCACCACCGACTGCGAGTAGCCGCGCTTCTGCCGCGTGAACATGTAGACCCACGCCACCGGCAGGGCATAGGCGAGGGCGCTCACGATCGAGACGGTGACCGGGAGCACGAGGGAGTCGTGGACGAACTCCGCCGATGTCGGGGGCGACGTGAGCGCGCCCAGTCCCGTCCCGGCGGCGGGATCGCCGAACGAGGCGAAGGCGTCGATCAGCGTCTGTCGCCACGGGCCGGGCAGGAAGTGCCAGAACAGCCAGGTCGCGCCGCCGAGGACGGCGTAGTAGGCAATGACGCGCCATACAATGTGGTCGTACAGCCGGCGGAGGAGGCCGGGTCTTCCGGAAGTGGTCATACGCGGGGTTTGATGGACGTTCAGCATCGCGGGCCGCTGGTCGCCCGATCATAACGCAGTGCGCGCATTTGCGCATCAGGCGGACATGGAGCGGAGTTCGTCCCGGCGCGACCGTGACACCGCGCGAAGCAATAGGATGACACCCCTGATCATTGCCGGCGGCAGCTTCGCGCCGTGCATACCATTCGATCCGCCGCCGCGCTGCTGGCCGCCGCGCGGGACCTGGGAGCGCTGGGCGAGCTTGCCACCTTCTCCGGATTCGCTCCCGCGCTCGAAACCTTCGATGCGGACGGCCGCCGCGCGCTGGGCCTTCCGGTCGAATTCCGCGTCGCGCGCATTGCCTGTCTCTCCCCCATCTCACACGGCGCCTGCCGTGCGCTGCTGATCGAGAGCGACGGCTCCCGACCCCTGCGCGAGTCGCTGGGGCGGCTCGCCAGCCGACTCGCCAGTCGCGCGCCGCACGTCTGCTGGCTCGTGTTCGCGCGCGCACGCGGGCAGCCGGACTTCGCGATTGCCGCCTGGGACGTCGGTCGTACCTCACCGGCCATCCGCGCACTCATGGTGGATCCCGCGCATGTTCGAGACTCGGACGCGGAAACGCTGTGTGCACTGGAGGCCGCGCGCGCCGAAACCGATATCCTGACCCATGCGCGCTGGCTCGACGTGCTGGGGCGTGACGCGATCTGTCGGCGCTTCTTCCGTGCGCTCGAGGCGGCAGTCGCGCGTCTCGCGCTCGGCGCCGTCGGCCGCGCCGATCATGATGCACGTGCCGAACTCGCGCTGCTCAACGTTTCGCGACTGCTCTTCCTCTCGTTCCTCGAGGCGATGGGGTGGCTGGACGGCGATCGAGCGTGGCTTGGGCGGCGATTCGACTCGTGCATGGCCACCGGCGGACGGTGGCAGGAGCGCGTGCTGCGACCGCTGTTCTTCGGCACGTTGAACACGCCGGTGCCTCGCCGTTCGCCGGCCGCCGCCGCACTGGGTCGCATTCCATTCCTCAATGGTGGGCTGTTCACCCGCACCGCCATCGAGAGCCGGCACGCGAGGCTCACGTTCCGCGACGAGGATTTCGGCGCGCTCTTCGGCGAGGTGCTGGGCCGATATCGATTCACCGCGCGCGAGGAATCCGCGAGTTGGTCGGATGCGGCCATCGATCCGGAAATGCTCGGCCGCGCGTTCGAGTCGCTGATGTCGTCACGCGATCGCCGCTCCAGCGGCGCGTTCTATACGCCACAGGTGCTCGTTGAGCGCGTGACGCGTGACGCCCTTGTGCACGGCCTCGCGGCAACCCAGGTACGGCCGGCCGACGTGGAGCGCGTGCTCGATGGCGTCGCTCCCGAGCCGCGCGTTCGCGACGCGCTGCGCATGCGTCTGGCCGGCTTTCGCATACTCGATCCCGCTTGCGGATCGGGGGCGTTCCTCGTCCATGCGCTGGAACTCCTCTCGAACCTTGCCCGCACGCTCGGCGATCCCCGTCCGGGCACGGAGATTCGACGCGCCGCCCTGGGCGGATCGATCTTTGGCGTCGACGTGAATCCCACGGCGGTCTGGCTGTGCGAACTTCGCCTCTGGCTGGCGATGATCCTGGAAAGCGAGGAACGGAATCCGGAGCGTGTGGTGCCGCTCCCCAACCTCGATCACAACATCCGCATCGGCGACGCGCTCGCCGGGGAGGTCAACTCGCCGGCCGCGGGCGCCACGACGCGCGGAGCGGTGCTCCCCGCTGACGCGCCCCTCGGGATGCTGCGCGCCTCGTACTCGCGGTCAGTCGGTGCGCGCAAACGCACCCTGCACGACGCGCTGGAGCGCGAGGAGCGAAAGCGAGCGCTCGACTCCTGCGCGCGGGCGCTCCGCTCGGTGCGCGCCGATCGCCGCGAGCTGCTGCTCGCCCTCCGGGGACGAGACCTGTTCGGCGATCGCCGTGTGCCGGCACGCGCCGAACGGTCGGCGATGACGGCGCTGCGCACGCGGACCCGGGAGCTGATGCAGGAGCAGGCAACGCTTCGCGACGGCGGAGCATTGCCGTTCCGCTTCGAGACGCAGTTCGCAGATGTGATGGCGGCCGGCGGATTCGACCTCGTCATCGGCAATCCACCCTGGGTTCGGCTCCACCGGATTCCGCCGGGCGCTCGAACACAGCTCCGAAGCCGGTTTCTGGTGTACCGCCAGGCCGCTTGGCGGTCGGGCGCCGAGGGCGCGCAGGCGGGCGCCGGCTTCGCCGCCCAGGTCGACCTGAGCGCACTGTTCATCGAGCGCGCACTCGCCGTGGCACGACCGCAGGGACACGTGGCGCTGATCGTGCCGTCGAAGCTCTGGCACTCGCTCGCGGGCGGCGGCGTGCGACAACTCCTGCTCGAACGCGCACAGGTACGCGCGCTCACGGACTGGTCGAGCGACAGCCACCTGTTCGCCGCCGCCGTGTATCCGTCCACGCTCATTGCACAGCGAACGGCTCCGGAGGAATCGGTCGAACGTATGTGCCGCGTGACGATCGCACACTCCTGTGGTGCCGTCGCGTGGGACACCGCGCACCGTTCGCTCGGGTTCGATGAGTCCCCCGGCACCCCGTGGTTGCTGGTTCCACCGGATGTGCGCCGTGCGTTCGACCGCCTCACCGCCGTCGGGGTGCCGCTCTCACAAGGCACGTTCGCCTCGCCACGACTGGGCGTGAAGTGCGGATTGAACGACGCATTTCTGGTCGATGAGCTGGCGCGCGAGCGCAAGCTGAGCCGGATTCGCAGCGGGGAGCGCCATGGCATGGTGGAGTCGTCGCTGCTGCGACCGGCGCTGCGCGGACAGCACCTGACCCCCTGGTGCTCGAACGCATCATTCCGCCACATCATTCTGGCGCACGGCGTGGACGGTCGTCCCCTCGCCTCGCTCCCGCCACACGCGCACGCCTGGCTGGCACCGTCCCGAGCACGGCTCGCCGCACGGAGCGACGCTCGCGGGGCGCGACGATGGTGGTCGGTCTTTCGTCTCGACAGTGCGGCGAGCGACCGGCCACGCGTGGTCTGGGCCGACGTGTCACGACGCCCTCGCGCCGCATTCGTGCCTCGGGGCGACCCCCTTGTCCCGCTCAATTCGTGCTACGTCGTGCATGGCAACTCCGACGATGACGCGCTGGCACTCGTCGCGATCCTCAACTCCGATATCGCGGCCGCCTGGCTCGAGCTTGTCTCGGAACCCGCCCGTGGTGGTTATCGGCGGTACCTCGGCTGGACGATGGCACTGCTGCCGCTGCCATCCGACTGGCGACGCGCATGCGAAATCCTGGTGCCGCTCGCCAGGCGCGCGCTGGATGGTGCGCCCCCGGACGCGGCCGAACTGCTCGATGCCACCCTGGCGGCGTATCGACTCCGGACCAGCAGCGTTGCACCGCTGCTCGCCTGGAATGCCGGATGAACATCGAGGGACTGCGCCTGGCGGCACTCGCCGTCGTCTGTCGCACGATCGCCACCACGGTCCTGCCTTCGCAGCGCGACGCCGAGCCGGCGCTCGGTCGGATCCACCTTCGCAACCATCAGGTGGAAGCCGTGCGCCGCGGTCGCGCCGCCATCGCCGAATTCGGCGGCGTACTGGTGGCCGACGCGGTGGGGCTCGGCAAGACCTACACCGCCATCGGAATTGCGCGCGACGCACAACATCTCGGCGTCGTCGCACCGGCTTCACTCTGCCCCATGTGGCGAAAGGCCCTCGTGCGATGCGGGCGCGACGCCCGTGTGGTGTCGCACGAGTCGCTCAGCCGATCGCGCTCACCGGGTGAACTCGCGGGCGTGACCGCCCTGATTGTCGACGAGGCGCACCACGCGCGCAACCCGCTGACTCGTCGTTATGCAGTGCTGTCGAGAATCGCGGCAGGAGCCGAGGTCGTCCTGCTCAGTGCCACTCCCATTCACAATCGTCGCCGCGATCTCCACGCGCTGCTCGCGCTGTTTCTCGGCGCCAAAGCAGAGCTGCTCGATGATGCGGACCTGGCCCGATGCATCGTGCGACGCGAGCACGCAGACAGCGCAGGCGATTCGCGGCGTCCGCCGGCCGAGCCGCTACGGTGGCTCGCGCTGTCCGGACAGCCAACCGCAACCGCACGGGCGAGCGATCGAAGCGCGCCGCGTCGCGGCGATTCCGCGACCGTGCTCGCCGCACTGCTGGCGCTTCCGGCCCCGTGGCCGCTCGAGGATGACCGACGGGACGCGCATGCACTCGTAAGGCTGGGGCTTGTCCGACGGTGGGCGTCCAGCGATGCGGCGCTGCGTGCGTCGCTTCGCCGTCGCCTCGTGGATGCCGAAGCCATGCTCGCCGCGCTGGCAGACGGGCGTCGGCCAACGCGCGACGAGCTGCGGTTGTGGACCGGTCACGACGACGCCGTTCAACTGTCGTTCACCTCACTCGTGGTCTCCGCGCCCGCTCCCGCCGGGACGACGCTCGTGGACGCGATACATGCGCACGCCCGCGGCGTTCGCGACGCGATCTCCGCTCTCGATACGGGGCCCAACCTGGACGCCGCGCGCGCAGGCGCGCTGGACGCACTGCGACACAATCATCCGGGAGTACCGATCATTGCATTCTCCACCTACGCACGCACGGTCGAAGCCCTCTGGCATGCCATGCCCGACCGATCCGCAGTCGCAGCGCTCACTGCCGATGGTGCGGTGATAGCCGGTGGCCGGCTGACGCGGGACGAGGCGTTGAGGCGCTTCGCGCCCCTTGCTGCAGGCGTGCCGGCGCCTCCACGCGCGCAGTCGATCACGCTCCTGCTCGCCACGGATCTGCTCGCCGAGGGACTCGACCTGCGCGATGCCGGGGTGGTGGTGCATCTGGACCTTCCGTGGACAGGAGCGCGCCTGGAACAGCGCGTCGGCCGCGCCCGTCGGCCTTCATCGCCGCACGATTCGATCGCCGTGTACGCGCTGCAGCCCCCGGCACGCGCCGAGAAGCTGCTCCATCTGCTCGAGATGCTCCGACACAAGTCGTCGCTCTCGCACCATGTGCTGGGTGGCGACGGCTGGGTCACGATGCTCGGCGCGCCCGCGCGGGGGGAGACCGCCAGCGAAGCGCGCCGATCCGGCGCCGAAGTCACGGAAGAGATCCGCTCCCTTTTGAAGTCGTGGGATCCGGTGGCGAGCGAACCCGGCGCCCGCGGGTCGGACTGCAGCGAACCGGCCACCGGCGCGATCGGATGCGATCGAGTGATCACCGTCGTGCCGTCACTGCGAGACGGATTCATTGCCGTGCTCGATGCCGCGCGCCATGGCGGCACCATGCTCGTCGCCAACGGACGCGGGGGATGCCATGAATCGCCACCCCTGACTATTGCGCGGCTGCACGAGATGAATCGCAGGCTTCGAACCGGACGCGCCGCGCCGGAGCTCGATCCCGAGGAACTCGCGTCGCGGACCGCCGCCGCCGTGCGCGGAGTACGCGCCTGGAACAGCGCTGTCGCCGCCCTCGACGCCGCGCACCCCGCCGGCGCGGGACGACGAGACGCACGCGCCCGACTCCTGGCCGACGTATCCCGAACGGTCGCCCTCTCACCTCGCACTACCCGCGCACAGTTCGCCGCCGCGGCCGATCGCGCGCGGGCCGCGATCGCGCGTGCACGAGGCGCCGGCGCCGACCAGCTCTTCGCCGCGCTGGAGAATCGTGACGCGCGCGACCTGGCGTGGCTGGAGGACGTGGCCCGGCTTCCGCCGTCGCCGGCAATCGCGAGCACTGGCAGGGGCGGTAGTCTGCGCGCACTCGTACTCTTCGTCCGCCTGCCGTGACCATCGTATCCTTCATGCATGTCCTCCCCCGCCGCCCTCCTCTTCGACCTCGATGGCACCCTGGTTGACTCCATCGAGCTGATCCTCCGCTCCGTTGAACACGCCTTCGCCGGGCGCGACGGCCCCCACCCCACGCGAGAAGGGTGGATCGCGGGGATCGGCACCCCGCTCACCGCCCAGCTTTCACCGTTCGCGCGCGACGACGCCGACCTGAACGCCCTCATCGACACCTACCGCACCTTTCAGCAGGCCAATCGCGATCGCCTCGCCCGCGCCTACGACGGCACCGTCGACGTGCTCACCGCGCTCCACGAACGCGGCCACCCCACCGCGCTCGTCACCAGCAGGATGACGGAGCTGGCCGGGGAATACCTCGCCCACGTCGGGCTCGCACCCTTCGTGGACGTCGTCATCGGCGCCGACGACACCGCGCGTCACAAGCCCGATCCCGAACCGGTGCTCCTCGCGCTGCGGCGCCTGGGAGCGAGCGCCGGCCGCGCGCTCTTCCTGGGCGACTCCCCGCACGACATCAGGGCCGGCAACGCCGCCGGCGTGGTCAGCGTGGCCGCGCTCTGGGGACCCTTCACGCGCGCCCAGCTCGCCGCGGCCTCCCCCGCCCACTATCTCGATCGCCCGGCCGAGCTCCCCGCCCTCGTCGAACACCTGTTCGCGTGACACCTCGCGCCGCGCGAGACGTACGGCAGGGTCCAGCACCCCGCTCCCGTGACGTGCCCGGGGGCCACGGGGAGCGTTCAAACCAAATCCACCGTTCGGGTATCCCATTCAGCGAGACTCCCCGAACCGATTCGCGCGTGCAGGTGGCCACCGTCGAACGACCGAATTCGCAGTTGGAATCCACTCCGGACGACGACGCGGCGCTCGCCGCGGCGGGAGACCGGGGCGCGTTCGAACGGCTCTACCGGGCGAACGTGAATCGGGTGTTCGCCATCTGCGTGCGCATGGTCGCCGACCGTGCACGCGCCGAGGAGTTGACGCAGGACGTGTTCGTGCGCGCGTGGTCCAAGCTCTCGCTCTACCGTGGCGAGAGCGCGTTCTCCACCTGGCTGCACCGGCTGGCGGTGAACGTGGTGCTCAACGCACGAAAGTCGGATGGACGGAACCGCGCCCGGCTCGACGCGGGCGACGAACTGATGGATGCACTGCCGCAGCGATCGGCGGCCTCCGTGGTACCGGGGCTGCGGCTGGACCTGGAACAGGCGATCGCGGGGCTCCCCCGCGGCGCGCGGCAGATCTTCGTCATGCACGACGTGGAAGGGTTCAAGCACGAGGAGATCGCCGAGATGCTGGGAATCACGAGCGGGGGCAGCAAGGCACAACTTCACCGCGCCCGACTCCTGTTGCGCGAGGCACTGCAACGATGACGGAATACACCCTGACCTGCAGCGACGTGGACGATCGGCTCGCCGATTGTCTCGAAGGCACCCTGACCGCCACCGAGCAGCACGCGGTCGATGCGCATGTCGCCGGCTGTGCGCGATGCGCGGCGCTGGTGCGCGACCTGCGCGATATCGCCAACGGTGCGCGGTCGCTCCCCGCCCTCGCGCCGTCGCGCGACCTGTGGGCGGGGATCGCCGAGCGCATCGAGACACCGGTGCTCCCGCTCGAAAGCGCTCGCCCGACGGCGCGCAATACACGGCGGCCACTGTCCATGCGCGCGCTCGCGATCGCCGCGGGGCTCGTGTTCGCCACCGCCGGCGTCACCTACCTGTTCACGGTAAGCCGCCTGCGCACGCCGGATCCGGCCGCGCGCATGGCGGTGGTGCCCTCCCCCGATAACCAGCCGATCGCACGCGACAGCACGGCGCCCACCTCACGGGCCCCGCTTTCGGCACCATTCGCCAGCATGCCGGCCGCGGAAACCGCCGCGCCCGCGCCTGGTACGGACGCGCGCTCACGCCTCGCCGCCAACGTGGAGCCGGCGGCGACGTCGGCCGCGGCCACCGCCGAGGTGCTCGACGGCGAGATCGCACGGTTGCGACAGCTGCTCGCCGAGCGCCGCCAGGATCTCGACCCACGTACGGCCGCGGTGCTCGAGAGCAGCCTCCGCGTGATCGACGACGCCATCGCGCAGAGCCGTGCCGCGCTCGCCAGCGATCCCGCGAGCGGTTTCCTCAGCGAACAGTTGAACCGTTCCCTCGACAAGAAGGTCGACCTGCTCCGCACGGCGGTCCTGCTGCCGGCACGCACAGGCTGACCGCCCGCGGACGCCCCATGACACTGTCCACCATGCACCGCCGATCGTTCGCCGCCATCGTCATCGCGCTTGTCGCGACGCTCCCCGCAACCGTGGGAGCTCAGCGGCCCACGCGCGATCGCATCGACACCACCGTTGTCTTCTCGCGCTCGGGGCTCGTCGACCTGCGCCAGCTCACCGGCGATGTCACCGTGACCGGATGGTCGCGCGACGAGGTCCGGGTGCGCGCGTTCGCCGAGCATGGCGCGGTTCGGTTCGAGGCGACCGGCACGCGCGTCACGCTGGAAGTGGAGGCGGTCCGCGGCCGTATTGGCGATACCGGGTTCGAGGTCACGGTACCCCTCGGTGCCCGAGTGATTGCCAACAGCACCTCCGGCGACGTGTCGGTCACCGGGACGCGCGGCCCGGTGGAGGCACGCTCGGTTACCGGCGACGTGACGGTGTCGGGAACGACCGGACGCACGGTGCTCGTGACGATCGTCGGCGATGTGGAGGCATCGAACCTCACCGGCGAGGTGCGGGGCGAATCCGTGAACGGCGACGTGTCCGTCACCGACGTGACGGGTGACGTGCGTCTCGAGACCACGAGCGGCGACATCGTCCTGCAGCGCGCGTCCACACGCACCACCTACGCCGAGACGGTGAACGGCGAGATCGAGTTCGATGGAACGCTCGATGCGGCCGGCTCGTACGAGTTCCGCTCGCACTCCGGTGATATTCGCCTGCGCCTCCCCGACGCGCCCAGCGCGCGCGTGGCGGTGGAGACCTGGAGCGGCGAGTTCGAGACCGAGTTTCCCGTGGCGCTGCAGCCGGGAAGCGCCGGCGGGAATCGCACGCCGTCGCGCCAGTTCGAGTTCACGCTCGGCGCCGGCTCGGCGCGCATGATCATCCAGTCGTTCAGCGGAACGGTACTGCTCGAGCGCCGCTCCGGACCCGGACGATGACTACCCATGAGGCTCGTCGAACGATGCGAATGATCATCATCGCGCTGCTCGCACTCGCGATCCAGGCACCGCCGGCAAGCTCGCAGGGTGCGGACTTCTCGTGGGACGGCCGGATGGAACCGGGATCGTGGCTCTACATCCGGAACCTGAACGGCCCGGTCCGGGTGGAGGCCGCGAGCGGCGATCGTGCCGAGGTGAGGGCGGTCAAGCGGGAGGGACGTCGTGGCGATCCGGACGACGTGCGTATCGAGATGCGCAACGCGAGTGGCGGCGGGGTGATTGTCTGTGCCTTCTGGAGCGAGAACGCCACCTGCGACGAGGACGGGTATCGCTCGCGGCGCGGCGGCGACCGGAACCGGAACAACGACACGAAGGTGGAGTTCACGGTGCGCCTGCCGCGCGGCGTCAAGCTCGCGGCGAGCACCGTCAACGGCGAGATGCGGGTCTCGGGCGCCACATCGCAGGTGGATGCGTCCACGGTGAACGGTGACGTGGATGCGATGTCGTCGGGTGGTCCCGTGACAGCGAGCACGGTCAACGGTGACATCGACGTGCGCATGCGCGAGGTCGGGAGCGCGGACCTCGAGTACACGACGGTCAACGGCTCGATCACCATCGAGGTGCCGGCCTCGCTCAACGCCGATCTCGACATGCGCACGGTGAATGGAAGCCTGAGTTCCGACTTCCCGATCACGCTGCGCGGTCGGGTGAACCCCCACAGCCTGAAGGCGACGATCGGCGACGGGGGGCGACGCCTCAAGCTGCAGACCGTCAACGGCAGCATCACGCTGAGCAAGGCCGGCGACTGACCATTTCACCACACGAAACGGGTCGCTGATCGCAGCGATGGCGGGTATGTTTCGGGGACGTTACCACCCACCAGGAGTTCCCCGATGGGCATCCCGTATCAGGCGGCATCCGCACCGGTGATCCGCACCGGCGTCGAGCGCGCCACGCTCGTCCGCCGCACCTACACGCTGGTTTTCGTCAGCATACTCGTCACCATGGGTGGCGTCGCGCTGGGCTTCTCGCAGCCGGCGCTGATGCAGGCGGTAGCGCGCCACCCGTTTCTGTCGATGATCGTGGCCTTCGCGCCGCTCATCGCCGCGATGTCGTTCCGCGACCGGTTTCCCGCGAACATCGGCATGGTGCTGCTGTTCACGCTCGTCATGGGCGTGGTCATCTCGCCCACGATTCTCGTCTACGAGTCCATGCAGCCCGGCGTGGTCGGCCAGGCCGCGCTGCTCACGGGAAGTGCGTTCGCCGTGCTGACGGGCTACGCCTTCCTCAGCCGCCGCGACTTCTCGGCGTGGGGCAGCTTCTTCATGGTGGGGCTGTGGGTGCTGATCGCCACCAGTGTGCTCAACTTCTTCTTCCGCAACGAGACGGCGTCGCTGTGGATCGCGGGCGGCACGGTGCTCGTGTTCAGCGGACTGCTGGTCTACGACACCTGGCGGCTGCGCAACCGGTACGCACCCGACCAGTATGTACAGGCGGCGGTGGCGATCTATCTCGACCTGCTCAACATGTTCCTCGCCATCCTGCACCTGCTCGGCGGCCGTCGCGACTGATCCGCGTCAGGCGCTCGGTCGCGGTCCGCCGTTGCCCTCGTGAAACTGCTGCTCGATGTCGCGCGCGAGGGCGACATCGAGCTCGGTGATACCGCCGGAGTCGTGCGTGCTCAGCGTGAACGTCACCTTCGTATAACGGATGTCGATATCCGGATGATGGTTGCGTGCCTCGGCGGCGTCGGCCACCCGGGACACAAAGGCGATCGCCTCGGGAAACGACGCCGACTGGAACGTCTTCACGAGCGCCACGCCGCGCCGGGTCCAGCCCGGCAATGTGCCGAGCTCGCGCTGAATTCCGATATCCGACAGCAGACTTCTCACAGAGTCTCGTCCGGGGTTCGGGGGAGCAGCCCGGGTGAGACCCGGCTGCACGAGAGGTACTCCATGGACGATAACGAGCACTCGTCAGGCAGACAACGCGCCATCGCAGCAGCGCGGGCCCGGCAGCGGCCCCGTCCTCATCGGCAACAGCTTCGCATCGACCGCGCCGCGGCACCGCCGCTGCCCTTCATGAGCTTCCACCCCACCTGAGCATCATGCATCCAACCGCGAATCCTGCAACCCGCGCCGCAATCGTAGCGGCTCTGCTCGCCGTCGCCGCGCCCTCTGTCGCCAGCGCACAGGGAGGTGGAGGCCGGCAGGGCCCACCAGCCGATACCGCCCGGAAGGTGCTCGTCGTCGCCGGCACGCGTGCCGGGCCCAGCGCTTTCCAGTTGACGGACTATCCGGAGGTGCGTCCGCTCGTTCCCGGGCAGCTCGACTGGAAGCACTACCACACCTCCGCCGAGATCGAGGAGTGGATGGCGAAGTGGGCGGCCGACTACCCCGACCTGACCGAGCTGTACGAGGTCGGGAAGAGCTTCGCCGGCAGGCCGATCATGCAGATGACTGTCACCAACAAGAAGACGGGCAAGCACACCGACAAGCCCGCCGCGTTCTTCGAGGGCGGACGCCATTCGGGGGAGATCACCGCTACCGAGTCGGCGTTCTACCTGCTCTGGTACCTGCTCGAGAACTACGGCAAGGATACGTCGGTCACGCGCCTGCTCGACGAATCCGCGATCTACATCAAGCCGCTCAACAACCCCGATGGATCGGACATGTACCGGCTGACGGCGCAGACCAACCGGTCCACCGTCCGGCCGCATGACACCGACCGCGACGGCCTGCTGGACGAGGACCCGGGCGAGGACCTCGATGGCGACGGATACGTGCGTGACATGCGGAAGTTTGTCGGAGCCGGCAAGGGAAGCTTCGTGGTGGACTCGATGGATCCGAAGGGCCGACTGATGCGCCGCGTCGGTAACAACCAGGGCGACTGGGACGTGATGAACGAGGGCGTCGACAACGACGGCGACGGACGAATCAACGAGGACGGCGTCGGCGGTCTCGACCTCCATCGCAACTATCCGGAGAACTGGCGACCGGAGCCCGGCCTCGATGCCACGGGCCGCGGCTATACGCAGTTCGGCGCCGGCGCGTTTCCGCTCTCGGAACCGGAAACACGGGCCGTGTTCATGTGGGTGATCACGCACCCGAACATCTCGGTCGCGAACACGATGGATACGTCGGTGCCGATGCACCTGCGCGGTCCGTCCACGTGCGAGGAAACGGAGTGCGTCTTCCCGTCGGATCTCGCGCTGCTCCAGCACTTCGACTCGGCCGGCCTCTCCTTCACCGATTACCCGTGGGCCGGTGACGTCTACAGGACGTACGCAACGCGCGGTGGCGTGAGCCGGGTCACCGGCGATTCACTGCGTCCGCAGCCGCTGTTCGGCCACTCGCCCGACTTCGGCTACTTCTACTATGGCGCGGTGTGGTACGGCGACGAACTGTGGAACGGCGGACGGCAGAAGGACTATGACGGCGACGGTCGCATCGACCAGTGGGAAGTGATGCGCTATTGCGACGAGGATTTCGGCGGGCGGTGCTTCCAGCCGTGGACGAAGTACCAGCACCCGGAGCTCGGCGAGGTGGAGATTGGCGGGTTCAATCCGAAGTTCTGGTCGCAGAACGGCCCGCCGGAGAAGCTCGAGGAGTGGGCCGCGAACGAGGCCATGTTCAACCTGTACATGGCGAAGTCGCTGCCGAAGGTGGAGATCACAAATGTCGCCGCGGCACGTGTGACGGCCGCCGCGCGCGATTCGGCGACACACGAGCTGACGGTCACCGTGCGCAACACCGGTCGCATGCCGACCGCGCTGGAGCAGGCCAAGCGTGTGAAGATCGTGCGGCCCGACCAGTTCGAGGTGGAGGCAGCCGAGGGGAGCCGCACACGCATCGCCGGGCAGGGACCGGAGTTCTGGCTCAAGGGATTCGAGACCCGCACCGTCACGGTGCGCGTGCGCGCGGGGAGCGCGGCCAGCGACAGGGCATTCACCCTACGCCTGCTGAGCACCCGTGGCGGCGTTGACTCCGCTCAGGTCACGTTGCCCTGACCGGTGCGGCACCGGATCTGCACTACATGACTTCGTCAGACTTCAACGGAGTGTAACGCGATGCGGAATTTGACCAGACGAACCGTGGCGCTGCTCACGTCCAGCGCGCTGCTGCTCGCATCCACGGGTGCGTGCGCGTCGCTGAACAAGAAGGAAACGGGTGCGATCATCGGGGCGACGGGTGGCGCCATCGTCGGCGGTGTCATCGGCAAGCACAACGGATCGACGGCGAAGGGCGCGATCATCGGCGCCGTCGTCGGGGGCGCCGCCGGTGCGATCATCGGACACCAGATGGACCAGCAGGCCAAGGAACTCGAGCAGAACATTCCCGGCGCCGTCGTCGAGCGCGTGGGCGAGGGGATCCAGGTGACATTCGAGTCGGGGCTGCTGTTCGACTTCGACTCCGATGCCATCAAGGGCAATGCGCAGGGCAACCTGAACTCGCTCGCGTCGAGCCTCGAGAAGTACGAGGGTTCCAACCTGCTCATCATCGGGCATACCGATTCCGTGGGCACCGACTCGTACAACCAGGGGCTCTCCGAGCGCCGGGCCGCTTCAGCCGCCAACTATCTCGTCACGCAGGGCGTTGACCGGATGCGCATGAGCTGGACCGGGCTGGGCGAGACGGAGCCCGTGGCGCCTAACAACACCGAGACCGGCCGGGCGGAGAACCGCCGCGTGGAGGTGGCGATCTACGCCGGTGAGGAGCAGCGCGAGGCTGCAAGGCGACAGGCGGGGGTGGGGCAGTAGTCACCCCGCCGGATCGTCGCGATGTCGCCCGCCGGAGGTGGGAATCGGCATCGCGAACCGGGGCCCCTGGCGCATGCGGCTTCGCATGCGCCAGGGGCTTTCGCGGACCACTCACTCCTCCTTGTTGATGATCTGCGGATCGCTGCGCACCGAGCCCGTCGACGTGTCGAGGCTCAGCGTGTACTCGTAGGTCCCGGGGTCCGCGTCCGAGTCGACGATCGTCAGCTTGTTGTTGTTCAGGCTGTCGATGCTGAAGTCGCTGCTCGAGGGCGTGATCGTGATACCGCTGAACGAGAAGTCGTTGTTGTCGTTTCCCTTCTCGAACGTGATCTTCCCGCTCTGCTTCATCTCCACGTTGCCGTCGCTGGGGCTGTACCAGATCGTCGGATTGTGGTCGGCGTTGTAGAACACCTGCACCTTCTTCTCGATGTCCGGCATCGTCTGCCTCCCTGGCTGCGGAGTTGCCTGCGACTGACGGCGGAATGCCGTCAGCGCCTCATTGCCGGCGCATACCGGCGTTGAGTCCTGCCGCGAACCGGAGATACGCCGGGTCGCGATAGCCTGCCTGCTCGAGGCGCGCCAGCAGCGGCTGCGCGTCAGCATTCCGTCCGAGCGCGATCAGCGCCCTGGCGCGCACGTCACGCGACCGCAACTCCTCGCCGTCGTGCGACGGGCCGAGCGCCTCGAGGGCGGATTCGTACGCCCGACGCGCGGCTGCCGGTGAGCCGCCGCGGTGGCTCAGTTCACCGGCAAGCAGCCTCGCGCGCGCCAGCTCCACGCTGATCCGTGCCTCCGCATCCGGTCGTGTCGCCAATGGCGCGAGCAGCGATCCGGCGGCCGTGACTCCCGAACGGGCACGCCCCACGCTGCCGATGTCTGCCTCGACGTGCGCGACATCGATCTCGGCGATCGCCAACTGCAGCACGAGGTCGGCATTCGTCGGGTCCGTCGCGACGAGCCGCCGCAGGATCGACCGCCCTTCGACCATCAGCGCCAGGCCGCGAGCGCGATCCCCGCGTTCCACCGCGAGGCCGCCTCCGCGAGTCGACATCACGCCAACGCCGCGGGCCCAGTCCGTGTTGGTCGAATCGTGGTCGTGCAGCGATCGTGCGATCCGCAGCGCGGACTCGTAGGCGGCTTGCGCCTCGGCGGTCCGCCCCTGCAGCGCGGCGATGCGCCCGACGTATGCAAGCGCGACCTCGAGCGCCTGGCGCCACTTCATGTTGCTGCTGTCGCGCGCGGCAAGCCGCTCCTTGATCCGGAGGTCGGCCGCATAGTGCGCCTCCGCGCTGTCCAGCGCGCCCAGCCGCTCGAGCGCGCGACCGACCGTGTTCTCCGTATGTCCGAGATCGAGCAGCCACTCCATGTTCGCACTGTCGAGCGACACGAGCCGCTGCTTGACACCAAGCGTATAGCGGAACGATTCCAGCGCGCCATCGAGGTCGCCCTGTGCCTCGCGCACCGAGCCGATGTTGCTGTGGGCGTATCCCAGTTCGAGCTGCCAGTCGCGATTGGTCGAGTCGCGCTCGACCAGCCGGCGGGAGATCTCGAGATACGGCAGGAACTCGCCTAACGCCGAGTCCAGGGCACTGCGCAGGTAGTAGGTGTAGCCTACCCAGAAGTGGCTCGCGCCAAGTCCCACCTGCCATTCGGCGTTATCCGGGTCGCGAGCGGCCAGGTCGCTCGCCAGGTGCAGCGATTCCCGGAACGGAGACATGGCCGCCTGCAGGTCGCCCTGCGCCATGCGAACCTGGCCGAGCTGCGCGAGCGCCTGCGTGCGCTTGAACAGTTCGTCGTCGGTGAGTTCGCTGGCGGGCACCGCCGCGAAGTACGCCAGTGCCCGGTTCCCGACATCGTCGAGAATCTCGAGCCGTCCGATCGGCTCCAGCTTCTCGCGCAGGTCGCCCACCATGTAGCTGATCAGCTCTTCGGCCTGGGTGCGACGTTGCTCGGCCACCGTACGGGCGTGCGCGATGCGACGTGTCTGGACCGCCATGATCCCCGTCAGGCCGACGAGGAAGATCGCCGCCGCGGCGGACAGCGATGTGGCGGTTGGATGGCGGCGGGCGAACTTGCGCGCCCGATAGCCGATGCTTGGTGGCCGCGCCGCAATCGGCTCGTGCTCGAGGTATCGCTCGATGTCCTGCGCCAGCTCCTGCGCCGTCTGATAGCGCCGGTCGCGCTCCGGCGACATCGCCTTGAGCACGATGGCATCGAGATCGCCGCGCAGCTCGCGAGACAGGGCGACGGGCGCGGTGCGACGAAGTGACGCCAGCGTGAAGCGCGTCGCACGCGAGTTGACCCTGGCGCTTGGTGAATCGGTGACCGTGAGCCCCGCCATGAGGCGGGCGATGAACGGCACGAGCCCCGTCTCGGAGGGATCCGCCGGCAGCGTGCCGGTCAGCAGTTCGTACAGGATGACGCCAAGCGCGTACACGTCCGTGCGCGTGTCCACATCCACACCAGCGCCCTCCGCCTGCTCCGGGCTCATGTACGCCGGCGTTCCCATGACGAGTCCGACCGCCGTCAACAGCGTCTCGTTCGTGAGCCGGCTGTTCACCGCCTTGGCGATCCCGAAGTCGATGACCTTCGGAAGCGCACCATCGCCGCTGTGCATCACCAGCACATTGGTGGGCTTGAGATCGCGATGGATGACCCCTTTCTGGTGTGCATGCTGGACGGCATGGCACACGGGGAGAAAGAGCCGCAATCGCTCGCGCGTCGTGAGCCGGTGTTCGTCGCACCAGGCATCGAGCGGCACACCGTCCACGTACTCCATGACGACGTACGGCATCCCGCGGTCGGTTGTCCCGGCATCATGGACGCGCGCGATGCTCGCGTGCTCCATGACCGCGAGCGCCTGTCGCTCGGCCTCGAAGCGCCGCACGACGTCGCTCGCTCCCTGCCCCGCGCGGATGACCTTGATGGCAACGCGTCGTTGGATCGGCGCGAGCTGCTCGGCGGCATAGACGATCCCCATGCCACCGACGCCGAGTACCGACGTGATGCGGTACGGCCCGATGAAGTCGGGGAGATCTGGAGCGTCTGTGTTGCGGGAATCGCCGGACGATTCCATAGGTGCCGCGCACATCGGCGCGTCTGGGGGCGAGGATCATAGCACAGTCCGGTTTCAAGTGCCAGATCCGAGGGCGGGCGCTCCTGGCCCGCGGTGATCTGCCGGTCTTGCATCTTCGGTTTTTCTTCGGTATACTTGCTCCCCCGCAATAGTCCGGGCGCTCCGAGTATTTCCGGCCTCCGCTGGGCAGCGGTTCGGCAGGCGTGCTCATCCAGTCATCCGGATCGATCGCGAACGAGAATCGGCGAGGCAGCGAGAATGGACGCGGAAGCCATGGTCGAACAGCGCATGCTCTTCACCGATCGCCAGTTCGGTCGGCGCGCGCTGCCGGTCATCGGCGAACGCGCGGACGTCCGCTATTACGGCCGCGAAGCGAAGTCCGTGCTGAACAATCCGGAGTCCACGGGGATGGGGTTCTGGTCGATCAACCCGTACATCGGCTGTGCGTTCGGCTGCACCTATTGCTACGCGCGTTTTACGCATCGTTATGCAACCGAACGCGAGCTCTCGGCGCTCGATCCCGACTCGGGGCGGGCGCTGCGCGACGAGTTGACCGAGCTTCCGGCCTGGCTGGCGTTCGAGCGCCGCATTTTCGTCAAGCGCAATGCGGCGGAGGTGTTGCGCAGCGCGCTGCGACCCGGAGGGTCGCGGCTCGCCGCGCTGACCGGTGGCGACACGCTGGTCATCGGCACGGCGACCGATCCGTACCAGCCGGCCGAGCGCAGCTTTCGGGTGACGCGCGGACTGCTCGAGGTCGTTGCGGCGCATCGGAACCTGCGCCTCGTGATCATCACGAAGAGCGCGCTCGTTGCCCGTGATGCGGACCTGCTGGCTCGCATCACGCGCCGTTCTCGTGTCACCGTGCACTTCTCGCTGATCACGCTCGATCGCGACCTGGCGCGGCGACTCGAGCCGCGCGCGCCCACCCCGGAATCGCGACTGCGGGCCATCACGAGACTGGCCGACGCAGGCGTCGATGTCGGCATCAATATCATGCCGGTGCTGCCTGGCATCACCGACCAGCCCGCGGCGCTGTCGGCGCTCGTGCGGCGGGTAGCGGATGCGGGCGCGTCGCATGTCAATGCCGGCGCGCTTCGACTGCAGGCCGCGGCACGAAACCGCTTTCTGCCGTTCCTTCGCGAAGCGTACCCGGAGCTCGTATCGCGCTACGAGGCCACATATGCCGGGCACGCCTCTGCCGGCGAGCGATACCGCGCCGGTCTCAAGGCGTTCTTCCAGCGCGAGTGCCGGCGCGCCGGAATCCGCTGCGGCCGGAGCGATGACGAGTCGGAGAGGCCGGCACGCATCGAAGCGCCGCCTCAGATGGAGTTCACACTCGATTGCCGGCGCGTCGAATAGCGACGCGCCCGTTCGACGATACGCAGAGAGGAGCCAGCCATGCAGCTACGCAAACGCAGAACGCCAACCCATCACGGGCACGCCGATGAGCCGGTTGCCACGACATCGGCGGCGATGGAACGTGTCCCGGCCATGCCGTGGGGGTTCCTCGTTCCACCGGTGACGCCGCTCATGGAGCGCCTGCACTTCCATCCGCTCACCCCTGACCGCTGGTGCGATCTGGAGGCCCTGTTCGGCAAGCGCGGTGCGTGCGGCGGCTGCTGGTGCATGGCGTGGCGGCTGTCGCGCGCCGAGTTCGTGCGGCAGAAGGGGCAGCAGAACCACGATGCATTCGAGTCGATCGTTGCGGCGGGCGGGGAGCCGGGGATTCTCGCCTACATCGATGACGTTCCGGTCGGCTGGTGCGCGGTGTCGCCGCGCGAGACGTTCCTCGCGCTCGGTCGTTCGCGCATTCTCAAGCCGGTCGATGATGCGCCGGTGTGGTCGATCGGGTGCCTGTTCGTGACGCGACCGCTCCGGCGGACGGGGATTTCGGTGCGCCTGCTCGAGGCGGCGGTCGAGTACGTCGCGTCGCGCGGCGGTCGTGTGGTCGAGGGATATCCGGTCGAGCCCACGCAGGGGGCGCTCCCCGATGCGTTCGCGTGGACGGGGTTGCAGTCGGCGTTCCGGCGCGCGGGATTCAGGGAAGTTGCGAGGCGCTCGGGAAACCGGCCGATCATGCGGCGGGACGTCCGGTAACAGCATGCTGCGAGCTGCACGCTATATGCTGAGGGCTGCGTGCAGTCGGGTGCGTCGCGGAGGGCCGCAGCAGAAGCCTCGGGGCGCGGCATGCTGCCTGCCGGGCCGGCGGGAGAGCATCGATACGGCACTGGCAACCATCGGTCGCGTGACATAGTCTATCTATGTCAACGACGAGGCTCTACGTCTCGCCGTCCCGTACCTCCCACGCCCGCGCGGTTGCCCGCCATGATTCCCTCGCTTCTCCGTCGTCTGCAACTGCTCCTCCGCCGGGATCGCGCTCACGCCGATCTCGAGGACGAGATGCGCCTGCACCTCGAGCTGCGCGCGGAGTCGTTGCGCCGGGAGGGGCTCGCACCGGACGATGCGCGACTCGCCGCCCGGCGCCGGTTCGGCAATCGCACCAGCCTCCAGGAACAGAGCCGGGAGGCGTGGGGCTTCGGCTTCGTCGACCAGGGCCGGCAGGACCTGCGCCACGCAATCCGGCGACTCGCACAACGCCCCGGCTTCTCGCTCGCCGTCGTTGTGGTGCTCGCCCTCGGCGTCGGTGCCACCACTGCCATGTTCAGCACCGTCGATGCCGCCATGCTGCGGCCGCTGCCGTTCCACGAGCCGCAACAACTCGTGACGCTGCGCGATGTGCAGATCCCCTTCGCCGCGCAGCCCGGCGCCGCGCCGGACGAGCACTGGGCAATCGACATCATCGACGCTGCCGCCATGGACGACCTTTTCTCGAACGTGGCCGCGTACGCCAGCGGTGGGCTCAATCTGGCGGATCCCGACCGACCACGCCGAATGAACGTCGGTGTCGTGACCGCCTCGTTCTTCCAGACGCTCGGTATTGCACCGATCGACGGACGCGCATTCGCCCCGGATGACGGACAGCCAGGCGCACCGGCGGTCGCCGTGATCTCGTACGGACTCTGGCAGTCGCACTTCGGTGGCACGAAGGTGCTCGGCACCGTCATTCAGCTCGGCTCACGCTCGTTCGAGGTCGTGGGCGTCATGCCCCGGGGATTCAGCTTCCCCGGCGAGAGCGACGTCTGGATTCCCATGTCGGTACCAACGTCGTTTGCCACGTTCGAGCCGTTTCGCGGGTGGCTGCCATCCACGGTGATCGCGCGCCTCGCGCCCGGACTCGATCGTGACGCGGCCATGGCGCGGATGCGAACACGCTGGCAGCAATTTCAGGCCGAGCAGGCCTCGGAGCCCGGGCAGGAGACGAGCCTCGACCGGATCCTCGATGAGATCGAGCGGGAGGGCGCGCTCACCCCGCTGCAGCAGGAACTGGTGGGCGATCGGCGTACCGCCCTGCTCGTGCTGCTCGGCGCCACCGGGCTGCTGCTGCTCATTGCCTGCGCCAACGTCACCAATCTGCTGCTCTCGCACGCGGCCCTGCGTCGCCGCGAGATGGCGGTGCGTGAGGTGCTTGGCGCGACGCGCGGACGACTCGTCAGGCAGCTTCTCACCGAAAGCCTGGTCCTGTCGGCTACGGGTACGGTAGTCGGTCTCGCGCTGGCTCCGCTGGCGCTGTCAGCCATGCGGGCGATCATGCCGGCCGAGCTGACCGGCGTCGCTCCCGCAACGGTGGACCTTCGCGTGCTGGCCTTCGCCGCCGTCCTTGCGCTGGTGACCGGTATCGGCTTCGGACTCTGGCCCGCCTTTGGCGGCACCCGCGACGCGCCGGGCGAAGTCATCAAGGCCGGCGGCGGGTCGGGAGCAACCGCTCGAGGCCACAGCCGTGGACGGCAGGTGCTCATTGTCGCCGAGGTAGCGCTGACGCTGGTGCTGCTGGTGGGGGCCGGACTCATGCTGCGCAGCTTCCGGCAACTCACGGGTGTGAACGTGGGGCTCGATCGTGCACAGGTCGGTACGATGGAGCTGTCGTTCGTGCGGGGCATGCCGGTAAGCGAGCGCCTGCGCCGGATCGATGCACTGCTGGCGCGCCTGGCCGCGATGCCAGGGCACATGGCATCGGGTGTGGTTGACGACCTGCCGCTGCGCGGGGGGGGCGGCATCTCGCTCACCGTAGAGGTGGATGACATGCCGGAGTCGCAAGATCGAAATCCCTCGTTCGTGCGATACCTTGCCGCCACCGATGGCTACTTTCGCACCATGGGGATCCCGCTGCTTCGCGGACGCACGTTCAACGCGGGCGACGACTCGCTCGCCCCTCCCGTGGCTGTCATCAACGAGACGATGGCGAAGACGTACTGGCCGGGGGTCGACGCACTCGGCCGGACCTTTCGCGCGGGCGCGCCGGGCGATCCCCCTCTCACGGTCATCGGAATCGTCGCCGACGTGCGTGAACTGAATCTCGAACGCGACGCGGAGCCGCAGTCGTATCGCCCGGTGCGCGCCCATCCTCCCTCGCGGCTGGCCATCGTGGTGAGAAGCACGGCGGAGGAGAATGTGCTGCTGGCAGGCATGGTCCGCGCCATGCACGACGTGGATCCGGCCCAGGCGGTCTACAACGTTCGCATGATGGACGAGGTCATCTCGGCGTCGGTGGCGCCACGGCGCACCAATACCCTGCTCCTCTCCGCCTTCGCGGCACTGGCGCTGGTACTTGCCAGCGTCGGGGTCTTCGCGGTGATCTCGTACGGGCTCTCCATGCGCTCGCGCGAGCTCGGCATCCGCTCGGCGTTAGGCGCTTCGTCGTCGGATCTCGTGATACTCATCTGCGGGGAGATGGCGCTGACCGTTGCGCTCGGCCTGACCGTTGGAATTGCCGCCGCCTGGGCCCTGACGCGACTGATGGCATCGCTGCTCTACAAGGTGGAGGCACACGATCCGGCAACGTTCGTGGCGGTTCCGCTGGTGCTCGCGCTCGTTGCAGGCGCGGCAACACTGTGGCCCGCGATGCGCGCACGGCGGGTTGCTCCGGCGTCCGTGCTGCGGGATGACGTCCCGTAACGGCGTGCCCTGACCGGTAGAGCGCGCCGATTACCGCACGCGGACCAGGCGCGTGCAGCCTGGCTTCCGCTTGCGAACCTACCCCGGCTCCAGGACCAGCGCTATCGCCTGCGTTACCGCCCTCCACGAAGCGGTCTCCACCGCCAGCTGTCGCCGTCCGGCTGCCGTCAGGCGATAATACCGCGCACGACGATTCTCGGCTGTGCGCCCCCATTCGTCCTTCAGCCATCCCCTGACGAGCATGCGCTGCAGCGCCGGATACAGTGAGCCCTCCTCCACGCGCAGGACATTGGCGGAGGTCCGCTCGATGGCCTCCGCAATCTCGAACCCATGCGCCTCGCCGGCCTGCAGCAGCGTCCGCAGTATGAGCATGTCGAGGGTACCGGGCGGTATTGGCGATGGCATGACATAGACAAGCTATGCCGTAGCCAGGACAGCGGAAGGTCGGCGGCTGCACGGCCTGAACGGGCATTGAACAATCCCCTCTCCACCGGCATCCAATCGCTGAATGGTCCCTCTGCCACCTGATTCCGTGCCAACGGGGCCGCCCTCGCCCGTGCCTGAGGCGGTGATGCCGCTCGCGTTCGAAGCAGCGGCCTCGCCACGTCCGGCAGGCGAAGCGGAGCTGATACGCCGGGCACAATCGGGGGACGAAGCGGCCTTCAGGCAGCTGTACGAAGCAACCGTCGGACACATCTTCGCGCTCTGCCTGCGAATGACCGGTGATCGCCTGCGCGCGCGCGAGCTCACGCACGATGTCTACGTCCGCGCCTGGGAGAGGCTGTCGGGATTTCGTGGCGACGCCGCATTGGGGAGCTGGCTGCATCGCATCGCGGTGAACATCGTGCTGGCCGACGAGCGCGGCGCGAAGCGACGACGGGCGAGAATCGGCCTCGCGGACGATGAGGGGGTGGAGGAGGAATCGGTGGCGGGAGCGGGCGGCAGCGACGATCCCGATACGCGCGTGGATCTCGAGCGCGCGATCGCCCTCCTGCCACCGAGGGCGCGACGCGTGTTCGTCCTGCACGATGTTGTGGGGTACCAGCATGCGGAGATCGCGGAGCTCATGTCACTCGCGGAGGCGACGGTCCGCGTGCACCTCCATCATGCGCGCCGCATGCTAATGGAGCGATTGTCCCGATGAACGGCACACTCGCGCTGAAGCGGCTGCGCCGATGCACGACACAGGCGGGCGCGCAACCGCTGCCCAGACGAATGATGGCCCCCGCACGGAGTGACTCATGATGTCCGACCACGTGGACTTTGCTGTCATGAACGACCTGCTCGACGGTTCCCTCGAACCGGAGCGACGCGCCGTCGCGCTGCACCATGTCGATACGTGCGAGGCATGCGCCGGAACCTGGACGGCGCTTCGCGACGTCCACGAGCTATCGCGCTCGCTTCCGACCGCACTCCGCGAGCCCGAGGGACTCTGGGAGGACATTCGCGATTCCATCGAGCGTTCGCGCACCGTCACGCCGCGCGTGCCGTCACGGCTGCTCGCAGCCGCCGCCGTCGTCCTCATTGCACTCACCTCCGGGGTGACAGCCTGGTTGATGCGGACCACCGACAGTCCACGATCGGTCGCCGTCCGGCCAGCCGCCAACGCCGCCGAGGTCCTCCCCGCGGCCTTCATTGCCGCCGAGCAGGGCTACGCCGCCGACGTGGCGGAGTTGCGCGCACTCTTCGAGAGCGCCCGCCCATCGCTCACCCCGGAAACCGTGCGTGTGGTGGAGCAGTCGCTCGCGACCATCGATGGCGCCATCGTGGAGGCACGTCGCGCACTGCTCGCGGATCCGGGCAACGTGGAGCTCGTTGGACTGATCGGTGCCACCTATCGCCAGAAGATCGAATTGCTCCGACGAGCCGCCGAGCTCCCGCACTCACTCTGACCATGCGACGCAATATTCCGGTAGCCCTGATCATTGCCTGCGCGGCGCCGCTCACCGCCCAGTCGCCTTCCTCGCAGCCGATCGATCGCGGCTGGGCAGTGGCGCCTACTGCGTCGATCCGCTTCAGCGGCAGCGTCGGTCGACTGCGCATCATCGGCTGGGATCGTGATTCGCTGGCGGTCGTCGGCACCGTACCGGTGGGCGCGCGCTTCGAGGCGGGAATCGCCAGCTCGCCTCGCGCGGGTGAGCGACCGGCCAGTGCCAAGATGTATCTCGAAGCGGCCGACGATGCCGTCGCGAGCACGGCGACGCTCGAATTCCGCGTCCCCCGGCGATCGCGTGTCTGGGTCAAGAGCGGAACCGCCGACGTGGAGCTGCGCGACTTCGAGGGCGGCGCCGATCTCAACGTCATCGGCGGGCGCGTGGTCGTCGTCGGCTCACCGCGCGAACTGCAGGTGGGCGCGATGGACGCCGACGTCGACGTGAAGGGTTCGCCGAACTGGCTGCGTGTGAAGACAGCCACGGGCACGATCACAGTGCGCGGGGGTTCCACGGACGCCGCACTTGCCACGGTCAGCGGCGGCATCCGCCTCGAGGGTGCCGGTGGTGCGCTCGAGCGCGCCCGGTTCGAAACCGTGTCGGGACCGATCTCGGTCAATGACATCGTGCTCGCGCGCTCGGCGGACGTCGTCATCGATTCGCACAGCGGCGCGGTCAACCTCGTGGTACCACCGGGCACCGACTTCGAAATCGCTGCAACGTCCGTTGTCGGTTCGATAGAGAATCGATTCGATGCCCGGCGTCCTCTCGCCGGACGCGAGGGGCGGGGCGCCGAGCTGAACATCTCTCGCGGCAGCGGTGGTGCGCGCATCACGATCGGCACCTTCAAGGGCACGATCACGCTGACGGCGCCATGAGCTGACGGCAACATGAGCTGACAGCGCCATGAACTCACGTCGGCACGAACTGAACGGCCGCGCGGTGAGCGGCATCCTATCGCTGAGAGGGTGCATCGGCGCCCTCAGGCACCTCACCCGTTCGCCGAGGATCGCATGCGCACCATTGCCCTGCTCACCCTGGCCGCGCTCTTCCCCGCCACCGCCATTCCATCAGGATCGATGTCGTCATCGCCGCCGGACGGCACACCCCCGACAATCGGCTTCGCCGGCGCGAAGGGTCCGGCGTGGATCTCGATCGAATACCCGGTGAACCCGCACGACGCGACCACACGCAACGCCTTCCTGCTCGTCCACGCATTTCATCATGGCACGCCCATGGCCTTCCCGGTGAGCGGCACCGCCGAGGGGATCGTGAACGGCGAGCGCCGCAGCGTCAGACTCGACTTCACCCGGACGTCGCGCAACGGCGTCTACGCACTCGCCCGGCAGTGGCCGGTGGAGGGGACGTGGACGCTGGCCATCGCCGTCTCGCAGGGGAAGGACTCTCGTGCCTGGGCCATCGTCGAGCTGGCGCGCTCCGGCGAGGTGGCCGCGGTTCGCGTACCGACGCGTCGGCAGGATCAATGGACGATTCCAACCGACGTCGCGATGTCGGAGATCGACGCCGGGCTGCGCGCCCGCGCGGCACAGGTGGCTCGCGCTCCGCGTTAGGTGTCGGGTGACATCATCGTACGGCGGTGATGCACGACGGGGGAGCCGGCCGCGTGGGCCTGCTCCCCCGCCTGCCCTGCCGCTGTACGGGTCCGGGGCCGGCAACCTGGCGCCGGTCCCGTTCGCACACCGTCCCCGTTACGGCGTCTTCGTGAACCCCGACACGTGTGCCTCCGTGTTGTGCGCGAACCGGATGCCGTACACGCCATCGGTGGACTTGAGCTTCCCGGCGGCGACAAGGTCCGCCTTGTTGTAGCTCCCGACGACGGTGCCGTTGATCGCGCACTCCACCTTGTCACCCTTCACCGAAAGCGCGATCTCCTGCGTGACGGGCTGTCCCTTCCCGGCGGCCTTGTGCACGGCGTCATTCGACTCCCCGCGGCGACCGTTCACCTGGAACGGCTCGGGGCCGAATCCGCGAACGATGAACGAACCGTTGCCGTATGCCGCACAGTACAGGTAGGACTGATTCGGGGTACCCAGATCGTTCCCGGCGATCATGATCCCGTAGGGATGCGGGTGGTCGTTCAACTCCATGTACTTCTGCTCGGTGAAGGTCGCCTTCACCGTGTAGTCGCCGGACGCCGTGTTGGCGGGATTCCAGTAGGTCACCGCGGGCCCGGTCACGACGTGCATGCCGTCGCCCATCGTGGACAGCTTGGCGTCCTTCACCGACTGACCATTGCTCGCGGCGCGGGCGTCGACGGCTCCCGTCCAGCCGGCGATCGAAATGCCCCCGCCCGCGACGCTGCGGTCGGTCTCCTGGGCGTGCATGGTGCGGACTGCTGGTGCGATCACGATCGCGGCGAGCGCGACGACCGAAAGCTTGATGCAACGCATGGTGCGATCTCCCATGGGTAGAGTTGGCAGCGACTAACGATACGTCGCGGGGCGGTGGACGCGCCACCGTTTCCATGCAAGTGCACTGTCAGAAACACGGCAGCCGCGCTCATGCGTACGGTCTCCCTCGCCGACGTCACCCCCTCACGCTACCCTTGTCCCCATGCTGAAATCCGTCTCGCCCGAGCTGTGGGCATTCGACGCCGAATGGGTGCCGGACCCGGCGTCGGGCCGGGCCGTGTACGACCTGCCCGCGTCAATGCACGACGACGAGGTCATCGACGAGATGTGGCGTCGCGGTGGTGCGACCGAGGCCGATCCGCACCCGTACCTGAAGACCGTTCTCTGCCGCGTCGTCTCCATCGCATTCGTCCGTCGTCGCGTCGGCGACGATGGCGCCGTCGCGCTCTCCCTGCATTCGCTCCCCACGCCAGCGGATGACCCGGGCGACGAGCGCGCCATTCTCCAGCGGTTCCTGACCCTCATTCACGAGAAGCAGCCACAGCTCGTCGGCTACAACTCGCGATCGGCGGATGCAATGATCCTGGTCCAGCGCGGGCTGGCGCACGCGATCGTCGCGCCGGGGTTCGCCAGGCGACCGGACAAGCCGTGGAACGGGATGGACTACTTCGCGAGCCACAGCGAGGCCCACGTCGACCTGCGCGACATCGTGAGCGCCTGGGGGCGAGGGACGCCCACGCTCAACGAGATCGCGCGCGTCTGCGGCATCCCCGGCAAGCTGGATGTCGACGGCACCTCGGTGGTCTCGCTCTGGAACGACGGCGACTGGCGTAGCATCGTGCGCTACAACGAATGCGATGCGCTCACGACCTATCTGCTCTGGCTGCGCGCCGCGCTGATGTCGGGGTTCGTCTCGCCCGACGAATTCGCGGCCGAGGAGGGACAGCTCGAGGCGCTGCTCACCGAGCGCACCAGCGATCCCGAACACCCGCACGCCGCGAGGTTCCTCCAGGCGTGGACCGCCCGACCGGGGCTGCGCGGATGATGCCGGTCACGGCTCGCGTCAGTGTGCACGACTTGACGCGCCGTGTGCGCGAACGCCTGTTCCTCGCCATGAGAATCGCCATCCCTTGCATCGCCGCCCTCGTGCTGGCGATATCGTCGCTCGACGCACAGGCGCCGGGCCGACCGACGCTGTCGTCCGCCGTCCGGCGCTACGTCACGATCGACACCACGGTCGTTGCGCTGCGCCACGTGCGCGTGATCGATGGTACCGGCGCCGCCGCGCGCCAGAACCAGACGGTTCTCATCCGCGACGGACAGATCGCCGCGCTTGGCGCGGACGGCGCGATCCCGATCCCCGACGGCGCGCAGTCGCTCGATCTCACCGGGAAGTCGATCATCCCCGGCCTGGTGATGGTGCACGAGCACCTCTACTACCCGACCGGATCGGGCACGTACGCCAACCTGAGCGAGAGCTTCACGAGGCTCTACCTGGCCGGCGGCGTGACATCCATGCGAACCGGCGGCAACATGAATGGCTACGGCGAGATCAACATCGCCCGCGCCATTGCGGCGGGGGCGAAGCCGGGGCCATGGATCGATGCGACCGGACCGTACCTGCAGGGTCCCGGCCTCGGCCTCGTTCAGTTGCACGCGGTGAGCACCGCCGACGAAGCGCGGCGCATGGTGAACTTCTGGGCGGATGCCGGCGCAACGTCATTCAAGGCCTACATGCACATCTCGCGTACCGCACTCCGCGCCGGGATCGAGGCGGCGCACGCGCGAGGGCTCAAGGTCACCGGACATCTCTGTTCCGTGACATACGCCGAGGCCGCCGCTGCCGGCATCGACAACCTCGAGCACGGATTCTTTGCGTCGACGGACTTCGTGGCGGACAAGCGGCCGGACGAATGCCGACAGCAGCCGCAGGCCGAACTGGCCGCTGCGCTCGATACCTCGAGTGCGCGGATGAAGGCACTCATCGCGGATCTCGTCAGGCACGATGTCGCGATCACGTCGACGCTCACGATTTTCGAGACGTTCGTGCCGGGGCGCCCCATGCCTCCTGGGCTCGACGTGCTGGTGCCGTCGTTGCGTGAAGATTACGAGCGACGGCATGCGGCGCTCGCCACGCGTACCTCCGCCTACACCGAGCTGTTCGCGGCGGCGCGCGCGGCTGAGGTCGCGTTCGTGCGCGCCGGGGGCCTGCTGATCGCCGGTACCGATCCCACCGGCGGCGGTGGCGTGATTGCCGGCTTCTCGAACCAGCGCGCGCTCGAGCTGCTCGTCGAGAGCGGCTTCACGCCACTGGAGGCGATCACCATCGGCACGCTGAACGGGGCCAGGTATCTCGGCCGCGATTCGCTGGTCGGTTCGATCGCCGTCGGGAAGCAGGCCGACCTCGTGGTGATCGACGGCGACCCCTCCACGAACATCGCCGACGTCCGAGCGGTCGAGCTGGTGTTCCGGCAGGGCGTCGGTTACGATCCCGCGAAGCTGATCGCCTCGGTTCGCGGTCGTGTCGGACTGTTCTGATCCAATCGGGTGAACGGCTGGCATGGCCCCTGCCTCGCGGTTACAACACGCGATATCGGCACGTCTCTGGACATACTCAGCGATTCCATCGCCAACCCGCAAGAACCCGGAGGAGGGTAGGATGCGCCTGTCACTCGCCCGCATGTCAGTCCTGTCGCTGGCGCTCGTCGCCACCGCGCTGTCGGGATGCTCCGACGACGAAGTACTCGCGCCCGGCACGTCGGTGGCCGGCACCTGGAACGCGACGAGCTTCACGGCCCTGGGATCGGATTTCATCGATGAGGGGATGGGCCTGAGCGTCGCGCTCACGAGCGGCGGCTCCTACACGTTCACCGCGACGAACGACCTTGTCGGCATCTGCGGCGACGACGGTCCGGACTGCACCGACACCGGCAGCTATTCGAGTACCGCGAGCACGCTCACGCTCGATGCCGGTACCGCGGACGCCGTCACCTTCAACTATTCGATCCAGGGCAACACGATGACGTGGAGCGGCAGCATCGACTCGACGCCCGCCACCATCACCTGGACGAAGCAGTAACAAGGTAGCCCGTGGCGATCACTCCGCTCCGGGGTGATCGCCGCGCGGCGAGGATCCGCGCGCACGCCGCGGCTCACTGCAGCCACTTTCGCGGCTCGCCGGGCATCACCCTGCCCCGGCGAATTACTTCAGGTATCCGGCAGGCGAATCGGCGGATATACCGCGACCGGCGATCCCTGCGCCAGGAATGCCGACCGCGGCGCACCGCCCAGCGCATCCGCGAACTCGCCCGCGTGAAGCGTCGAGACGTCGGCGCGAAGCACCGCCTCATCGGCATTGGCCACGCGCCACGGAGGATGCTCCACGCGATATTCCATGGTTGATCCGTTCCGCTGCCGCGTGTAGCCGTAGAAGTGCTCGGAGATGAACTCCGCCTCGGACTCCGCACGCAACGGCTCGGGCGGCTGGCTCGTTCGCAGCGACAACCCCTCCCAGCTTCGCCCACGTCGCCATTCAAACCGTACGGTCGCGCCGTCGCCCGCGCGCGTGATCGCATGGCGCATGGGCAGCGCGGCATACGGCTCGTTGTACAACGCGCGCGCCGCCCACGCGATCGCCCACCTCGGTACCAGCTCACGAATGAACACCACCCCTCGCCGCCAGCCGTCGCGCTCCAGCCTGCGCACGTAGAACCGGAGGTTCACCTCTTCGAAGTGCCGATGGCCAGGGACCGCGACGCCATGCACTCTGGTGGAAAGGAACCGGAATCCGATCACGCTCAGGTAGGTGGTGCCGCGCCACTTGTCGAGCTCCGTCCCCGCCGGCACCAGCGGCTGCAGCAGGTCGGATGAGACCGCGAAGTTGAGCATCGCGAGGTCACGCCATTCCGCTGTCAGGAATGGACGCGATGCCGGAGCCCGGTCGGATTCGCGTTCGGGGCACATGGACACATTCAATCGCGTGCACGCCATGGCGGCAAGCCGGTGCGCGATTGGCGCATCGAGCGCCGGGAAGCGCCAACGCCGCTCCCCCTCCCGCCCCGCCCCCGTGCCTTCCGTGAGGCGCGTTTCGATGCCATTCTCCTGTCGGTCTGTGCCGGATTTTCGCCCCCTCAAACGAGGTTGTACATGAGACGCCACTCACTCGCGTCTGCCGTTATCGTGTCGTTCGTGATTGCCGCGCTGCCCGCCCTGCTGCCGGCACAACGCGCATCCAGCTCCGTAAGCCGCGGCCCCGCTGCGGGGAACGCCGAGGATCTCTCGGCGGCCAAGCCGGGGCGCAA
Source organism: Gemmatimonadaceae bacterium (assembly GCA_035698205.1). GTDB lineage: Bacteria > Gemmatimonadota > Gemmatimonadetes > Gemmatimonadales > Gemmatimonadaceae > DASSBZ01. The sequence goes on along the minus strand of DASSBZ010000096.1, from coordinate 14,131 downwards.
TCCGGACCAGCCCATCGACTCGGCGTACACCGCGAAGATCCACGAGTACACCACGGAGCCCTTCTTCCTCTCGCCGCTGGTGGATTACCTCCCCGCGGGGGGCAACGTGCCGACTCCCAGCGCCGTCCTTGGCGACATCGCCGGCGCGCCGACGAAGCTGCCGTACTCGTCGGAGGTGTACGAGTACATGCGCCTGCTCGAGAAGGCGAGCCCGCGGGTCAAGGTCTTCTCGATCGGAACGACCGAGGAAGGGCGCGAGATGATCGCGGTGGCGGTGGCGTCCGAAGCGCTGATCGCCGGACTCGATGCGAATCGCGAGAAGCTCGCGAAGCTCGCTGATCCACGCTCGATCGGCATGAACGATTCGCTTGCCGCGGCGATCGCGGCCGATGCGGCTCCCGTCTATTACATCACCGGCACCATCCATTCGCCGGAGGCGGGAGCACCGACCGCGCTCATGGAAATGGCCTACCGGCTGGCCGTCGACGAGAGCGACTACATCCGCAACATTCGCAACAACCTGATCACCCTCATCACGCCGGTCGTCGAGGTGGATGGACGCGACCGGATGGTTGACGTCTACAACTGGCGGGTCAAGCACCCCGGCGAGACATATCCGAACCTCGTCTACTGGGGGAAGTACGTCGCCCACGACAACAACCGCGACGCGATGGGCATGACGCTCAAGCTGACGCAGAACGTGCTGGACACCTACGTGGGGTTCAAGGCGCAGGTGCTGCACGACCTGCACGAGTCCGTGCCGTACCTGTACGACAACACCATCGGCGACGGCCCCTACAATGCCTGGCTCGATCCGCTGCTCACCAACGAATGGCAGATGATCGGCTGGAACAACGTGCAGGAGATGACGCGCATGGGCATGCCCGGCGTGTTCGCCCACGGCACGTTCGACACGTGGTCGCCGGGGTACCTGATGTTCATCGCCGCCACGCACAACGGCATCAGCCGCCTGTACGAGACGTTCGGCAACGGCGGCACCGCGGAGACGGTGGAGCGCACGCTGTCGCCGGATGAGACGTCGCGCACCTGGTACCGCCAGAACCCACCCCTGCCGCGCGTGCAGTGGTCGCTGCGCAACAACAACAATTACGAGCAGACCGGCGTGCTGGTCTCCCTGAGCTACTTCGCCAACAACCGCCGGCTCTTCCTGGAGAACTTCTACCAGAAGAGCAAGCGCTCGGTGCTGAAGCCCGGCGTCGAGGGACCGGCCGCATACGTGCTGCCGGCCGACGACCGCCGCCTCGGCGCGCAGGCCGCGTTGCTCACCATCCTGCAGAAGCAGGCCGTCGAAATCTCGCGGGCGACTGCCCCGTTCACGGTGGCGCTGCCGGCCGCGCACGCCGCCAACACGAGCGACCGCGGGGCCGACAGCTCTTCGCGCGGCCGTGCGGACTCCACGCGCGCAAAGGCCGATTCCACCAAGGCCACGACTCGCACCTTTCCCGCCGGCTCGTACGTGATCCGGATGGACCAGCCCTACTCGCGCATCGCCGATGCCCTGCTCGACTATCAGTACTGGAGCCCCGACGATCCGCAGAAGAATCCGTACGACGACACCGGATGGACCTTCCCCGAAGGGTTCAACACGCAGGCCATTCGCGTGACCGACGTGAAGGTGCTCGATGTACCGATGCAAACGGTGACGGGCACGATCCGGGCGCCCGGCGGTGTTGAAGGCGATGGTGCGGTGTTCGTCATCGAGCATAACGCGGATAACGCGCTGGCGACGCTGCGCTATCGCCTGGCGAAGGCGGATTTCCAGAGCGCCGAGGAATCGTTCGAGGCAGCGGGGAGGAAGTTCCCCCGCGGCTCGTTCATCGTGCGCGGGGTTTCCCGCGCCGACCTGGATACCGCCGGCAGGGAGCTCGGTGTGCGGGCATTCGCGGTGAGCGCCGCACCGACGGTGAAGATGCATCCGGCGCGCGCGGCACGCGTGGCGCTGATGCACACATGGATGAGCACGCAGACCGAGGGCTGGTGGCGATTCGCGCTCGACAATCTCGCGATCCCGTACGACTACATCAGCACGCAGGACATCGCGGCCATCCCCGACCTGAACGCGAAGTATGACGTGATCCTCTTCCCGCCCGCCGGCGGCAGCGGCGTCGCGATCATCGAGGGGATGCCGATGTGGCGAAACCCGATCCCGTGGAAGAAGACCGACCTCACGCCAAACCTCGGGCGGAACGACTCGACCGATGACATGCGCCCGGGACTCGGGTGGAACGGGCTGCAGAAGCTGAAGGCGTTCGTGGAGAAGGGGGGCGTGCTGGTTGGGGTGTCGAACACCGCCGAGTTCGCGGTCGACTTCGGCCTGACGAGCGGCGTCAGCGTGAATGCGGCGCGGCGCGGCTCGGTGGTCGGGAGCCTGCTCCGATCGAAGCTCGTCGACGAGACGAGCCCGATCGTCTACGGCGTCGCCGACGACCTGGCGGTCTACAGCGAGGATGGCGCCAGCTTCTCCATCTCCAACCGCAACGGCGGGCGCGGTGGGTTCGGGGGCGGCGGAGGCGATGGACGTCCGACCGGCCGCGGCACGGCCGATGATCCCGACGTGACGCAGGGCTTTGCGAACGACACCGCGTTCAGCGCGCCGCCGCGCCCCAGCGTGAAGCCATGGCAGGCCGCGCCGATCACCGACGAGCAGATGCGGAACCCGCTGGGGATCATCCCCCCCGACCAGCGCCCGCGCGTGCCGCTCCGCTTCGCGGATTCGAAGAACCTGCTGGTGTCGGGGCTGCTGAGTGGCGGCGGCGACATCGCGCAGCGGCCGGTGGTGGTCGACGTCCCCGTGCGGGACGGACACGTGGTGCTGTTCGCCAGCAATCCCATCTGGCGCGGCTCGACGACCGGCAGCTACTTCCTGGTGTTCAACACCATCCTGAACTGGGACAACCTCGACGCCGGCCGGGTGCTCGACAAGCGTTAGGCTCCAGCGGGCGAGGTCACTCGAGGTGCACGGCGGCCTCGCCCGCCGGCTTCGTCTTGCGTACCAGCAGCAGCAGCGGCACGCACGACAGCAGGATCAGTCCGCTCACGAAGTACAGGCGCCCGAAGGCGATGACGCTTGCCTGCACGCCGATCTGCGCATCGAGGGCGCGCAGCGCCATGGCGTGGGCCGTATTCGCATCGGCGCCCCGCGAGACGAATGCGCTCGTCATGGCACCCACCCGCTGCAGCGCCAGGGGATCGGTCACCCCCACGTGCTCGGTGAGGATCGCCTTGGACTGGACGGTGTAGCGCGTCAGGAGCGTCGCCATCAGGGCGATGCCGAACGAGCCGCCAAGCTGCCGGAAGAAGTTGTAGAGCGCCGTGCCCTGAGGCATCTCGCGCCGGTCCAGGTCGGCCAGCGTGATGTTCGTCAACGGCACGAACATCAGCCCCAATCCTACCCCGCGCCAGATCAGCGGCCAGAAGAAGTCGTGCGCGCCGCTCTCCGTCGTGAGGTGTGAGAGCCCCACCATGGAGTGGAAAAAGCACAGCGCGCCGGCGGTGACCACGATGCGCGCATCCACGTATCGCGTGACCCGGCTCGAGCTTCCCATGGTCACGGCAGTGGCCAGCGCCCCGGGGAGCAGCACGAGCCCCGTCTGTTCCGCGGTCATGTGCAGCATGTTCTGCAGGAACACCGGCAGCACGAACACCGAGCCGAGGAGCGCCAGGCCGAACACGACGCCGATGATGACGCCAACCCACATCTCGCGGTGGCGCAGCACGCGGAAGTCGATCACGGGCTCGTCCACCGTGAACTCGCGCCAGACGAGCGCGATTCCCGCGACGAGGCTCACGATTCCGAGGGTGGACATGAGCGGCGAGGAAAACCAGCCGTCCCGCTGGCCATGCTCCAGCAGGTACTGGAGTGCGCCCACACTCACCGTGAGCAGCGCGATACCGATGAAGTCGATCGTCCTGGACTTCACCTGGTCCACATTGTCGCGCACATACGCACCGATCATCACCGCGGCGACGATCCCGATTGGCAGGTTGATGTAGAAGATCCACGGCCAACTGAAGTTGTCCGTGATCCAGCCGCCAAGCGTGGGGCCGACGGTCGGCCCGACCATGACGCCAACGCCGAACAGCGCCATCGCCGTGCCGGCATCGCGTCGTGGAAAGGCCTCGTACAGGATGGCCTGCGACGTCGCGATGAGTGCACCACCGCCGATCCCCTGCACCACGCGCCAGAACACCAGGAGACCGAGCGACCCCGATGCCCCCGCGAAGAACGATGCGCCCGTGAAAATCAGGATCGAGGTGACGAAATATCTGGTACGCCCGAAATATCCCGAGAGCCACCCCGTCATCGGGATCACGATGACGCTGGCCAGGATGTAGGCCGTGGACACCCACGCGATCTCGTCGAGGTTCGCGCCGAAGTTCCCCATCATGTGCGGGATCGCCACGTTCACGATGGAAGTGTCTATCACCTGCATCAGCGACGCGAGCACCACCGCAAGCGCGATGATGTATTTGTGTGGATCCCCCGTATCGAGGTCCTGAACAGCGGTTGCTGTCACCGTGTGACGACGCCCACCTCGGTGGACATGCCGGGCCTTAGCGGGTGCCCGTCACCACAGCCGCTCGCCACGGCCAGCCGCACCGGCACGCGCTGCACGACCTTCGTGAAGTTGCCGGTGGCATTGTCGGGGGGCAGGAGCGCGAACCGTGCGCCGGTCGCGGAGCCGATGCTCTCCACCGTCGCCTCGACCTCGCAGTCGGGATAGGCATCCACCTCGATCGCCGCGCGGCTGCCCACGCGAATGTCCGCCAGCTGTGTCTCCTTGAAGTTCGCCGTGACCCACACGCCGGAGTCGGCCACGATGCTGAGCAGGGGTTGCCCCGGCTGCACGAGCTGCCCCGGCTCCACCTGCCGGCGCGCCACGTTGCCGCTGGCGGGTGCCACGACGCGCGTATAGGACAGTTGGAGCGCGGCGTTTTCGCGCGCCACCTGCGCGGCCGCCAATCGCGCCCGCGCGAGCCGCACGCCGGCGTGCGCCGACAGCACGGTCGATCCCGCCGCATCCGCCTGCCGCTGCAGCGCCTGCAGGTTGGCGTCGGCCTGTACCGCGGCCGCCTGCGCCGCGTCGAGTGCCTGACGCGAGACGATCTGTTTCGCCGCCAGCTCGCGGGCGCGCGCCAGGTCGCTGTTCGCCCGCGTGAGGGCGGCCCCTGCGGCGATGATCCGCGCGTCGAGCGCCGCCTCCTCCCCGGACGCCTGCGCTACCGCCGCCTCGGCCTGGCCGGTGGCCTCCCCCGCGCCCGCGGCCGCCTCGGCCGCGCGCAGGTCGGCTTCGGCCTGCGCCACACGCAACCGGTAATCCGTATCGTCCAGCGCGAGCAGCGTATCTCCCGCGTTGACGTGCTGATTCTCCTCCACACGCAGCGTCGTCACGTAGCCGCCAACCCGCGCGAGCACGGGGAGCACGTGACCATCCACCTGTGCATTGTCGGTGCTCACGTGCACGCGCCAGTAGCTCCACTTCTGCCACCCCCAGATGAGGCCGGCCACCAGGGCGAGTGCCGCGACGCCGAGCATGATCGCGCGGCGGGGAGAAGCCGGCGCGGGTACGGGCGCAGCCGATGCGCCGGTCGACGCCGGCGCCTGTCCGGATCCGTTCGACATCGACGCAGCGACGCCTCGCTCGGAATCCTCTTGTACGGGCATGGTCATGATTTCCGGTTGACGCGGTCAGGGAAGATCCGTAATGGTGCCGCTCGCGGCGGCCAGCGCGACGCGCGCCTCCTGCGCTGCCGCGAGCACGTTGATCAGCGCGGTGCGCGCCTGGTTCAGGGACAGCAGGGCGCTCGCGATGTCGGCGTTGCCGCTCACACCGGCGGTGAACCGGTCGCGCGCCTGCGACACCTCCAGTTCGGCCAGGCGAAGGCGTCCGCGGGCGGCCTCCACCTGGCCGGCGGCGGCGTCCAGTTCGAGCGTGGCGCTCTGCACCTCGAGCGCCACCTGCTGGCGGAGATCGCGGCGGTGTACATCCAGTTCACGGGCGATCGCCCGCTGCTCCGCGATCCGGTTGTGCCGATGCAATCCTTCGAAGACGGGAATCGTGAGTTGCACACCATACGTGTACGTCTCGAGCAGCGTCGAGTAATCGAGTCCTGTCCGTCCGTCGTCGGCAAACACCCCGATGACGGGGAGTCGCTCGGCGCGAATCGCGGTGACGTCCCGGCGCGCGGCCTCGAGGTCGAGGTCGGCCGCGCGCACGTCGGCGCGCTGTCGCACCGCCGCGTCCACGGCATCCGGCACGACGGTGGCCACGCCGGCCGGCGGCGGGAGCGAATCGGGGAGCGCGAGCCTGCTGTCGAGCGGGATACCTAACGCGCGGGCGAGCTCGAGCCGGGCCCGATCACGATCGATGCGCGCGGAAATGAGATCGGCATGCGCCCGCGCGACCTGTGCCTGTGCGCGCGTCACATCGAGCCCCACCCCCACCCCGGCCGCCAACTGACTGCGCGCAATGCCGAGCAGCTCGGTGGCGAGGGTCGAATCGGCCTCGCGCGCGCGGATCAGCGACTGTGCGCGCACGGCGCGGACAAAGCGCATCGCACCGGACAGCGCGGCTGACCGGGCCGAGTTCGCGCTCGCCGCCTCGGTGGCACGCGCTTCCGCGCGCGCCGAGTGCACCCGCGCCAGCGCCGACAGGTTGAGCAGCGGCGCCGTGACGCGGCCACGAATGTCCACCGTTCGCACCGGTCCCTCGACCTGACCCTCGGGATCGAACAGTGGTGGCTCGCCCGGCTGCGTGGGAAAGTCGATGCCGAAGGAGGCGGTGTTGAACGTGCGACGTCCGTCGCTCACCTCGAGCGATGCCGACGGCAGCAGCCCGGCACGCTCCTGCCCGATTCGTGCCTCCGCCTGCTCGACGCGAAGGCGCGCCTCCTCCACGCCGACGCCGTGGGCCGCGGCGATCCGCGCAGCGGCACCGGCGGAGGAGAGGACGATGACGCTGTCAGCGAAATTCGCAATCGATTGCGCCGCCAGCGGATGCGCGATCGCCATCGTGCCGAGCACCGTGACCACGAGCAGCGACTCGATGAATGGCACGCGCGAAGCGGCGGCCGCACCGCGCCGTGTACGTCGCGCGAAATACTCCGGGGTGACCAGACATTGCAACGATCGGGACCGGTCGTTCATGCGCGCTCCATCGGCGCGGGATCCGCTGTCGTCCGGCTGGCACGCCACCGTTCCAGGGCGCCGGCGAGGTTGACGATCGAGTGCTCGAGGCCATCGGCGAGGTCGGCGAGTCGTTCATCGACTACCGGCGACTCGCCCTGCAGCGCGCGTCGACCCTCCGCGACGGCGTCGCGCACGCGGTTCCATCGGCGCAGCCGGTACTCCATGAGGTTGGAAAGCAGGTCGGGACGCATACGGAAGTAGTCGCGCCGATCCCCCGGTCGACTGACGCGTTCGAGCAACCCGCGTTGCTCCAGGCGACGCGTATCCGAGCTGACGCTGGCCTTGCTGACGCCGAGCGACCAGGCGATTTCGTCGAGGGAGACTTCGTCGGGGGAGACGAGCAGCAGCCCGAAGATGCGGCCGGCGATGCGGGGCATCCCGTCGTCGCTGAGGACGATCCCCATACGCTCGATGAACTCCGAGGCGGCAGCTTCGATCACGGGCGGCTCCTGCACTGAAATGCTCTGACAGAGCGGAATATTGCGGCGGTCCAGTGTGTTCAGTATAAACTGGACGAACTGGACGTACAACCGCCACCACCGCCTCGGGAGTCGACCACATGCGCATCAGGCCGGCCGATTCCGGAATGCACACCTGCCGGGCTCGCTCTGCAGACCTCTACCCTGCAGCGGTCAGCAACCTGTCTGGTCCCGCAAGCGCCCCTGCCCTACCGCATCAGCCGGTCGCGCACGCGCGCCAGCGGTTCGGTCAGTCGCGCTCCCCAGCCCGAGCGCGGCGGTGCCAACCGCACGTCGACCTCGGCAAATGCCGCGCGAAGCGCGCCGACGAGGTGTGAATAGCCAGAACGAGTGGGGTGCACGTCGTCATTCACCATGTTCTCGTCCAGCCTCCCGTCAGGCAGACACCAGTCCCGAAGAACCAGCGCCGCACTCGCGTGCCCGTTCACCCGCTCGGACGCGATCCGTCTCGTCGCGTCGGCGAACTGTTCGAACAGCGGAGATACGATGCGATCCGGAAGTTCCGCCCAGGGCATCGACAACAGGATCCGGGGCGTCGCCGGCCAGCGCTTCGACAGGTCGTGGACCAGCGCGCGGAGCCCCGCCGCGTACCCTGCCGCGGCGCTGTCGCGGTAGCGATGGTTGGCTCCGCAGCTCACCACGACCGCCCGCGGCTCGATGTCGTTCCACTCGCTTTCGCGCAGTCGCCAGCGAAGGTGCTGCGTTTCGTCGCCCTTCACGCCGCAGTTCAGTGCGATGTCGGCGAAGTGGCGAGCCCACGGCACCCGTCCGCGCGACGCGTGGGCCCAGCACGATACGGTGGAATCGCCGAGCATGACGATCGGTTGGACATGATGCGGGAAGCGCTCGAGGGCACGTCGCTGTCGTCGCCATGCACGGCGCCAGGCGGCATCGTGGCATCGGTTCGCCGGCGTGACGGTGTCGCCGGCGGGCCAGCACGGCACCGCACCGGAGTCGTCTGGCGGCGCCTGAATCGAAGCAGGGGACATTGCGGGCGGGCGTGGGAGTGAGCGGTTGACGCGCTTCGTCCAGCGGGCTCAGCGCTACGCTCCCAACCTCGCGGGGGCCTCTGACATCGCCGTCTGTCCTCCGCGCGTCATGTTCGCCGCAGTCCCTTGCCGGAGGTGACACATGCGACGCTTTGCTTTCATGGTCCTCGTTACGCTCGGCTGGTCGGGGTGTACCTGCGCGAGCGATGTGACCATCGTTCCGCCACGCGTGCCGCAGGGAGGACGCGCCGTCGCCGTGGCGGTCGACTTCTCCGACGAACGCCGGCTGATCGTCGGCAGCGAGAGCGGTGGGCTGTTCCGCACGCTCGATGGCGGCGAGAGCTTCCACCATCTCGACGGGTTCCCCACCATCGCGCCCATCGACGTCGAGATCGCGTCGCTGAACCACGATGTGGTGATCGCGACCGCGCGCGACGACTTTCGCGCCGTCTCGGGTGGCGGGATCTGGCGGAGCGTCGACGGCGGCGCGTCGTGGCGTCGACCGACTGGCTGGCCACCGGCACCGGATGCCGGCTGTCGCACGCGCCCCGAGGCACGCGGCATCTCGCACATGCCGCTCACCCACACGTTCCACGTCGCAACCGACTGCGGGATCGCCGTCAGTACCGATGACGGCGCCACCTTCTCCATCCAGCGACTCGACCCGCTGGCCCCACCGCGCTTCGATTCGCTTCAGCACCGCGTTCGCGCGTTGCTCGTGGTCAACCGCGCACGAGGCGTCGCGAACGATGATCGGCGACTCTTCTTCCTGAACGGCGGATCGTGGCAGCCGTCCACCGTGGCACCCGACTCCGGCGGCGCCTTCGCGATCCACGCGTTTGCCTCGCCATGGTGGACCAACACGCCCATTTTCCATCACACCGCGCGTGACGGACGCGTCTGGTTCACCGAAGATGGCGGCGCCACATGGTCACAGATGGCCGCGCCGCGGTGGAGCATGAACCGCGAATCGTTCATCCGCGACGGCCGTTCACTCGACGGCAATGACACGCACGTCGACGTCTATTACGGCGACGGATTCACCATCCGGCGCCAGACGGTCACCACCGCAGCGCCGGGGGGCAGCAACCAATGGAAGGAGCCGAGCAAGATGGATCACCGCGATCCGTCGGACCTCGCGTTCACGCCCGACAACACCGCGCCGCTCATGCTCACCACCGACGGCGGCGTGCATCTCACCCCAGACAACGGCACCACCTGGACACTCACCGGCAGCGCCTATGGTGGCTACGCCGCGCTCCAGATCGGCGAGATCACCGGCCGCTTCGTCGACGGCAGTCCCCCGCACACGGATCTCTACTACGGCACGCAGGACAACGACATCAAAGGCTCGTCGGACGGCGGACAGACGTGGGACGGCTCCATCTGCTGCGAGGGTGCGTTCCTGCGCGGGGATGCGGCGAACCCTGCGCACGTGGATGGCGAAGTGACGGGCCGATCGTGTGGAGGCTGCCGGAACTTCATCGTGCCGGCGCACGTGGGGCAGCACAATCCGCCCCCGTCATTTCTCAACGCCCCCACCGGGAGCGCCGCGAACAAGGCCGATCCGCCAGTGCAGCTTGTTGGCGCGACCTATCTGCAGGAGGTGCCCAACACCGGACAAGGCACCTTCGACTATTTCCTCAGTCCCGACCGGGGCACGTCGTGGTCGCCGTCGTTCACGATCAACCGGCGCCCGCGCGGCCCGGCACAGTTCGCCGGCGCACTCGACAACCCCGTGGCGTACATCGGCGTCGAAGGCGGCGGCGCTACGCCGGCACTGTTCGGCCTCATGCGCGCGCAGGACGTCGGGGCGCAGGCCACGGTGCGCGCCGCGGACACGAATGGCATGCAGTCGTTAGGCCTGCTGCGCACGGGGCAGGCGACGTACGTCGTCTTCGGTGTCGACCCCGCCTCGAGCAATCACCTCATCGCGCCCGACATCATCGATGGCCAGATGAAGGCATCGTCCGATGGCGGGGCGAGCTGGTATCCGCTGCCGCAACTCACGACAGCCGTGACGGACTCCGGACGGTTCCTGCTCTCGCGCAGCGAGCGTTCGTTCGTGACAACCATTGCGTGGGATCCCACCAACTCCTGCCACATCCTTGTCGGCACGATGCAGAATGGCATCATTCGCTCGGCCGACGGTGGACTCACCTGGAAGCAGGTGGCTGGCTCCAGGGCCGCACCCTGGATCTCATCGTTCTACTTCCCGCCAACCGGATCGATCTGGATGTCGTCGTATGGCCGCGGGCTGTGGACGGTGAGCGTCAGGCGGGAACCTCCGGCGAACGGGCGGTGCCAGTTCCCGCCGCCCCCCGGCCCCGTGGTGCCCCTCGATTCGCTCGTGGTCGTCGCCCTGTCCGGCGCGACGGCGCGGCCGTTCGACGGACTCACGGATTCGCTGATGTGTGCGACGTGTTCGCTCGTGGCGGTCTCGAACGGTTGGGTGAGCGACCTGCAGCTCGATGGCGACCAGGTCCAGCAGCTTCGCATCTCCAACGGCAGCGTCGTCCAGGTGGGGCGTGATGGGCGCGAGATACCGCTCACCGTGCCTGACGAGTACATGCCCGGCGAGGGCGCGGCGCTGCGGCGGATGATGGGCCGTGCGTCAGCACAGGGGCGGCATGTGCAGGGGGTGATACTCGACAGTGCTCGCCTCGTCGCCCTCGTGCTCGGCCGGGAATCCATCCCGCTCGCTGCGAGTCGTACGCCACGCGTGGTTGTACTCAGCGCCGGCCGTTCGATGATTCCATCGGTAGCGGAGTCGGGAGATTCAGTGACCGTGCGCGGCAGCGAGTTCGTGACCGGCCAGGGCATTGAGATTCGATTCGACGACGAGGTCGTGGCGAGCGGCGTCGCAGTCGGCCCCGACGGGCGGTTCGCGATCACGCTGCCAATCGCACGCCCGCGCGGGGAGCTCGAGGTGACCGTCGAGCAACGCGATGGCCGTCGCCTGACGAGGGTGAAGACGAGCATCACCGTCGTGGGGCGAGAGGACTGAGTGCAAGGACGCGACCGAACCGCCTCGCGCTCCGGATCGATCGAGAACCCGGAGCGCGAGGAGGACGTACGGCGCGAGCCTCGAATACTCAGCGATGATCAGGCTGTGCTCGGGGGTCGCCTTCGGTGACATCCGTCGCTGCCGATCCCGTGCCTACCGAGCGTGCGGTATCGCCGGCAGCCGGCCCGCGTGATAACAGGCGGTACCGGACAGCACGAGCATCAGGAGTGCGGCGCACCTCGCAAATCGGGAATGGGGCAACCTCTGAGGAATGGGATCGGCCTCATCGCCGGCTGCGATGATCTGGCCGGCCGCCGAGCTCGTTCCCTGACGTGCACACGGCGGCCTCGACAGGATACGAGCCCCCTCTGACAGTCCCCCGCCTCCCGCTATTCCCCGCGAAGCACCCCCGCCGGGTCCACCCGCAGCGCCCGCCATGCCGGCGCGGCGCATGCCACCAGCGCCACGCCGGCCAGCAACGCCAGCACCGCCGCGTACGTCACCGCATCGAGCGGCGACACACCGAACAGCATGGATGCAATGATCCGGGTGGCCCAAACAGCGCCAACCAGCCCGATTCCGGCCCCCACCACGGTCAGGCGCATCCCCTGCCCCACGATCATCGCCAGCACATCGCCGCGCGTCGCGCCCAGCGCCGAGCGCACGGCCAGCTCCTTCGTTCGCTCGGCGACGCTCCCTGAGATCACGCCGTACAGCCCCGCCGCCGCCAGCACGAGCGCGGCTATCGCGAACGCCTCGAACAGCAGCAGCACGAACCGTCGCTCGGCGGCCGAACGCGTGAGCAGCTCCTCCATGGTTGCCACGCGCACAATCCCCTGCGTGCGATCAACGCTCCATATCGCGCTGCGCGCGGCCGGCGCCAGCGCCGAGGCGTCGCCCGACGCCCGAACCACCACTGACATCACCCGATCGGCGAACTGCCACTGGGTCGCAGGGACGTACACGGCGTCGGGATCGTTCGTGGCCAGCGACAGCTGCTTCACGTCGCCGACGACACCGACCACGGTGACAAGCGATCCGTCGCCGATTCGCAACCGTAGTCCAACCGGGTCGAGCCCGGGGAGCCGCCGGCGCGCCATCGATTCGGACACGAGCGCGACGAGTGGAGCGCCGTCGCGATCGAAGGTGGTGAGCAGCCGGCCGCGCTTGAGCGGGATCCCCATCGTCGCGACGTAGCCGGGACTGATCGCGTACCGGAAGGTTCCGCTCACCTCGCCGGGATCATCCTGCGGTGCCGGTTCGAAGCGAACACCATAACGGTCAACGTCACCGCTCATCGGCAACTGGCTCACGAGCGCCGCCGATGCGACGCCCGGAGTCGCGGCAACCGCGTCGAGTGCTTCGGCGAAGAACCGCCGTACCGCGCTGTCGTCTGCGGCACGCGCGCCGGACGCCTGCACCTGCAGGGTGAGCAGGTGCTCCGGAACGATCCCCGGGTCGACATCGAACAGCCGGTTGAGGCTCCGGAGCAGCAGCCCCGAAGTCACGAGCAGTACGAGTGCCAGCGCCACTTCGGCAACCACCAGGGCGCTGCGTGCGCGACGGCGATCCCCCGTGGCGCGTGACGACGCCTGGGTGAGCGCGCCACGCGCATCGCTGCGGGCGGCGTGCACCGCCGGCATGAGCCCGAAGGCCAGCCCGGTCAATGTCGTCACGAGCAGTCCGGCCGCGAAGACGCTCGCGTCCAGCGAGATCGCGGACAGGCGGGGCAGCGCGGGTGGACTGAGGGCGACGAACAGGCGAATGCCGGCGATGGCGACGAACATGCCCAGCACTCCACCCATGCTCGCGAGCAGCAGGCTCTCCGTGAGCAACTGCCTGACGAGTCGCCCCTGGCCGGCGCCGAGTGCGGCGCGGAGCGCAAACTCCCCGCGCCGTTGAGCACCGCGGGCGAGCAGCAGGTTGGTCACGTTCACGCAGGCGATGACGAGCACGACGATCACCGCACCGAGGATTGCCAGGAGCGCCGGCCGCACCGCCGCCGTGACATCGTGCTGCAGCGAACGCACGGTGAGGCCATCCGCCAGCGACGCCCAGTCGGGGCGCGGGAACTCCGGAATGGGGTCGAGCGCAATGCGATCGAGCTCGCGCTCTGCCTGCACCGGTGTGACGCCATTGCGCAGCCGGCCGATGAGCCGGAGATGGTGCCCCCACGCCCTGCCTTGCGTCATGTCGTATTGCAGCGTCGTCCACAGCTCGGCGGCTGGCGCGCTGGCGTTCTCGAATCCGGGGGGCATGACACCCACGACGGTGAAACTGACACCGTCGATGGTGATCGGCGCACCGATGATACCAGCATCAGCGGAGAACCGTCGCCGCCAGAGCGCATCGCTCAGTACCGCGACGTTTGCACCGCCCGGTCGATCGTCGGCACGAATGAAGTTCCGGCCGAGACGTGGCGCAATGCCGAGCACGCGGAAATAAT
>DASSBZ010000095.1:0-5612 GCA_035698205.1 Gemmatimonadaceae bacterium | reverse complement strand
GATGGCGACGACGTGAGCCGCCTCGTGCAGCGTGCCGCCGCGGCCGACCGGATCGTCTGTACGCTCAAGGATGCCGTCAAGCTGGGACCGCTCTGGCCTCGCGCCGCGCCCCCGGTCTGGTATCTTTCACAGCTCGTCGTGGCAGAGCGCGGCGGGTCGGCGGTGGACGCCATCCTCGATTCCGTGATCGCCGCGATTCGCGCACGAGAAGCATCGACATCACTCACCGGCCCCGGCCGGCACCCCGTCTCGCCATGACCACCGACCTTCGCCTGCCAACGCACCGCATCGTCCGCCCGGACAAGGACCGCTTCCTCAACGAGGAGAACCCGTTCGAGGCGATGATGTCGCGGTTCGATCGCGCCGCCGAACTGCTCGACCTCGAGCCCGGCCTGTACAAGGTGCTGCGCCACCCCGAGAAGCAGATCACGGTGTCGGTGCCGGTCATGATGGACAATGGCGAGGTGGAGGTCTTTACGGGACACCGCGTGCTGTACAACACGTCGCGTGGACCGGCCAAGGGCGGCATCCGGTTCGATCTCAACGTCACGCTCGACGAAGTGACGGCGCTCGCCGCCTGGATGACGTGGAAGTGCGCCGTGGTCAACGTGCCGTTCGGCGGCTCGAAGGGTGGAGTGGTCTGCGATCCGCTGTCCATGAGCGTGGGCGAACTGGAACGACTCACGCGCCGGTACACGGCTGGCATCATCAACACCCTCGGCCCCGATTCCGACGTGCCGGCCCCCGACGTCAACACCAACGAACGCGTGATGGCCTGGGTCATGGACACCTACTCCATGCACGTGGGCCACACCGTCACGGCGGTGGTGACCGGGAAACCGGTGGAGATGGGTGGGTCGCTCGGGCGCCGCGAGGCCACGGGGCGCGGCTGCATGATCGTCACGCGCGAGGCGCTGGCCCACCTGGGCATGAACGTGCGGGGCACGACGGTCGCGGTACAGGGCTTTGGCAACGTCGGCTCCACGGCCGCCCGGCTCCTCGCGGCCGAGGGCTGCCGCATCGTTGCCATCAGCGACCGGACCGGTGGCATTCACGACGCGGCCGGCATAGACGTGGACGAGGCGATCGGCTGGATTCGCGAGCACAAGACGCTCGAGGGCTATCCGCGCGGCGACGCGATCACCAACGAAGAGCTGCTCACGATGGAAGTGGATGTGCTGCTGCCGGCCGCGATGGAGAACGTCATCACGCGCAAGAACGCCGACCGGATCCGCGCCCGCATCATCTGCGAGGGGGCCAACGGGCCGACGACCGCGGCCGCCGACGCCATTCTGGAGGAGAAGGGGGTGTTCGTCATCCCCGATATCCTCGCCAACGCCGGTGGCGTGACGGTCTCCTACTTCGAATGGGTGCAGGACCGCGGCGGCTACTTCTGGAGCGAGGACGTGGTGAACGAGCGGCTGCGCGACCTCATGCAGCACGGGTTCGACAGCGTGCTCGCGCTCGCGACGCAGCACAAGGTGAACATGCGCACGGCGGCGTACATGAGCGCCATCAGCCGGGTCGCCACTGTCCATCGCCTTCGCGGCATCTACGCCTGATCCGCCACGGGCGATCCGGCCGGCACACGCCGCCGGATTGCCCGCACATCGTCCATGCAGTTCCGAATCGTTGTCGTGGGGCGCCCCAGGGATGCGGGGCTCGCCTCGCTCATTCACGACTACGAATCGCGCGCCGGTCGCTACTGGCCCGTCACGGTGACTGAGGTGCGGGAAGAACCAGGGCGGCGCGGTACCGAGTCGTCCACCGTGATCGCGAGGGAAGGCGACCGGCTCCTCGCCGCCGCGGCCGGTCGGATCATCACCTGCGACGCGCGCGGGCGGACTCTCGATTCGCACGCCTTCGCCGCCTGGATACAGCAGCTTCGCGAAGATGCTCGCGACGTGTCCTTCGTCATCGGTGGCGCGAATGGCCTCGCCACGGCGGTGCTCGACGCCGCCGAGTCCCGGCTGGCGCTCGCGCCGTGGACGCTGCCCCACGAGATAGCACGACTCGTGCTCGCCGAACAGCTCTACCGCGCGGGGACCATCGGGCGCGGGGAGCCATATCACAAGTAGGTCGTCGCTCCGATTCCGCTCCGGGCACGCCGGGTCAACCGGGATATAGATTTGTCGCAATGTCCGCCGCAGCCCTCGTGATTCGACGTGAACCGCTCGGCGGCTCGCCGCTTGCCCGCGCGGTCGTGAGAGGTACTGCGCCGGCTGCGTGGTACGATGCCGTTCCAGCGAATGTCGACGGCTGGCGCGCGCGCATCGAGCGGGTGCGGGGCGACACCACCCTCCAGGAGTCGCTGACGGCGCTCCTGCCCGCGTTCGCGGCCAGCGGCGAAGCAGCGGCCAGGCTGGCCCGGGTCCGCGAAGGGCGCGGCGTCGTGGTCACCACGGGGCAGCAGCCCGGGCTCTTCGGCGGGCCGATGTACACCTGGACCAAGGCGCTTGGCGCGCTGGCGCTCGCACAGTCGCTCGAAGCGGCGACAGGGGTGCCGGTGGCGCCGGTATTCTGGGCGGCCACCGACGATGCCGACTTCGCCGAGGCGTCCCACACGGTCGTCGCCGTCACGGGGGGGGCACGGCGACTGCAGATGGACCCGCTGGGCACGGAGGGCGCCCCGATGTCGCACCGTCCGCTCGGCGACGTGTCGGAGCAGCTCGCGGTGCTCGCGAACGCCACCGGGGCGGCGGTGCGGCCGGACGTGATCGAGACCGTTGCCGCCGCGTACGCGGAAGGCGCGACCGTCGGCGGTGCCTACGTATCGCTGCTGCGGACCATGCTCGAACCGCTCGGTATCGCCGTCCTTGACTGTTCACACCCGGTCGTCGCGCGATGTAGCGAGCCGCTGCTCCGCCGTGCTCTCGCCGGCGCGGGAGAGGTGGCCGCGGCGCTGCACGTGCGCTCCGAGGAATTGATCGATGGGGGCTACTCGCCGCAGGTCACGGAGATGGCAGACCTCTCGCTCGTCTTCGAGCGATCGGCCACGGCCAAGGAGCGCATCCCGGTGGCGAGCGCGACCGGTGGAGCGAGCTGGCCCCGCCACCCGGGGGCCGACCTCTCGCCTAACGTGCTTCTGCGACCGGTGGTGGAGCGAGCGATTCTCCCCACCGTCGCCTATCTCGCCGGCCCGGGCGAACTGGCGTACTTCGCGCAGGTCGGCGCAGTGGCGGATGCGCTCGGTGTCGCGCGACCGCTGGCGGTGCCGCGCTGGTCGGTGACCGTCATCGAGCCGCATGTGCAGCGGATCCTCGAGGACCTGCAGCTCGAAGTCGATGACTTTGCCATACCGTATGCCGTGGAAGGGCGGCTGGCACGCGTGGCGATGCCCGCGGCCGCCACGCGCGCCCTCGAAGAGCTCCGCACCACGTTCGACCAACGGCTCGATGCGCTTCGCGTGCCGATGACGCCGACGCTCGTTCCATCCGAAGTGCTCGACGGGGCGCGACGCGACGTGCAGCAGCGCATCCAGCGGCTGGAACGGCGCCTGGTGGCGGGGGTGAAGCGCCGGGAACAGACGCTCATGCAGCGCATCGCGACCGCCCGCGGGGCACTGTTCCCGTTCAACAAGCGACAGGAGCGCGCATTGAACGGCATGCCCTTCCTGGCGCGGCATGGTCCGGAGCTGTTCGATGCATTGCAGCGCGACGCCGATGCCTGGGCCGCGACCGTGACCGGCGCGTCGTCGGCGATCGAGACGGGCATCGCGTCGATGGATGCGCGCGCGCACTGACGGTCGTCATGCCCTGCTGGTCGGGGCGGGCATCCTGCTCAGCCGCCTCGTCGGCCTCGTACGTCAGCGATTCATTGCCAGCTATCTCGGGACCACGTTCGCCGCCGATGCACTGACGGCGGCGTTCCGCGCCCCCAACATCCTCCAGAATCTGCTCGGCGAGGGGGTGCTCTCGGCATCGTTCATCCCGGTGTACGCCCGCCTGCTCGAGGATGGCGAGGACGAGGAGGCCTCGCGCGTGGCGGGCGCCATCGGCGCGTTGCTCGCGGTGGTCAGTGCCATCGTGGTGGTCGTCGGCATCGTCGCGGCGCCGCTGATCGTGCGCGTGCTGCTGTGGGGATTCACGGGCGAACGGCGTGAGCTGACGATCCAGCTCGTCCGCATCCTGTTCCCCGGGACGGCGCTGCTCGTGATGTCGGCCTGGTGCATCGGCATCCTCAATTCGCATCATCGCTTCTTTCTGTCATACGCGGCGCCGGTGGCGTGGAATCTCGCGATCATCGGCGCGCTGCTGCTGTTCGCCGGCGGCCGGTCGCTGACCGGCATCGCGACGCTGGTTGCCTGGGCGGCGGTCGCGGGGAGCGCGCTGCAGCTGCTGGTACAGTGGCCCACGGTGCGACGCGTGGCGCCGGGGCTGCGCTTCGCGTTCTCCACCGCCAATGCGCGCGTGCGGATGATCGTGCGCAACTTCGGGCCGGTCGTCGCCGGCCGCGGCGTCGTGCAGGTCAGCGGCTATGCCGATCAGCTCATCGCCTCGCTCCTCCCCGTTGGCGCGGTATTCCTGCTGACGAACGCGCAGACGCTGGCCATGCTGCCGGTGTCGCTGTTCGGCATGGCGGTTTCGGCCGCCGAATTGCCGGCGATGTCGCGCGCCACCGGCACGGCCGGCGAGATCGCCGGCGCACTGCGCGATCGACTCGCTGGCGGGCTGGCGCGGATCGCCTTCTTCGTCGTGCCGTCGGCGGCGGCGTTCGTGGCCATCGGCAACGTGCTCGCGGCGATGATCTTCCAGTCCGGCCGTTTCACCGCCGCCGATTCGCGCTGGATCTGGACGATCCTCGGCGGGTCCGCCATCGGCCTGCTGGCCTCGACCAGCGGGCGGCTGTACGCGTCGGTGCTCTATGCGCTCCAGGATACGAAGACGCCGTTCCGGTTCGCGGTCATCCGGGTGGCGCTCACGATCTCGCTCGGCGTAATGGGTGCGCTGGTCCTGCCAGCCCGCATGGGGTTGGACCCCATGTGGGGCATCGCCGGTCTCTCGTCGTCGGCGGGGCTCGCCGCGTGGGTGGAGTTCCTGCTGCTCCGTCGTGCCGTCGAGGCGCGGATCGGCACCTCGCGCGTGCCGTGGCAGCGCATGGCAACGCTCTGGGGGCTGGCTGCGCTCGCCGGCGCGGCGTCGTATGCCCTGGCGCTGCGACTGGCGGCCGTCGCTCCGGTGCAGCGCGGCGTGCTGGTGGTGGCTGCGTTCGGGGTCATCTACATCGGCCTGGCGATCGCGCTGGGTGTGCCCGAGGCGCGGGCGCTGGTGCGGCGGCTACGGAGGCGGCGCGCGTCCTAGCTTTCGCGTGTCATGATTCTACCGCCGGACGACGTTGCCGCGAGCATTCCGCACCTGCCGGAAGCGCCGGGCGTCTATCTCTGGAAGGACGAGGGGGGGCGCGTGCTATACGTGGGCAAGGCCAAGCGCCTTCGTTCGCGGGTGCGCAGCTACTTCGCGTCCGACCACCTCGAGAGCCCCAAGACGCAGCTGCTCATCCGGCAGGTGCGCGGACTCGAGACCATCGTGGTGCCCAGCGAGGCACACGCGCTCATTCTCGAGAGCAACCTGATCAAGGAGCATCGCCCGCGCTTCAACATCGCGCTGCGCGAC
>DASSBZ010000094.1:0-5223 GCA_035698205.1 Gemmatimonadaceae bacterium | reverse complement strand
CGTTGTAGGCACCGCGCTTTGCCGTCAACGTCCCGTCCTTCGCGCCGACGGAGTTGAAAAAGGTCGTGCGCACCTGCCTGAGGTCGAGGCGGGTGTTGTCGTCGTAGGTGTACATGTTATCGGCAAACATCTCCCCGCGGGCGATGCCGTTGCCTGTGACCATCCAGTGGACCCCATACAGCACCTGCTCGGCGCTGTCCGCCGCGAGATCGGTGGCCACCGGAGGCTCGGCGCCATTCTGCTTGCACGCGCCGGCGAGGGCCGCCGCCGCGACCGCGAGCACCACCGAGATCCGCCTCACGCCACCCCCGCCCGCATCAGATCGTGCAAGTGCACCACGCCGCAGATGGACCCGTTGGAATCGAGCACGGGCATCGCCATGATCCCGTGACGCTCCATCCGGTACACCACGGCACTGGCGAGTTCCTCGCGTTCGGCAACCTTGGGGTCGCGCGTCATCACGTCGGTTACGGACACGTCGAGAAAGGTGGGGTCCTGCTCGGTCAGGCGGGTGAAATCGCCCGCCGTGAACACACCCTCGAGGCGGTCATCGCTCGTGATCATCACGATGCCGCGATGCGACGCGAGCGCCCGGACCACCTGCTTCATCGGTGCGGAGGGCGGCAGCACCGGCAATGGCTCGGCAACCATGACGTCGGCGACCCGCGTGAGCAGCCGCCGTCCCAGCGATCCACCGGGGTGCAGGCGAGCAAAGTCCTCGCGCCGGAATCCCTTGGCCTCGAGCAGCGCGACGGCCAGGGCATCGCCCAGCGCCAGCGCCACGGTGGTGCTCGTGGTGGGGGCGAGGTCGTGGGGGCAGGCTTCCTCCCGGACCCATCCATCGAGCGAGACGTCCGCCAGCCGCGCGATCGTGGAGCTCTCGTTGCCGGTGATCGCGATGCTGCGGACGCCGAATCGCTCGAGATGCTCCAGCAGGGCGAGCAGCTCCTCGGTTTCGCCGCTCTTCGAGAGCAGTATCGCGACGTCGTCGGCGCCGACCATGCCGAGATCGCCGTGCACGCTCTCCACGGGGTGCAGGAATGTGGCGGCGGTGCCGGTCGACGTGAGGGTGGCGGCGATCTTGTGCCCGATCAGCCCGGACTTGCCGACGCCGGTCACAATCACGCGCCCCGTGCAGGCGGCGAGCAACCGGACGGCGGCCACGAACGAATCGCCGAGCCGTCGCTCGGTCTCGGCCAGCGCCTCGGCCTCCGTGCGAAGCACACGGTGGCCGCGTTCAAGCAGGTCGCGGTCGTTCATGCGCCGTGCTGTCGTACGCCGTCGCGGCGTTCGTCCAGGTAGCCCTGCATGACACGCTCCCAGTCGCCGCGCGCATCGAGCAGATGCTCCACGAACTCGCGCACGGCGCCGCCGCCGCCGGGGCGCGTGAGCCGCACGTGACACAGCTCGCGGACCTCGCGCGTGGCGTTCGCGACGCAGACCCGGAGCCCCACGAGCTCGAGCACCGGGATGTCCGGCAGGTCATCGCCGATGAACGCCGCTTCTTCCAGCGAGACGCCATGTCGTTCGAGCACAGCCATGAAGGGCGGCACCTTGAACGCGCCCTTCACCTGCACCACGTCATCGATCTCGAGCTCCTTCGCGCGCAGGCGGACGCTCTCCGACACGCGCCCCGTGACGATCACCGGGATGATCCCGGCCATCTTCAACAGGTGAATGCCCAGCCCGTCCTGGATGTCGTAGCGCTTGAACTCGTGCGACGCCCCCTCCACGTCGCCGAGGTAGACGCCGCCCTCGGTGAGCACGCCGTCAACATCCAGTCCCACGAGCCGGATGCGCCGGGCCGCGGTCGCGTCTATCATGCGTGCGCGAGCTGCCAGCATGCGATGGCGCGGTCTACCAATGCATCGAGCTGGTCGAGCGGCAGCATGTTCGGACCGTCGCTCGGTGCGCGCGCCGGATCCGGGTGTGTCTCGAGGAACAGCCCATCGGCGCCGGCGGACATCGCGGCGAAGGTGAGTGTGGGGATGAACTCGCGGGCGCCGCCGCTCGCCCCCCCGGCGCCCTGCCCGGGGCGCTGCACGCTGTGCGTCGCATCGAAGATCACGGGGGCGTCGCAGGCGACGCGCATGCGCGGAATGGCACGCATGTCGACCACCAGGTCGCCGTATCCAAACGTGGTGCCGCGTTCCGTGACGGCCACGTCAACCGCCGCGCCGCCTGCCTCGCGCACCTTGTCCACCGCCCCCCGCATCCCTTCCGGATGCAGAAACTGCCCCTTCTTCACGTTCACGGCCTTGCCGGTCGCGCCTGCGGCAAGCAGCAGGTCGGTCTGCCGGCAGAGAAAGGCCGGGATCTGCAACACGTCCACCACGGCGGCCGCTTCCGCGCACTGCTCCGGCAGGTGCACGTCGGTGAGAACCGGCAGTCCGCTCTCCGCCTTCACGCGCGCCAACTGTTCCAGGCCGCGCGACATCCCCGGTCCGCGCGCACCGGCGGCGTTCGAGCGATTGGCCTTGTCGAAGCTGGCCTTGTAGATCACGCCGCCGGGCACGCGCTCCGCCAGGCGCGCCAGATGCGAGGCCACACGCAGGTTCAACGCGTCGTCCTCGAGCACACAGGGACCGGCGATCAGGAAGAACGCATCACGCCGCAGGAGCGAGAGGGGCGGCATGCTCAGTCGGCCGCTTCGACGAGCGCCCGGTCGGGCTGCGCCGATTCGGTGCGCCGACGCCGACGCGCGGCCGCGGCAATGAATCCGGCGAACAGCGGGTGCGGCCGCATGGGACGTGACTGCAGCTCGGGGTGAAACTGGCACCCCACAAACCACGGGTGGTCGACGAGTTCCACGATCTCCACCAGCGAGCCGTCCGGGGAAAGTCCGCTCAGCTTCATGCCGTGCTCCACGAACGCATCGCGGAAGCGATTGGACACTTCGTAGCGGTGCCGGTGGCGCTCGCTCACCTCTGGCACTCCATACATCTCGGCCACCTTCGAGCCACGCGCGAGCCGCGCGGGGTACGCACCGAGGCGCATGGTGCCACCCATGTCGGTCACGCCCTGCTGCGAGTCCATGAGACTCACCACGGGATTGCCGCATTCGGGGGCGAACTCGCTCGAATGGCTGTCCTCGAGCCCCACGGCATGGCGCGCGAACTCGATGATGGCCACCTGCATGCCGAGGCAGATACCGAAGAACGGCAGGTCATCCTCGCGCGCGACACGAATGGCCTCGACCATCCCTTCCACGCCACGCACGCCGAAGCCGCCAGGCACGAGCACACCATGGAAGCCTGCCAGGATCTCGCGCGCGCGGTCCGAGCCGGTGAACAGGTCGCTCGACAGCCATGAGATGTCCACGCCCACGTCGTTGGCGATGCCGCCGTGGATGAGCGCTTCCTGCACGCTCTTGTAGCTGTCCACCAGCTCGGTGTACTTGCCGATCACGGCAACACGCACGCGGTCGCGCGGTGAGGTCACGCGCTGCACCATGGCACGCCATGACGACAGGTCGGGCTCCCGCCCTTCGAGATTGAGCCGTTCCATCACGCGCGCATCCAGCCCCTGCTCATGAAACACGAGCGGGATCTGGTAGATGGAGGGGACGTCGCGACTCTCGATGACGGCGCCGAACTCCACGTTGCAGAAGAGGGCGATCTTGCGCTTCACGTCGTCCGAAAGGGGGCGCTCGGCGCGGCAGATGAGGATGTCGGGCTGGATCCCGATCTCCATAAGCTCGCGCACCGAATGCTGCGTGGGCTTGGTCTTCACCTCACCGGCGGCGGCGATGTACGGCACCAGCGTCAGGTGGATGAACAGCGAATTCTGTTTGCCCACTTCCTGGCGGAACTGCCGGATGGCCTCGAGAAAGGGGAGCGACTCGATGTCGCCCACCGTACCACCCACCTCGACAATCACGACGTCGTTGGCCGGCGCCATGCGCCGGATCGCCGACTTGATCTCGTCGGTGATGTGCGGAATCACCTGCACCGTGGAGCCGAGGTACTCCCCTCGTCGCTCCTTGGTGATGACGTTCAGGTAGATGCGCCCGGTGGTGACGTTGTTGAGCTGGGAGAGCGGCCGTTCGACGAATCGTTCGTAGTGCCCGAGATCGAGGTCCGTTTCCGCACCGTCATCGGTCACGAACACTTCGCCGTGCTGGAACGGCGACATGGTGCCCGGGTCGACGTTGAGGTACGGATCGAACTTCATGATGGTCACCGTGAGGCCGCGCTCGAGCAGCAGGCGGCCGAGCGATGCCGACGCGATCCCCTTCCCCAGCGACGACACCACGCCGCCGGTGACGAAGATGAATCGGGTGTTCTTCTGGCTCGGGCTGGTGTGCATCAGGTTCGTCCGGCAAAGTGGTGTTCGGTCCAGCGCGCGTTGGCGCGCACGAGATCTTCGGGGGTATCGATGCCGCCCTGCGGCGGTTCGTCGACGATGGCCACACGCATGAGCATCCCCGCGGCCAGGGGGCGCAACTGTTCGAGCCGTTCCACGCGCTCCAATGGATGAGGCGGCAATTCGACCCATTGCCGAAGCCCCGAGCGCGAATAGCCATAGACCCCGACGTGCTGCAGCACGAGCGGGGTCAGAAGCGCCTCGTCGGACGGGTCGCGCAGCCACGGAATCGGCGCTCGCGAAAAATAAAGCGCGCGAGCGTCGTCGGCGGTCACGACCTTCACGATGTCGGGGCGCTGGAGGACGTCCGACGGCGCGTGCGTGGCAGCGGTGGCCAGCGGTGTCCCACCGGCACGGAGCGCCGCCAGGGTGCCGCGCAGCGCGTCCGCGGAGACGAAGGGTTCGTCGCCCTGGAGGTTGAGGATCGCGTCGAAGTCACGGAAGGCATCGAGCGAAGCGACCTCGGCCACACGATCGGTACCGGACGGGTGGTCGGCGCGCGTCATCACGGCTTCGCCCCCCGCCCCGGCGACGGCGCGGGCCACCTCGGCCGAGTCCGTGGCCACAACCACACGGTCGGCGACATCCAGGGAGAGGGCGCGTTGCCAGACCCTGACGATCAGGGGGAGTCCACCAAGCAACTGCAGCGGCTTTCGGGGGAGCCTGGTGGCGGCGAGTCGCGCCGGAATGACGGCGAGCGTCCTCACAGAATTCGGCCGACCGGGGTGCGCGAGGCATGAACTGGCACGCCTCGAAAGTTACTGCCCCGCCGGCGCGATTTCAAACCTGCCGACGGCGGGTGCCCCAGACTGGCGTCCGTTCGCTCCGGGACGAGCCGTGCCCCGCGGGACCCAGGGC
>DASSBZ010000093.1:0-13140 GCA_035698205.1 Gemmatimonadaceae bacterium | reverse complement strand
ATCGACGGCGGCGCATGGAGGGTGCCCCGCAACGTGGCCCGGGTGAGCGACGACTTCAGCGGGGCAGTGGGAGCCTTCGTGATTCCGTGATCTCCGGGTTTCGCTACCCGCATGTCGAGGTCGCTGGCTACACTTCGTCGTTCTGTCCCGATTGCAGGCACTCCATGTCAGGAACCACCATGCACGTGCAGCTCGCAACCACGCTCAGCCCCAGCTTCGAGGCGCATTCGTGATGCCCGGTCGATTCTCCCTGCGTACCCGGCTGGCGCTTGTCGCCCTCGTCGTGGTCGCGACCTTTGCGCTCGCCCGCACCGCCTTCGCACAGCAGACCGCGCCGCGCACGCGCGCCGAGCGGACCAACTATACCGAGACGTCGCATCACGCCGATGTGCTCGCCTTCCTCGATGCGCTCGATCGTGCGGCGCCCGGCAAGATGGCGCGGCGCACGATCGGCACCACGAGCCAGGGGCGCGAGATCCCGCTCGTGATCGCGTCGCGTCCGCTCGTACGGACGCCCGCCGAGGCACGCGCCACCGGCAAGCCGATCGTCTACGTGCAGGGCAACATCCACGGCGGCGAAGTGGAGGGGAAGGAAGCGCTGCAGGCGCTGCTTCGCGACCTCGTGCTCGCGCCGGGAGCCAACGCGCTCGACTCCATCGTGCTGCTTGCCGTGCCGATCTACAACGGCGACGGCAACGACTCGTGGGGTCCGCAGGCGAGGCAGCGCGGTTCGCAGAACGGCCCCGAGACGATCGGCCAGCGCCCCAACGGGGAGGGCTTCGATCTCAATCGTGATTACATGAAGGCGGAGGCGCCGGAGACGCGCGCCTCGCTGTCGGCGTTCGACGAGTGGGATCCGGATGTCTTCGTCGACCTGCACACCACCAACGGGAGCTACCACGGGTACGCCCTCACGTACTCGCCGTCGTTGAATCCGGCGGCCTATCTGCCGGGGCTCTCCGCCGGCCCGCTCACGCGTGACGAACTCCTCCCCGAGCTGCGGCGGCGCATGTCGGACCGCCACGACTTCGCGATCTTCGACTACGGCAACTTCCCCGGGAACGATCCCGTGCCTGCCGGCTGGTTCACGTACGATCATCGTGCTCGTTACGGCACCAACTACCAGGGGCTGCTCGGCCGTGTCACGATACTGAGCGAAGCGTATTCGCACGATCCGTTCGAGCGCCGTGTGCGCTCGACGTACGCATTCGTGCAGGAGCTGCTCTCGCTCACGGCGGAGCGCGCCGCCGACATCGTGGCAGCCGTGCGCGATGCCGGTTCCGCCGTGCGCGCGCTGCAGGCCAGCGGTACGCCGGTGCCGCTGCGCGCCGTGCGACCGGACTCGCTCCCGACCGGGCCGATCGTTTACGAAGTGCTCGAGCGTACCGATGATACCACGCGCGTCGAGCCGGGGGTGAGACGCGGTTTTCGCCGCACCGGCGAGTACCGCACGGTGACGATTCCCATCCAGGATCGCTTCACCGGCACGTCGGCCCAACCGATGCCGTGGGGGTGGGCATTCACCGCCGATTCGCTCGCCGATCAATGGCTGGCACGGCACCACGTGGAGGTCGAGACCGTTGGCGCTTCGTCGTGCACGGCGCCGTCGGCGCGCACCTTCACCCCGGATTCGGTGAGCGTGTCGGGGCGCGAATATCAGGGGCGTCGTGAGGCGTACGTGCGCGGAAGCTGGGGTGCACCCGCTTCGCGCCCGCTTGCGGAAGGCACGCGCGTGGTGCGCGCCGCACAGCGCGCCGGGCTCGTCGCCATGCTCTCGCTGGAACCGGAGAGCGACGACGGACTCACGGCGTGGAATGAGGGCGCTCGGGTGGCGGTCGACGCGTCGGGCGAAGCGGTTGCCCGCCTGCTCCCGATCCGGCTGGAGGCGGCGCCGCGGCCGGAGTGCACGCTGCGGCCCATGGCGTCGCGACCGGAGTAACGAGCAATGCTGCGACGGATGTTGCTCTGGCTCTCCGAACAACCACGAGTCTTTCGCTTCGTCCGCCGCAATCGCCTCGCCAGATCCATGGCGTCGCGGTTCGTCGCCGGTGAAACGCTCGACGACGCGCTGGCCAGCGTCAGGGCGCTCAACGCGAAGGGGATATCGGCCACGCTCGACCTGCTCGGCGAAAGCGTGCACAGCGAAGTGGAAGCCCGCGGCGCCGAGCGCACATACCTCGACCTGCTCGACAGCCTGCACGAGCATGCGCTCGACGGCAACGTGTCGCTCAAGCTCACCGCGATGGGGCTCGACGTGGGCGAGGATCTCTGCGTGACGATCATGCAGGAGATCCTCGATCGCGCCGCGAAGTACGGATCGTTCGTGCGGCTCGACATGGAATCGAGCGAGTACACCGAGCGCACGCTGCAACTCTTCGAGCATCGGCTCTATCCCGGATACCGGCAGCATGTGGGGATCGTGCTGCAGAGCTACCTGCGCCGGACGGCGGCCGACGTGGAGCGCGCGATCGAACTCGGTTGTCGCGTGCGCCTGTGCAAGGGCGCCTATCTGGAGCCACCGTCGGTGGCCTTCCCGGACAAGTCGGACGTGGACGCGAGCTACGTCCGTCTCATGCAGCGCCTGATGAAGGACGGGAACTATCCCGGACTCGCCACGCACGATGAGCGCATCATTGCCGAGGCGAGGCGTTTCGCGACGGCGGAGTCGATCTCGCCGGATCGCTTTGAATTCCAGATGCTCTACGGCATCCGTCGCGACCTGCAGGACCAGCTCGTGCGCGATGGATATCGCGTGCGCGTGTACGTCCCGTTCGGCACGCACTGGTATCCGTATCTCATGCGCCGGCTGGCCGAGCGTCCGGCGAACCTCGCGTTCATGACGGGGAACGTGGTGAAGGAGCTGCTCCCCGGCTCGTCGAAGAAGATCTGATGTCCGGACGATTCCTCCCCGCCGATCACAGCCGTGGCGACGAGCGCACCATCGGCGGCTACATGGCGGTGCACGATCGGCCGGCGGCGTTCGAAGGGAGCGACGGGCTGTCGTACAGCGTTGCCATCGAGGCGGCAGAGACGGACGAACCGGAGCCCTCGCGCCGATGGGGTGGTTTCCTGCTCTTTCTGCGATGGCGTCGCGTTGGCGAGCAGGGGGTGGAGGGGCACCTGGAGACGGACTTTCTCGCCTGGGGTGACAGCGCCGAAGCGGCCATCGCCGCCACCGGCGCGCTGCCGCTGGCCGACGTACGGATGCACCTCGAACGCTGCCTCCAGCGAGGCACGCGAGGCCGGCCCTGGCGCGACGCGCGCGACGATGCCGGCGAAGAGGGCGTGTGATTCGCGGTGTCGTGGTGAGCGGGACCGGCGGAGTCTGGATGGTGGTGGAGGAGGGTGGCGCGCGGCATGAAGCGTCGTTGCGTGGAAAGCTGAAGCAGGGCGCCGCGCTCAAGCTCGCCGTGGGGGACGAGGTGGAGCTGGAGCGCGGTGAGCGCGATGACGCCTGGACCATCGGCGCCATTCTTCCCCGGCGTTCGCAACTCGTCAGGCGCGCGCCCGGCAACCGGCCCACGGAGCGCGTGGTGGCCGCCAACGTGGACCAGGTGATAGTCGTCTTCGCTGCCGCCCAGCCCGAACCCCACGCGGCGATGCTCGACCGCTTCCTCGTCATCGCCGAGGCCAACGAGCTGTCGGCGCGCATCGTGATCAACAAGGTGGATCTCGTTGGCGAGGACGAGGCGCGCGCCATGTTCCAGCTTTACGCCGATATCGGCTACCCGCTGCACCTCACCAGTGCGCGCCAGCGGATCGGGCTCGGTGACCTTCATGAAGCGCTGCTCGGCGTCACGTCGGTGCTGAGCGGACCGTCCGGCGTGGGCAAGTCGTCGCTGATGAACACGATGTATCCCACGCTCGACCTGCGCGTGGGAGCGATCAGCGAATCGGTGAACAAGGGGCGGCACACGACCGTCGGGGCATTCCTGCACCCGCTCCCCGACGGTGGTGCCGTAGTCGACACGCCGGGGCTGCGCGAGGTGGGCATGTGGGGGATCGCATCGTCCGGGCTCGACGCATGCTTCGTGGAGTTCCGCGCACTGATTCCGGAGTGCCGCTTTGGAGACTGCCATCATCTCGCCGAGCCGGACTGCGCGGTGAGGGCGGCGGTTTCGGCCGGTGACGTTTCCCCGGCGCGCTACGAGAACTACCGGCGGCTGCGCGGCGAGCTGGAAGCGGCGGAGCGGCGCTGGTAGGCGTTCCGGCACTCTCGGCGCCGAGCCAGCCCTGACGTCACGGCGAGAGGCGTTCCATCACCCAGCGATCATCTTCCCGGCGGTAGCGCAGCCGGTCGTGCAGACGGCTCGCACGCCCCTGCCAGAACTCGATCTCGCTCGGTGTCACGCGGAATCCTCCCCAGTGCGGCGGGAGCGGCACCGGTCCGTCCTCGAACTTCACGGTGGCGGCCGCGGCCGCGGCTTCGAGCACCTCGCGGCTGCCGAGCACCCGGCTCTGCGTGGACGCCCAGGCGCCAAGCTGGCTCCCGCGCGGACGGGTCGCGAAATATTCCGCCGACTCCGAATCGCTCACGCGCACGGCCAGGCCGCTCACGCGAACCTGTCGTTCCAGCTCCTTCCAGAGAAAGACCAGCGCCACCCGCGGGTTCTCCGCCAGGTCAGCGGCCTTTCGGCTGCGGAAATCGGTGAAGAAGGTGAAGCCGAGCTGATCGACATCCTTGAGCAACACGACCCGGGCTGACGGCGCCCCGTTCCGGTCGGCGGTGGCGAGCGTCATCGCGCTCGGTTCGTTCACGTTGGCGGCCTGCGCTTCCCCGTACCAGCGTTCGAATTGGCTGATCGGGTCGGCGTCGACGTCGGATTCGTTCAGCGTGGCGAGTGTGTACTCGCGCCGCAGGCTGCTGGCAGTCATCGCGTGCGGGTGCGGGTGAGAAGAGGCGCGGCACGTGCCGCCGGCCAATTCATGAAAAATACGCCCTTCGGCGGCCGGCCGGGTCTGCGTCGGGGCCAGGACGCGCCCGCCCGCCGCTAGCGCTCCTCCACGATATGCCGCAGCGCCTCGAGGTCGTACGGCTTGTCCACGACCGCCGCGAGGCCGAGCTTCTCGATCGATTCGCGCACGCTTGGCGACGCCGAGTCGCCGGTGGAGAGCACGAAGCGCGTGCGCGAGAATGCCGGCAATGCCTGCAGCCGACGAATCAGCTCCACGCCATCCATCCCCGGCATGCGCAGGTCGCAGATCACGGCGTCGGCGCCGCTCTGCGCCGCCAGCCGCAGCGCCGCCTCGCCGCTGTTCGCCGACATCACCGCGTGCCCGCGCGGTGCGAAGAAGCGCTCGAGCAGCCTCGTGATTGCCGTTTCGTCGTCCACCACGAGCAGGTCCATCGGCCGCTCGGCGCGCGCCGTGGCGCCCAGCATGGGCAGCGTTTCGCGGTGCAACTCGGGGGGGGTATCGGTGCGCATGAGGCGCGGCAGCGCGATGGTGAACATCGTGCCGACACCCTCCGTGCTCTCGACGTCGATACTCCCGCCGTGCCCGCCGACAATGCCATGAACCACCGAGAGCCCGAGCCCGGTACCCTCGCCCTCCTCCTTGGTGGTGAAGAAGGGATCCCAGATCCGTGGCAGCAGCGACGACGCCATCCCCGGTCCGGTGTCGATGAACTCGAGCGTGATCCGGTCATTCACGATGCGCGACCGCAGGGTGACCGAGTACGGTCGATCGGCGCGCTTCCCGTTCTCCGCGGTTTCCGCCGCGATACGCGACTCCACCGCCTGACGAGCGTTCACGAGCAGGTTGAGCACCACCTGCTCGAACTGCGCCTGGTCGCCGAGGATCACCGCGGGAGCATCGGTGAGATCGAGCACGCACGATACGCCGTGGGTCTCCATCGCGTATCGTTGCGCGTCGGCGATGTAGCGGACCACCTCGTTCACGTCCATCCGATGATGGGCGCGCGCCTCCTGCCGTCGCGCGAAGGTGAGCAGGTCCTTCACGATGCGGGCGGCACGGTGCGCCTCGCGGTGAATGGTCTCCAGCGGCGATCGATTCTCCGGAATCAGCGGACCCCGCAGCAGGATCTGCGCGAAGCCGGAGATCGCCGCGAGCGGGTTGTTCAGCTCGTGCGCCACACCGGCCAGCGTGTGACCGAGGCTTGCCATCCGCTCGGCGCGCCGCACGATCGTCTCGCGGCGCTGTCGCTCGGTCACGTCCTCCACGATCCCTTCGTAGTGCAACGTGCGCCCCTGCGCATCGTGCGCCGCCCGTGCCGAGAGCCGCACGATCATGCGGGATCCGTCGCGCCGCTTCCATGCGAGGTCGAACCAGTCTGCGCCGCCACCGGATTCAACCACCGCGGTCCATCGCTCGAAGTGTCCGGGCTGCGCGTACAGGTCCTGCACGGGATCCAGCGCCAGCAGGTCATCGGCGGAGGAATAGCCGAGCATCTCCACCAGCGAGGGATTCACGTCGAGAAACGCGCCATCGGGGCGCGAGCGGAAGATGCCATAGGCGGCGCGCTCGATCAGCGCCCGATAGCGCTCCTCCGATTGCCGCAGCGCGCGTTCCGCCAGCACCCGGGAGGTCACGTCGGAGAGCGTGCCGGTGCAGCCCGTGATCGCGCCGTTCTCGCGCAGCGGCGACGGGATCATCTCGAGCCAGCGATCGGACGCGTCGGGCGCCTGCACCTGCAACAGGCAGCGAAACGGCGTGGTGGCCCCCGCGAAGGTGCTGTGCAGCAGCGCCTCACAGCCGGCACGCTGGTCCACGGGTACGTTCTCGAAGATCGATGCCCCGATGCTGGTGGCGACGGGCCAGCCCGTGATGCGCTCCCACCCTTCGCTCAGGAATACCCACTTGCTGTCGAGGTCGGCCTGGAAGACCACGAGCGGCAGCGCATCGACCAGCGCGCGGAAGCGGTCTTCGTTCATGCGCAACGCCTGCTCGGTCCCCTCTCGCTGCGCGATGTACTCCTCCATGAGCCCGCGCAGCCGGGTGAGGTCGCCCTGCAGCCGCTCTACCGTGCCGATGTGCTGTCGCTCCATCTCGGTCGTGCGCCGGCGCAGCCGATTCGCCATCACCATCGCACCGCCCAGCGCGCCAACGGCAAGCACGGCGAACAGGAGAAAGGACAGCAGGATCGGATCAGACACGTCAGCAGACCGGAAATGGTAGGAACGACGCGCGCGAGCGGCCCGGGACGGCTGCGTGAACAGGCCGTCGGCGCTTCAGGATTGGAGCGTGGTAAACATCGAACCCCGCTCGCCGCCGCCGCAACCCCGGACCCGGGAACTCGTCGGGCGTCTGCGGGCTACATTTCCCGGTAATGACAGACGACGCGCGGGAGCGCCCGGAGCGCGATGCCGAGTTCCAGGCGTCCGCGATTCCGCACCTGGACGACGTGCATCGGTTTGCGCTTTCACTCACGCGCGACCCGGCCAACGCCGACGATGTGGTGCAGGAGACTTTTCTGCGCGCGTATCGGTCGTGGCACACGTTCCAGCCGGGTACCGATGCACGCAAGTGGTTGTTCGCGATCGCGCGCAACGTCTATCTGCGAACGCTGGAGAAGGAACGCCGGACCGTGGAGCTCAAGGATGGCGATACCGAGGCGCTGGACGCGTTGAGCGTGGTCGATACCAGCGACCGTGACGGCGGTGCGGACCGCGTGCTTTCCCGCGTGGACCTGCGCCCCGCATTGCAGCAGGCCTTGACCGACCTGGCCGAACCGTACAAGTCGACGGTGGTGCTCGTCGATCTCGAGGACCAGACGTACGACGAAGCTGCCCAGGTGCTGGGCGTACCGATCGGCACGGTGCGATCGCGGCTGTTCCGCGGACGCCGTCTCCTGCAGGAGCAGTTGCTCCGCTACGCGCAGGATGCCGGTTTCGCCCGCACGACCGGTTGACCCGCCTTCGCGATGCCATGACCCACTCCGACTCCGCGCACACCGAAATCGATTGCCAAGCGGCAACGAAGCAGATCTGGGATTTCCTGGATCACGAGCTCACGCCGGAGCGCGTCGCGGCGATCCGCGCCCATCTCGACGAATGCGCGCCGTGCTTTGCGAGCAGCGAGTGGGGGCGGGAGTTTCTCGCGGCGCTCGGTTCGTGTCGCGAGGGCAACCACCGGGCACCGCCGGAGCTGCGGCAGCGACTGGCCGACGCGCTTCGCGCCGAGGGCTACTGCGGTGGCTGCGGCGAGACCGCAACCGCCGATTGACGCCGACGCACGACCTGCGACTGCATCCGCAGATTTTCGCAGATTACCGCCTGGTCAGGTGACGTACTCGGGGTAAGTACCGGCCGAACAGGCTGGCTTTCGCGGCTGCTTTGTACAACTGCAACTGCATCCGCAGATTGACGCAGATTTTCGCGGATTACTGCCGTTGTGCATTCGAAGGTCGGCATCGAATAATCTGCGCAAATCTGCGCAAATCTGCGCAAATCTGCGGATGATCTGCGGATAACCTGATCACGCAGCGCCGCGGAGGCTCTGCGTCAATCGGCGGATCACGGCGCGGCGCTCTGCAGGGTTTCCTCCACGACAGGCGCCATCCCCAGGGCGCGCAGCCCCGGCTCGATCAGCTTCCGATCGCCGACGATCACGATCGCCAGGTGCCCGGGATCGATGTACTGCTGCGCGACGCGTTGGACATCCGCCTGCGTCACGGCCGCGATGCCCTGCGAATAGCCATTGTAGAAGTCGAGCGGCAGGTCGTACTGGATGAGCTCCGAGAGCTGCCCGGCGATATCACCTGTCGTCTCGAACGCGGCCGGCATCTGGTTGCGGAGGTATCGCCTGGCCTTCAGCAGCTCGTCGGCGGGAACCGTGTCGCGGATGGCGTTGAGCTCCTTCATGAACTCGATCAGCGCCGAGTCGCTCTTGGCGGCGACGATTTCGGCGCTGGCGGTGAACGGGCCGGCTGACCGGCGCATGTCGAACCGCGACCTGGCGCCGTAGGTGTACCCCCTGGTCTCGCGCAGGTTGTTGTTCAGGCGGCTCGTGAACGGCACGCCAAGCACCGTGTTCATCACTTCGATGGCGAAGAAGTCCGGCGTGCTGCGCGGTACGCCGACCAGCCCGATGCGGAACGACGACTGCGCGGCCCCCGGCTTGTCGATCAGGTAGATGGTGGTCGGTCGCGATTCGGCCGGAGACGGGTAGGCCACCGCCGGGACCGTGTCGCGCGCCCAGGCACCGAAGATCGCATTGGCGCGGCGCTCGACGTCCGCCGGATCCACGTCGCCCACGACGAGCAGCGTGGCGTTGTTCGGGCGGTAGTACGTCTCATAGAAGGTGCGCACATCGTCCGCGGTGAGCGCGGCGGTGCCGGCTTCATCGCCTCCGAGCGGACGGCCGTACGGATGTTCGTTGCCGAAGAGGATGCGTGCGTAGGCGCGATCGGCGATCGCCGGCCCGCGGTCGCGGAGCTGCAGGAGCCCCGTGAGGCGCGTCTGCCGCAACCGGTCGATCTCGGCGGCGGGGAACGTCGGCCGCAGCGCGACGTCGGCGAACAGCGCCAGCGCGCTGTCGAGCTGCGCGGTGGGCGTGTGCAGCGCAATCAGCGACTGCTCGAAGCGCGCGTTCGTGCGGAGCGAGACGCCGAGGTATGCCTCCTGATCCGCGATTTCGAGAGAGGAACGATCACCGGCGCCTTCCATGAGCGCCGAGGCCGTGAAGCTGGCAAGCCCGAGGCGGTCAGCGGGATCGGCTTCGCCGCCGCTGGCGATCAGCAGTTGTACGTCGACGAGCGGCAGCTCGTGGTGTTCGACGACGACCACGCGGAGCCCGTTGTCGAGGTCGCGGGTGACCGGCGTGGGGAGGGTGAGGTCGGCGGGTTCGTCGAGCGGCGGCGGCTGGGTGAGGTCGGATTCGAGGGCCGCCGAGCGCGGCTCGCACGCCGCCAGGAGCAGGAGCATCGCCGTGGCGGCGGTTGCGGCGCGGCGGCAACGGCGTGAACGCGGACGCATGGCGCGCATGACGGGGCTGTTGTCGGAGAGTGTGGAGGTCATCGTGCCACCTCCGTAATGGCGAGGGCACGCTTGCCTTCGGGGACCACCGTGAGCGTCACGCGCGGCTTGGCGAGGTACTCGGCCGCCACGCGCTGGATATCGACCGCCGTCACGGCCGCATAACGCGCGGCGTCCTGCTGGACGAAGTTCGTGGAATCGGCGAAGTAGCTGTAGAAGTTGAGTCGATCGGCCTTGCCAAGCACACTCGCCAGCCGGTCGAGGAAGCTGGCGCGGGTGGTATTCTGCGCGCGTTCCAGTTCGCGCGGCGTGACGCCGTCGCGGATGAGCGTCTGCAGCTCCTCGTTCACGAGCGCCGCCATCTCGCTCGGCGCGTGCCCCGGGCGCGGCGTCACCGTGATCATGAACGATCCGTCCAGGCGCGAGCTGTTCTGGAATGCGCTCACGTCCTGCGCCACCTGCAGGTCGTAGACGAGCCGTTTGTAGAGGCGGGAGTTCCGGTCCCCCGCGAGGACATATGAGAGCAGGTCGAGCGCCGCGTCGTCGGGGGCGAAGAGCTTCACCGTGCGCCAGGCGTAATACAGGCGCGGCAACTGCACGCGGTCCTCGAGCACCAGGAACGTGTCGCGCGGCACCGGTTCGGACACCACCTGCGGACGCGGCGGACGCGCCGGCCCCTGTGCGATGGTGCCGAAGTAGCGTTCGACGAGCGCCCGGACGAGCTTCGGATCGAAGTCACCGGCGATGGAGAGCGACGCGTTGTTAGGCGCGTAGTAGGTGCGGAAGAAGCCCTTCACGTCCTCGAGCGATGCCGCGCTGAGGTCGGCCATGGACCCGATCGTCGGCCACGAGTACGGGTGCGTGGGCGGGAAGAGCGCGGCGAGGATCGTCTCATAGGCGCGACCGTACGGCACGTTGTCATAGCTCTGGCGCCGCTCGTTCTTCACCACGTCGCGCTGGAGGTCGAGCTTCGCCTGGTCCATCGTGGGGAGGAGCTTCCCCATGCGGTCCGCCTCGAGCCAGAGCGCGAGCGGCAGCGCGTTGGAGGGCATCCACTCGTAGTAGTTCGTGCGGTCGCCGTTGGTGGAGCCGTTGTTATTACCGCCGGCGGCCTCGAGCCACTGGTCGAACTTGCCGACCGGCACGTTCTCCGAGCCCATGAACATGATGTGTTCAAAGAGGTGGGCGAAGCCGGTGCGCCCCGGCTGCTCATCGCCGGAGCCGACATGGTACCAGACGTTGACGGCGACCAGCGGGACCGAGTGATCCTGGTGCAGGATCACGTGGAGCCCGTTGGGGAGCGTGTACTCCTCGAAGGCGATGGCGGCGACGGTCTGGGCGTCCGCGCTCGAAGGCGCGGTGGCGAGCGCGGCGAGCAGGAGCGGTGCGGCCAGGAGGAGGGCGCGGCGCGGAACGATCGGAATCGGCATCTGGCGAGTCCTGAGGTACGCGAAGCGGGGCAGGTGGGCACCCCGTGAGACGGGCAACATGGAGCCGAATCTAGTACGGGGGGTGGCGCGGGAGCGCTGATGGGGCGGCGGGTCTACCGCGCCCGCGGGCACTCCGCACCCCGTCCCCCTATCCGACCTTCCCCTGCAGGTGCTCGATGCGCTGCCGCGCCTCGCGCACCTGCGGCTGCAGCTTCGCGTCGGCGTCCTTCCACAGATCGGCGAACTTGCTGTAGTACTCGATGGCGCGCGCGTTGTCCCCCTTGCCCTCGTACAGCTCGCCGAGCCGCTGCAGCGCACGTGCCTTGTACGCAGCATCGATGCTCACCGATGGATCAGGCGTCTCGAGGTATCGCTCCAGTGAGACGATCGCCGAATCGGCCTGCCCGAGCCCCTCAAAGGCAAATCCGCGAAACAGGCTCGCGAACCTGGACGGCATCTCGAAGCTCTGCTCGGCCACCCTCGTCTGCGCGATGACTTCCGTCCAGTTCCGCTCGGCGAAGGCCGCGAACGTGGCGTAGCCCGCCTGCGCCCCCACCGAGTCGAATGCGAGCCCCGCCTGATCGCGCTCCCATCCCTGCAGCGCCTCCCTCGCGAGTGCGGGATCCTGCAGCATTGCGCCGATCCACGCGAGCATGTACCACGGCCGATCGTTAGGCGCCACCTCGTTCAAGGGCACGCGGCTCCGGCCGCGCGCGATCGCCGCCAGCGCCGCGTTCCGGTCGCCGTACAGCGCCTGGTAGTACGCGGTATCGATGGCGAACGTCAGCCGGTTGCCCGGCTTCGGATCCAGCCGGTAGGTCGCCTCGCTGATGCGCGCGTTCTGCTCGATGGCTTCGGCCAGGCGGCCTTCCAGCTCTGCGGTGAGGGAGAGGGTGCTGGCTGAATAGAGGGCCTGCCTGGATGTCGTCGACGACGCCTGCGCCGCCCGTGCAATGGAATCTGCGTCCGCAATGTTGCCCGTGCCCCACGCCACCAGCCACGCCCCCTCCCAGAAATCGTGGCTCTCCCCGAAGCGCTCGCGGAAGTGCTGCAGCGTGGAGTCGAGCGTCGCGACCGAACGGCGGTTCCGGATCTGTACGTTGAGCAGGTTCGTGAACGCGCCCCCGAACGTGCTCGGCAGCCGGACGACGCGCCGGAGCATCTCCTCCTGC
Organism: Gemmatimonadaceae bacterium; assembly: GCA_035698205.1. Lineage (GTDB taxonomy): Bacteria > Gemmatimonadota > Gemmatimonadetes > Gemmatimonadales > Gemmatimonadaceae > DASSBZ01. Next base: position 603 of record DASSBZ010000093.1, on the reverse strand, counting down.
CGCTCGTACATGTGCCGTCGACCGTAGATGGTCGCGGCATTGTTCAGCGCCGTCGAGTTGAGGCTGTCGAGCTGCATGGCCGATTCGTAGGCGGCCAGCGCCCGGTCTTCATCGGGGCGCGGACCGTACGAGAAGTACATCGCTTCGGTCAGGAGCCGTTCCATCTCCGACAGGCGATCCCGGTGACGATACGCCGTCGACGTGGCCTCGAGCGCGCCATCGACGTCGCGGCCCGAATTGAACAGCAGCACGCCCAGCTTCCGCCACGCCATCGCAAACGACGTGTCGATCGCGACCGCTTCGCGCAGCAGGGCGATTCCGCGATCCGACTCCCCAGCCTCGTCAGCGAGGCGTATGCCCTCCACATACTTGCGCAGCGCCGCAAGCGACGGGGTCGTGACTCGTGCGAGTTCGCCGCTCGCGCGTATCGACCGGAGCGACTCGCCGGCCTTGGCGCGGACTGCCTTGGTGAGCCGTCCCAGGGCGGTCAGCAGCTCGTTCTCGCTGGCGGCTTCCTCGCGAAAGGTCGCCAGGTCGGTGCCATCCGCCGCCGACGCGAGGCGCGCCGTGATCACGTAGCTCTCGCCGATCCTTGCGATGCCG
>DASSBZ010000092.1:0-9853 GCA_035698205.1 Gemmatimonadaceae bacterium | reverse complement strand
CGAGGAGTACTCAGCGCGTCTGACTTCCGCTCAGGGCCGAATAAGGCGCACCAACCAGGTGTGCATGAACGGATAGCCATCTTCGTCCTCGATGGTCGTCCCGACCATCCCCGGAGCGACGAACTGCCGCACGTATTGTGGAACCCGGACGGAAGCCAGCACCGTCGCGCGGGCGAGGTCGATGACTTCGATCCTCGTATCCAGGTAGCCTTGGCTGTCGAGAACGCGAAAATGATCGCCGGGGGCGCCTTCTTGAACCTGTGTGCGCCAGTCGGGATCGGCGATCGAGAGCAGGATCCAGAGCAGGCCGGATTGCTCCTGGACATCTACGATGTACGGATACGGTGCGGGGTCCTGCATCGCGCTGCGCGGCTCGGGTTGCATCGCGTCGGGGAACCAGTCCGCCTCGCGCACGAATGATCGCACGATCGCACCACGTGATGCGTCGATGAGATCGATCTGATATCGCCGCCGGTACGCGGACCAGAGCAAGGCGCCACCGGCTCCCCTGCGTGGTCTCCGACAGGGGCGATGGTCGTCGCACTTTTCGCAGCCGTCGCCTTCTTGACCTCCGCTGGTACGCGTGGTATCGAGTCCCGTATCCCACCCGCGTCCGGAGGCCGATCACGATGTCCACTCCAGCCACAGTTGCCCTGGCCCTGCTCGTCACCGCCCTCGGAGCACCGGTCGTCGCGCAGGCGTTCTCCTCCGGAGTCGATCGCGTCGGCGTCGACGACATCGACTATGCGCTCCATCGCATCAGCGTCACCGAATCGCGCGGCGTCCGGTTCCACTCGTCGCAGGATGGCAACGCGCAGTTCATCCTCAACGCACGGTTCGACGCCAGCGAAGTCGAACTGCACTGCGGCTGGGACGATGTGCTGATCGTGCGTTCAGGCTACGGCGTGCTGGAACATGGGGCGCTCGTCCGGGGCGAGCGGGCCTACACGCGCGGTGAGTGGCGCGCACGCCGGATCGTCGAAGCCGAGGAGGTCATCCTGAAGCCGGGGGACCTGGTTCGCGTGCCGGCGGGAGTGGCCCACGCCGTGCACCCCCTCGGTGATGCGCCGGTGATCTATCTGGTGGTCAAGAACCGCTCGGCACGCCCGTCCACGGCGGGGCTCTGCGGCGCCTGACGTCAGCGGCCCTCCGGGCGAATGACCCGGAGCGTCCAGGTGTGGGGGTACGAGCAGCCAGCAGTACGATGCCTAACGCGGATCCGCCCCGCCTTCCTCCTCCCGCGACGCCACGATCCGCACCGGCGCGTCGTGCGTCAGCGTCAGGTGCCCTTCCACGATCACCTGATCCCCCGCCTCGACGGGAATCTGCCCCGTTGTGGAGTCGGGGAGGACCTCGGTCTCGGTGCCATTGCTGCGCCCCGGCAGGATATAGGTCCACTGCGCCCGTCCCTCGCGCACCACGAACACCATCGGCCGGCCGTCGCGCTCGATGATCGCCCGCGTCGGTACCAGCCGACGGTCGGTCAACCGAGCCGCCTCCAGGCGCACGTCGGCGTACATCCCCGGCCGCAGCGAGGCGTTTCCGGGAACACGCACATACACCCGGCCGGCGCGTGTGGTGGTGTCGACCATGGGCAGCACGGCGGCAACGCGGCCGTTGACCACCCCCGCGTCAGCGGCAGGACTTGATATACTCGCGACGCCCCCCACGCGGATCAGCGGCAGGTCGTGCTCCAGTACCGAGGCCTCGATCCGCAGATGCGCGAGGTCCACCACAGTCGTGACATCCTGTCCGGCGCCCACGCGCTCTCCCGACGACACGTCGACCCGTCCAACCACGCCATCGAACGGCGCCACGATCGTGGAACGCTCGCGATCCAGGCGCGCACGCGCCAGCGACACTTCGGCCGCGTCGAGCCCCGATCGGACGCGCGCGTTGCGGCGGCGCTCCTCCGATGGTGCGCGCCCCGTCGCGATGGAGTCGGGCACGAACTGGTCCTGCCACTTGAGCGTCGCCGCGTTCACATTGGCCTGCGCCTCGTCCACGGCGAGATCGAAGGGACGGTTGTCGAGTCGTACCAGTGGCTGGCCGGCGCGCACGCGGTCGCCCGTGCGAACGAGCACCTCGGCCACCGTCCCCGCCACCTCCGCCTTGAGCTTCGACTCCGATTCGGACCGCACCTGGCCGGTGGTGTTGACGCTCAGAATCAGGTCGCCGTTGCGCACCGGCTCCACCACCACCGGGAGCTCGAGCGACGAACGGCCCCCCGCCGCACCGGCCGAATCGCCACCACCGGCGCCGGAATCCACCGCGGCGCCGTCCGAGGCGGAACACGACGCGACGGAGAGCAGCAGCGCACCAATGGAAGCCGCGCGACGGAGCGCGGCGCTCGGGACGATCGCCGGAGCAGGATGACGAACCGGCAGGCGCGGAGAGAGCGGAGAGAGCATGCGACGGGGGTTCGAGGAGTTCTGCACCCCGCGCCAATGTAGCCCCGGGATGCCGTTGCGGTCCACCCTGTAATGCGATCGTTTGGCCGATCTCCGGCCCCTTGAGCGGGTGTATACGCCCGCGCGGTGCAACATTCCGGCATATCGGACTATTGCGAGCCGTGTACGCCGACCTGGCGAGTTCGTCACCGCAGGAGGTCGAAAGGTTCCGTCGGCCGCTCACGGCGTCGACGCGATTCTCGGGGGCCGAGCGGCTCCGTACGCGTTCGATCGCCGTACGGTGCCCTGTCAGAGGCCCCCTCTACACTGCTCGACGTTCGCTGGATCGCACTCGCGGATCGATGTCCCTCGTCCTCCGCGGCTTGTCGTCGCCGGTTTCCGTCAGCAGACTTGCGGGGCCCCACGCAATCTCACACACAATGGCATCCGAACCACCCGACACTCCCGACGACGACGCGTTCGACGAACCGGAACCCGCCCTGTCGTCGCAGTCGGCCAAGGTCCAGCGATGGGTCGACCTGCTCGCGGCGCTGCTCATCCGCCGCAAGCCGGCCACCTTCGACGACCTGGCCGACGACGTCCCTGCATATGGCAACCGGCGCCGCGACGACTCGCTCATGCGCATGTTCGAGCGCGACAAGGACGAACTCCGGCGCTTCGGGATCGCCATCGAGACCGTCATGTCGAACGACGCCGAACGCATCGGCTACCGCCTCGCGACGCGCGATTTCTACCTCCCCTTCGTCGCCCTGCAGCAGGGTGGCAAGCGACTGTCGCTGCCGTCGGGGTACGGCTACCAGACGCTCGACACCATCGTCTTCGAGCCCGACGAACTCGAGGTGGTATCCGAGGCCGGGGCCCGTGCCGCGGCCCTCGGCGACCCGATGCTGCGCGCCGAGGTGGAATCGGCGATGCGCAAGCTCTGGCTCGACCTGCCTGAGGTCCGGCCGTCCGATGCCGGCGAGGAGCCAGGGGGTGTGCACATTCTCGCCGCTACGTCGCTCGATGCCCGTGCGTTCGCGCGTCTCTGCGATGCCCTGACGCGCCGCAAGGTCGTGACGTTCGAGTATCACGGCATGGAGCGCGACGACCGTTCGTCGCGCACGGTGGAGCCGTACGGGATCTTCTTCGTCAGCGCGCACTGGTATCTGGCAGCGCGCGACCGTGATCGCGAGGCGCTGCGCAACTTCCGCCTGTCGCGCATGGAGAAGCTGAGCGTGAACGGGCGCACGCCGCAGACGCCGGACTTCGCGGTGCCTGACGAGTTCCGGTTGTCGGAGCACGCCCGTGCCCGCGAACCGTGGGAGCTGGGCGACGGCGATGTCGCGCGGGCCATCGTGGAGTTCCGGGCCAGCTCCGGCGCCGTATCCGCCGCCATGCGGCTCGGCACGGCGGTCGAGGGTGTTGCCAATCGCCGCGCCTACGCCGTGCGTCGCGTCGACGCGTTCGCGCGCTGGGTGCTGTCGTTCGGCGGCGATGCGCTGCCGGTGGCGCCGGAGGCGCTGGTGACAGCCTATGCGCGGATCGCGCGCGAGACGCTGGCCTGCTACGAACAGGGGGAAGCATGAGCCAGGCCGTCGAACAGCTCCGGCGGCTGCTGCTGCTCGTGCCGCAACTGGCCGATGGCGCCGAACACGGCATCGAGGAGGTGGCCGCCGCGATCGGTGCCACGCCGAACGACCTGATGAACGACCTGCGGGCGTTGACCAACCGCGTCGACGCCCCCGGCGGTTTCGTGGAAGGCGTACAGATCTGCTACGATGGACGGCAGCTCTCACTGGTGAGCAAGACCTTCCTGCGCCCCATGCGCATCACGACATCGGAGCTGAGCGCGCTGGACCTGGGGCTGGCCATGCTGCAGGCCGAGCGCCCGCCTGACGAGCGGGTCGTGATCACGCGGGCACGCGAGCGCCTCGCACGACTGCGAATCTCCATCGCGGACGCGCCGGAGGGCGCCATGCGAGAAGCCACGTTCGGTTCGCACGCCGACCCCGCGCACCTCACTGCCGTGCGCGCGGCGCTGCATCATCGCCGCAAGGTCCGCATCCGTTATCAGCGCGCCAACAGCGACAGTGCGCGTGAGCGCATGGTTCGCCCCTACAACCTCGTCATGTCGAACGGTCGCTGGTACCTCATCGGCTGGTGTGACGAGCGCGATGGTGTCCGGATCTTCCGCTTCGATCGCATCTCGGGTGCCTGGTCCACCGACGAACGGTTCGAGATGCCCGCGGCGTGGAGCGTGCACGATGTACTCGACGGTCACCGGGTGCTTCACGGCGACGCCGAGCGTGCCATGCAGCTGTGGTATTCGCCCGGTATTGCCCGATGGGTGGCGGAACGCGCCGGAATGCCGGTCGATTCTGACGGCTCGCTGACGCTGGAACATCCGGTGGCCGACCTCTCGTGGGCGGTGCGCCATGTGCTGCAGTACGGCCCGGATGCCGAGGTGCTCGCGCCGGACCCGGTGCGCAACGAGGTGGTGCGTCGCCTGCGCGCCATCGTGGCCGAGGTTGGCGACTGACGTGGCAAACAACTTCTTGTCGCCGTTGCTCAACGCACTCGATGCGCCGGCGCTGCACGACGCCGGCGACGCGTTGCTGGTGGGGCCGTCGCGCTTCTGGGGGCGCGACCTGCTTCGCGCTCACGCGCTGCGCGCGGGCGGATGGATGGGCTGGCGTGTTGCGACCATGAAAGGGGTCGCGGACCTGCTCGCCGAGCGCCCGCTGGCGCGCAGCGGGATCCGCGTTGCGTCTGCCGTGGAAGTGGGGATGCTGATCGATGAAGCGTTCCGGTTGCAGGTCGCTCGCGGATCCCTCGGCGTCGCCTTCGAACGCCTTGGCATGAACGCCGGGTTTCACCGGGCGGTGCGACAGTCCGTGCTCGAGTTGCGAACCGCCGGCGTGGAGCCCGATCACCTGCTGGAGCAGGGCGACTCGACGGAGATCGCGAGCCTGGCGCATGTGCTCGACGCCTACGCCACGCTGCTGCGATCACGTTCGCTCGCCGATCATGGCGCGGTGATGCGCATGGCGCTGGATGCATTCGACAGCGAAGCGCCGCGTGTCCTGCCGCCCGTGATTGCACTGGCACCCGGCTGGACCGCGCATGGGCTGCGCCGAAAGCTGCTGCAGCGCCTGTTCACCGCCGGGGCGCGGCCACTCGTGACGGTGCACCTGCCGGCTGATGATGTGGCGCGCGACGGCGACGGCACCGCCGTGGGGGGGCCGTCGCGTCCGGCTCCGGCCGACAGCATCGAGGCGCTCGCCGCTGACGCCGGCCGGGAGGCATGGCACGTCGAACCGCTCCCGGACGGCATGCCGGGGAGCGCACTGGCATGGCTCGCCGCACCGGCCGCGCGGGCGCACACTCGAACGGACGATGGCCAGCCGGACATCGCGCTGTTCCATGCGGACTCGCCGCTGCACGAACTGCGCGAGGTCGTGCGACGGGCGCTCGAGTCCGGCACACCGCTCGACCAGGTGGAGGTCGTGGCCACGGACCCCGACCTCTACGCGTCGGCGTTAGGCATGCTCTGCCGGCAGCTCGATATCGGTGCCACCATGGTCAACGGCCTGCCGCTTCCGGCTACACGCGTCGGGCGCGCACTCGCGCACTGGTTTGCGTGGCTGGAATCGTTCCTCGATGCATCCGTGCTGCGCAGCGCGCTGGAGTCGGGTGACCTCGTGCCAGTCGAAGCCGACGTGCCGGTCTCCGACATCGTGCGTGAACTGCGCGACCAGCAGATCGGGTGGGGGCTCGCGCGGTACCATGAGGCGATCGCGCGCCTGCGCGACGACGCGACACTCCGGGTGCGGTATGGCGACGCGGACGGCGACGATATGGACGACGAGGAGCGCACGCGGCGCGCCGAACGCCGCCGCCGAGCCCGTCGCGCACTCGCCGCCCTGCTGGAATCAATCGTGACCGTGCTCCCCCCGTCGATTGGCGAAGACCTCGATAGCGGGCCGGACGTCTCGGCTGCTGCAATGGCGGAGGCGACGCTGGCCTTTGTGGAGCGGGTGCCAGCGGACGTGGCCGAACAGCGCATTGTGGAGGAGCTGCGAGGAAGGCTCGAGGAGTTGACCCGGCAAGACGAGATGCCGTGTGGCGCCGCCGCCGCCATAGCCGCGGTCCGCGACGTGGTCGCCGACGTTCGCGCATGGCCCGTCGCGCGCGATGGGCATCGCCATACGGCCGCCCCCGGCCAGTTGCATCTCACCTCGCTTTCACACGCGGGCGCCTCCGGCCGATCGAGCGTCTTCGTCGTCGGACTCGATGTGGATCACACCGGCGGCCCCCGACAGCCCGACACGCTGTTGCCGGACGCCCTGCGCGAGCGCCTCGGTGCGTCGCGACTGCCGACGACGGCCGGACGCCGTGATGCATTGGCCTGGGAGCTGGCAACTGCGCTCGGTCGGCTGCGCGGCGATGTCACGCTGTCGTGGGCCAACGCACCGGTGCTCGGTGGTCGCTTCAGCGCGCCGTCGGCGACGGTGCTGGATGCGTGGCGCGCGATCAGCGGCGACGCGCACGCGGACTACGCGTCGCTGCGCGCCGTGGTCGGCGCCCCCGCCTGTGCGATTCCGGGGCCGGAATCGCTAGCCGCCGATGCGCGCGACGTCTGGCTCGTGTCGCACGCGCACGACGGGGTGCTGATCGATGGAGAATCCACCGTAGCGGACACGTTCGACGGGTTGCGACGCGGCTTGCTCGGCAACCTCGAGCGCGAAGGCACATCGCTCGGCGCATGGCATGGCGTCGTGCCTGATGCGGCGCGCTTCGATCCCCGCGTCAGCGGCCGAGCCGTCTCACCGTCCGCGCTCGAAGCGCTCGGGACCTGCCCGCTGCGCTGGTTCTATCGCTACGTGCTCGGGTTGCGCCCACCCGATGACCTGCAGCGCGATCCGGGGGCATGGCTCGATGCAGCCACGCGCGGCAGCCTGCTGCACGACCTGTACGCGTGGGCCGTCACGTACGCCGCCGGGAACGCGGGCATGGACGCCGATGTGATCCGCACGGCTGTCATGGACAGACTCTCGGAATTGATTGATGAGGCGAAGCGCGACATCCCGTCTCCGGGAGCGTCGGTCGTGGCAGCGGAGCGCGACGCACTGGTTCGCGACGTTCAGCTCTTTCTGGACCAGGAGCTGCCCTTGCGCGACGGGGAATCGCTCGTGGGCTGCGAGGTGGCGTTCGGCGGGAGCGACGGTGCTGTTGTGCTCGAACTCCCCGACGATTCAAGGCTGGAGTTGCGTGGCCGCATCGATCGTGTCGACCGTCTGGACGACGGGACCCTGCGCGTCGTCGACTACAAGACGGGCAGGAGCAAACGATTCGAGCCGGCGCCGAAGCTCGGGCCGCTGCACGGCGGCCGTATGCTGCAGATGCCGCTCTACGCCGCCGCCGCGTCGCAGCGATACGGCGCACGCGTGTCCGACGCGCGGTACCGCTTCCCGACGCACAGGGCGGATGCGGATTCGATTGCCATTCCGGAGCACGAGTTCGCACAGGCGGGCGTGGTCGTCGAGTCGCTGCTTGCACACGTGAAGCACGGCGAGTTCATCCCCACGAACGATTCCGACGATTGCAAGTTCTGCGACTTCGCCGCGATCTGCCGGGCCGCAACCGACAAGTACTACAAGTGTGCCTCGCCTCGTGCGGAGTGGGCCCGACGGAACAGTGAGGAGCTCGATCAATACGCCGGCATGCGACGCCGGCGGGGCAAGGACGAATCATGACGAACGTGGCCAGCGGCACGGCGACGTTTGTGCCCGAGGATCAGGCGGCACGGTCGCGCGCGAGGGACGGCATCGACACGACGATGCTCGTCGAGGCCGGCGCCGGCTCGGGGAAGACGACGCTCATGATCAGCCGCATGGTGCAGTTGATCCTGAACGGGGTGCCGGTCGATCGTATCGCGGCGGTCACGTTCACGCGCAAGGCGGCCAGTGAGCTGCGCGAGCGGTTCGAGGTACAACTCGAAAGGACGATTGACGAGTCCCGGCTAGCGGGCGATCCACATCGAGCGAGACTCGTCGAACAGGCTCGGCGCGACATGGACCGCGGCTTCGTCGGTACCATCCACGCCTTCTGCGGTCGTCTCCTGCGGGAACATGCGCTGGCCGTGTCGCTGCCCCCCGACTTCGAGGAGGTGGAAGAGCTCGAGCATCAATCGATGCGCGAGCAGTTCTGGCTCAGCCACGTGGAGCGTTTGCGCCTGCGCGACGATGCAGGGCTTTGCGCGCTCGACGAGGCTGGCATTTCGCCAGCCGACCTCCTGCCCGCGTTCAGGATGGTCGAGGCCAACCCTGATGTGGAGTTCGCGATCGAGGTCGGCGAACTCCCCGATCATGCGAAGGCGCTCGCGGAGATCGAGGCGTTGCTCAAACGCTCATTCAGCATTCGACCGGAACCGCCCCTCCCCACGGGGCGCGATGCGCTTCAGGGCACGATCAATCGCCTGCACCGGCAGCGGAGGACTGCTTCGTGGGACAATGTCTGCAACTTCTGCAGCGCGGTGGAGGGGCTGACCGCATCGAGCCTGAAGTTCACGCAGAATCGCTGGGCCACCGATGCAGCGGGGAAGGCGGCGGCCAAGGCGCTGGGCGAGGACTGGCATGCTTTCGTGAACGGCCCGCTGGCGACGTTCCTCGATCGGTGGCGCGAGTACCGCTACCCGATCGTCATGCGCGTACTCTCCGAAGCCGCCGCCGAGTGTCGCCGCGAACGACGCGAGCAGGGCAAGCTCGATTTCGCAGACCTGCTGATGATCGCCGCCGAGCTGCTTCGAACGCGCCCCGACGCGCGAGAGTCGCTGGGACGTCGATACCAGCACCTGCTGGTCGATGAGTTCCAGGATACCGATCCCGTGCAAGCCGAGGTCTGCCTGCTCCTCGCGTCGGACCCGTCGGAGGGCAACGACTGGCGCACGGTGCGCCCGCGCCCCGGTTCGCTGTTCGTCGTCGGCGACCCCAAGCAGAGCATCTACCGGTTCCGCCGCGCCGACATCGAGACGTATGAATTCGTGAAGCAGCGCCTCGCGGCGAGCGGCGAAGTGCACCTGCTTACGCACAACTTCCGGTCGACGAAGCCGATCGAGGAGTTCGTGAACGCCCGCTTCAGCGGTGTGTTCCGCCAGAGCGACCCGGCTGGCGCAGTACCACCGCACGCGGGAAACGGTGCAGCCTCGTCGGGTGTGCATCACGCCGACGACGCACCCGGCAGCATCGCAGGGGGCACGCAGGCGATGTTCGCGCCGATGCATACGTCGAGGCCGGCGGGTGCGTCGGACGGTGTCTATCGCTATGTCGTCCACCCTGACAAGAGTAACAGCAACCCGTCCACGGCCGCCGCCGACGCGTCGGTTCTGGCCTCGTGGATCGCCGCACGTATCGCCGGGGGGCGCAGCGCACGTGATTTTCTCGTGCTGACCGGCCGCCGCG
>DASSBZ010000091.1:0-4347 GCA_035698205.1 Gemmatimonadaceae bacterium | reverse complement strand
ACCGCTCTCGGCGATGGCTTCCACCGCTGCCTGCGCGAGCCATTCACCAAGGTCGAAGTTGAGTCGGCAGTACTCGTCAGGCGTGGCGGCGATGAGCGCGGCGGCAATCCGCGCGCGGCGCTCGGGCCCGTAGGGCACGCTGTGCGACGCGAGGAGTTCGTGCTCCACGTGTCCGTCGCCATCGGCATGGAAGCGCACCACGGCGGCCGAGATGCCGTCGAGCGACGTCCCCGACATCAGGCCGCAGACCACGAGCTCCTGTTCGTGACCAGGCTCAGCCATCGCGCGGCACCGGTGGCGGCGCGACCGGCGCGACGCGGCGGATCACGCCGCCCGCCTCTTCGAGCCGGCGCTCGGCTTCATCCTTCGAAACACCGAGCAGTTGCATAACGATGGCAAGCTTCACGAGGCCGCCGGCGCGCTCGAGCAGCATCGCCGCCTCATCGCGCGTGACGCCGCAGACCTCGACGACGATGCGCACCGAGCGATCCTCGAGCTTCCGGTTGGTCGCCCGCAGGTCGACCATGAGGTTGCCGAAGGTCTTGCCCATCCTGATGAACGCGCCGGTGGTGATCATGTTGAGCACCATCTTCGTGGCGGTGCCGGCCTTGAGCCGCGTGGATCCCGTGACCACTTCGGGACCGACGATGGGCATGATGGCCACATGATGCCGCGCGATCACGCTGGAGGGGAGCGGCGTGCACGCCAGCATGGCGGTGGTGGCACCGAGCTCCAGGGCGCGATCGAGCGCGCCATGCACGAACGGCGTGGTACCGCTGGTGGCGATCCCCACCACGACGTCGCGCGCGGTGACACCATGTTCGTCCATCGCCGCCGCACCACCGGCCGGCGAATCCTCGGCGCCTTCCTGCGCCTTGAGCAGCGCGGGAAAGCCGCCGGCGATGATCCCCTGCACCATCTCCGGATCGCTGCCGAAGGTGGGGGGACACTCGCTGGCATCGAGCACGCCGAGTCGCCCCGATGTGCCCGCGCCAACGTAGAAGAGACGGCCGCCATCGCGAAAGGCGCGCTCGACGTGGTCGATCAGCGTGGCGATGGCTGCGCGCTGGCCGCGAACGGCGACGGCAACCGCGCCATCCTCGGCGTTCATGAGGTCGACGATTTCGAGCGCCGTCGCCAGGTCGATGTCCGCGCTGCGCGGGTTGCGGCGTTCGGTGACGCGGAGGTCGAGCGGGGTGGAGGCTGGTGAGGGCGTTGTCACGCTGTGGTGGTGAACGGACCGATGACCGGTGCGTGCGATTCGCGACGCGATGGTTACGGGTGGCCGGGTGTGCGGGCTAAGTTATCGAACCGCGTTCTTCACTGGCAAGCCGCTCGCTTACGAGGTCTCGTGCGACGACTCATACGCTGGTCCTTCGTTGCCCTGTGCGCCACGTCGTCCCCGCTCGCCGCACAGATCTTCGACGTGCCGCGGGGGGCGAACGCGTCGCGCCCCGGCTGGTGGATGTCCGGCGGTGCCGGCTGGCTGATCGCGCCCACCGTGCTCGACGGCACGACCGGCGCCCGCTGGGACTTCGGCGACGGCGTGCAGTATCGCGCGTCGGTGGAGAAGCAGGTATCGGCGACCACATCGCTCGGCGTCGCGATCTCGCACGCGCGACTGCCGCTCACCTGGTCCTCGCTTGCGACTGGAGTGCCAAACACGGTTTGCCCGACCGCATGCGATGCCAAGGCGGATGTGCAGTCGGCGATGCTGATGTACCGCGGCGGCGACGGCCCGGGCTTTCACCAGGTGCTCGAGTTGCTGGCCGGCATCCTGCGCTATGGTAACTTTCGCGCCGACAACGGCGGGGCGTTGCCGGACGACGGCTACGACATGGACTTCGCGTACGCCATTGCGTACGGCTTCGGCTACGGGTTCTCCACGCGCACGGGGATCACGCTCGTACAGGACTACAGCAGCGTGATGCACCAGCGTACGGGACTCGCCGGCGGATCCGGGCGTACGTCGCACCAGCATATCACGCGGCTGGCGCTGCGCGTGGGGTTCTGACACGCGGAGAGCTCTGCGACTTACAGAGGGCTCTGCGCCTTGAGTTGAACCACAGGGGGCACAGAGGGGCACAGAGGAGGCACAGAAAGACAGCATGCCGGTCAGTTCAACAACCCACTATGCCGTTCCCCCGTGTACCCCTGCGCCCCCTGTGGTTCAAAGCAGTTGCAAGAGCTTGGAATGAGAACCATCTGATCGACACACTCTTTCTCAGTGTCCGCTGGCCCCCTCTGGTTCACAGCAGTTGCACGAGCTTGCACTACTCACCCGTCAGGAGACTTCGCGCATGATCCGTCGTTCACTCGTCGCCGTCGCCGCAACGTTCATCATGGTCACCTCGGCGTGCACGCTGGTGTCGGTCGAGGACGCGTCGCCGGACATCCCGGCGCGCGCCACCGTCACCTTCCCACCCGAGTGGCGATTCGCCGCCGGTGGCGAGGCCGTATTCGCGCCGACGAGCATGATCGCGAGCAACAGCTCGCTCGCCAGCGCGGCCGGCGACGAGATCATCGCGCAGGGGGGCAATGCGGTCGACGCGGCGGTGGCGGTGGGGTTCGCGCTCGCCGTGACGTATCCGGTGGCCGGCAACCTTGGCGGTGGCGGTTACATGGTCATCCGGATGGCCGACGGGCGTACCGAGGCACTGGACTATCGCGAGATCGCACCGCTGGCGGCCACGCGCGACATGTATCTCGACCCCGATGGCACGCTCTCGGATCGCAGCGTGATCGGCTACCTGGCGTCAGGGGTGCCCGGTTCGGTGGCCGGCATGACGGAGGCGCAGCGCAAGTACGGGACGCTCACGCTCGCGCAGGTCATGGCGCCCGCCATCCGGCTCGCGAAGGAGGGGTTCACCATTGATTCCTCGTTCGCGCGCGGGCTGCGGTTCGACCAGGAGTACATCTCGCGCTTCGACGGCGGTGACGTGTTCTACCCCGACAGCCAGCCACTCGCGGTGGGGGTGCAGTTCACGCAGCCGGCGCTCGCGCGCACGCTGGAGCTCATCGCCGCCCAGGGTGCGGATGCGTTCTACAAGGGTGAGGTGGGTGATTCCCTCGTGGCCGGCATGCAGCGTGGCGGTGGCATCATCACCAAGGAGGACCTTGCCGCCTATCGCCCCATCTGGCGCGACCCGGTGCAGTCCACGTATCGCGGCTACACGCTGTTCACCATGCCGCCGTCCTCGTCAGGCGGCATCACCATCACCGAGACGCTGAACATCCTCGAGGGGTACGACTCGCTGCCGCCGTGGGGGAGCGCGAAGTACCAGCACCTGCTGGCATCGGCGTATCAGCGCGCGTTCATCGACCGCAACAGCAAGCTCGGTGATCCGGCGTTCGTCGATGTGCCCATGGCCGAGCTCACGAGCGAGTCGTATGCGGCAAAGCTGCGGAGCACCATCGACCCCGATCGGGCGACGCCCACCCCCGACCTGGAGAAGATCATGATCGAGGGGATGCACACCACGCACTACTCGGTGGTGGACGGCGCGGGCAACGCGGTGGCGACGACGACGACCATCAACAACGGATACGGCTCCGGCGTGTATCTCACCGGCACCGGCTTCTTCATGAACGACGAGATGGACGACTTCGCGGCACGCCCCGGGTATCCGAACATGTTCGGTCTCGTGCAGGGGGAGCAGAACGCCATCGAGCCCGGCAAGCGGATGCTGAGCGCGATGTCGCCGACCATCGTGCTCGATCCGGCGGGGGATGTGCTGCTCGTGGTCGGAGCGGCGGGAGGCCCGCGCATCATCACGGCGACGTCGCAGGTCATTCTCAACGTGATCCAGAACGACATGACGCTGGCCGACGCGATGAACGCGCCGAGGCTGCACCATCAGGCGCGCCCGGACACCATTGCGTTCGAGGCGATGTTCGCGAGCGCGCGCGATTCCCTGATGGCCATGGGGCACGGGCTGCGCGAGATCGATGCGCTGGCCAACGTCAACGCGATCATGCGGGTGAAGGGCGGCTGGGAGGGGATGAGCGAGCCGCGTCGCAGCGGGACTGAGGGGGCGCTGGGACATTGATTCTCGAGTGCTGCCACGTCGAGTAGACCTCCGCGTACCTCTGCGTGTACTCTGCGCTCCTCCGCGTGAGCCCGCCGCAGGCGGGGCACCCGCGAAGAACCAACAACAACAACAACGGGCCCGGCGATGATTCGCCGGGCCCGCTGTCGTCTGCAACGATGACGTCCGATCAGTCCGCGATCTTGACGTCGAGCGGCTGGTCGAGCTTGAACGAGCTGCGCGCGCCGTCGTTGATGCAGCCGGCGTAGTCGCCGGTTGCGGCGGCGGCAGCACCACCGGCGGCAGCACCGGCCGCGGC
>DASSBZ010000090.1:0-14453 GCA_035698205.1 Gemmatimonadaceae bacterium | reverse complement strand
GCTCGTTCGCCGGCACGCTCGGCACGCTGCACATCAGCGCGCGCCCCGAAGGGGGGCACTACACCTTCGTCGAGGCCGATACCGACCAGATGGGCGAGAGTCGCCTCGATCGCAACGTGAAGCGCTTCTTTGCGTCGCTTCACCGGCAGGTTCACCCCGGACACGCGCCCCTCGCGTCATACTGATGTCGTCGTCCGACAACCGGCGGCGGGGCACCGGCACGGCCAACGGCCGGCGTTCGGCCGCGCGCAAGCGCGTCGTGCGCTCCATCGAGCCCACCGAGGCGCGCCCCTCCGATGCGCTCAGCCTCGAACGCAAGGTCGAGCTCTACTATTGGATGCGCCTCACCCGCACCCTCGAGGAGCGACTGGTCGCGCTCTACCGGCAGACCAAGGTCGTGGGTGGGCTGTTCCGTTCCCTCGGGCAGGAAGCCGATTCCGTCGGCAGCGCCTTCGCCCTCGAACGACGCGACGTGCTGTCACCGCTCATTCGCAACCTCGGCTCGATGCTCGTGAAGGGCGCAACCCCCGTGGAGATCCTCCGCCAGTACATGGCCAAGGGAGACTCGCCCACGCGTGGACGCGAGCTGAACATCCACTTCGGCGACACCGAGCGCGGCTTCATCGGGCAGATCTCGCCCCTCGGTGACATGGTGCCGGTGATGGCCGGCGTCACGCTGACCTTCCGCATGCGCGGTGAGGATCGCGTGGGGCTCGTCTACGTCGGCGACGGAGCCACCTCGACGGGCGCCTTTCACGAGGGGATCAACCTCGCTGCCGTGCAGCGCTGCCCGCTGGTCGTGGTGGTCGAGAACAACGGCTACGCGTACTCCACGCCAACCGAACGACAGACGCTGGCGAGGCAGTTCATCGACAAGGCGCCCGGCTACGGCATCCCCGGAGAACGCGCCGACGGCAACGACGTGCTGGCCGTCTACGATGTTACGCGACGTGCCGTGGAACGCGCACGCCGCGGAGAGGGCACGTCGATGGTCGAACTGATGACCTACCGGCGGAAAGGGCACGCCGAGCACGACAACCAGTCGTACGTACCCGCCGGTGAGATCGAACGATGGGAGCGGGAGAACGACCCGCTCGATCGTTATGCACGGGTGCTCCAGGATGAATATGGAGTGAGCGAGGGCGCAGTCGCCGACGTGGATGCACGCGTGCATCGCGAGGTCGACGCGGCCACCGACGTGGCCGAGGCGTCCGCGCCCCCCGCGGCGCTCGACGCGCTCGTTGGCATCTATGCATCGCCGCCGTCCGAAAAGCCGCTCTGGTTCCGCGGTGAGGGCGCCGCGCTCACGGAGCACGAACGCAGTGAAGGGTGGGGAACCTGGAACGCCGGCGAGGGGGAGAATCACCGATGACCGGCATCACGTACCTCGAAGCCGTGCGTGAGGCACTGGTCGAGGAGATGGACCGCGATCCGTCGGTCTTCTGTCTGGGCGAGGATATCGGCGCCTATGGCGGCGCGTTCAAGGTCACCGACGGCCTGATGGAGCGCTTCGGCGAATCACGCGTGATCGATTCGCCCATCTCGGAGGTCGGCATCGTCGGCGCCGCCGCCGGTGCCGCGCACATGGGCATGCGCCCCGTCGTCGAGATGCAGTTCATCGACTTCATCGCCAATGCGTATGACATGCTGACCAACTACGTGGCCACGGCGCGCTACCGCGCCATGCTGCCGTGTCCCATGGTCGTGCGCGGACCGAGCGGCGGCTACGTGCGTGGGGGGCCGTTCCACTCGCAGAATCCCGAGGCGGGATTCGTGCACACGCCGGGGCTCAAGGTGGTCTATCCGGCCACCGCCGCCGACGCGAAGGGGCTGCTCAAGTCGGCGATCCGCGACGATGACTGCGTGCTGTTCTTCGAGCACAAATACCTGTACCGCCGTGTGCGCGACACGATGCCCGACGGTGATCATGTGGTGCCGATCGGACGTGCGCGCGTGGCTCGCGAGGGCACCGACGTCTCCATCATCACGTACGCGGCCACGGTCTGGAAGGCGCTCGATGCCGCCGAGCAGGTGGAGCGCGAGGATGGCCTGTCGGTGGAGGTCATCGACCTGCGCACGCTCGCTCCGCTCGACGATGAGGCGATCTTTGCCACGGCGCGCAAGACGAGCCGGGTGCTGGTCGTCCACGAGGACACGCGAACCGGCGGGCTGGCCGGCGAGATCACGGCCCGCATCAACGAGACGTGCTTCGCCTGGCTCGATGCCCCCGTGTTGCGCGTGACCGCGGCCGACGTGCCGCTGCCGTACGCGCCGCCGCTGGAGGACTACGTGCTGCCGCAGGTGCCGGACATCGTGCGCGCCATTCGCCACATTGCCGCGTGGTGAGCTATGCCCCCGGCCGGCCGTGAGCGCCCCCGACGATGGGGGGACGATGACGACGGGGGTCCGGCGCGCCCGGAATATCGGCGTCGGATGCTTTACCTTTGTGATCGGCGCCTTCAGTGCGGCCATGGTGGCCGTGCTGATCGGTACCGTGATCGAGACGGTTCGGCGATCGCCGCGTTGCGACGGGCTGCCGATCTGCAACTGGTATGTCTACGCGTTGATCGGCGCGATCCTGGGTGCAGTCTCGCTCCCGGTGCTCGTGCTTCGACGGCTGCGTCAGTCGGACGCGCGCGACGACGCCATGGACCCGCGACGAGGATGAATCGGTGGCACGCATCGACATAGTCATGCCGCAGATGGGCGAATCGATTGCCGAGGGGACCATGTCCCGCTGGCTCAAGAAGGTGGGCGACGCCGTCAAGCGCGACGAGCCGATCTTCGAGATCTCGACCGACAAGGTGGATGCCGAGATCCCGGCTCCCGCGTCGGGGGTGCTGGCGGAGATCCTCGTCACCGAAGGACAGACGGTCGCGGTGCAGACTGTGGTGGCGCGCCTCGAGACGGAAGCCGGGGCGGCGGTCGCGGCGCCGTCGGCACCGGTCGAGGCTCCGGCTGCCGCGGCACCGCCGGCTGCCGCGCCAGCCGCGCCCGCGCCCGCTGCCGCTTCAGCGACGCCGGCGCGCCCGGCACCTGTGCCCGTCGCGGAACCGTCAGGGAACGGTGCCACGCTCGAGGAGCGGCTGCGCACCCGATCGTCGCCCCTGGTTCGCAAGATCGCCGCCGAGCACGGCATCGAAGTCGCTTCGCTGCGCGGCTCCGGCATCTCCGGACGCGTCACCAAGCGCGACATCCTCGCCTATCTCGACTCGGGCGCCGCAACGGCAGCGCCGTCGGGACGGGCGCCCGGTGCCGCCGCACCAGCCGCTGTCGGCGGTGCCCACGCGCCGCGCCCCGAGCCGTGGCCCGGCGACGTGGTGGAGCCCATGTCGCGCATTCGCGCGCTGACGGCCGAGCACATGTCGCTCTCGCGGCACACCAACGCGCACGTCACCTCGTTCTTCGAGGTCGATCTCACGCGCGTGGCCCGGATTCGCGCGGCGATGCGCGCGGAGTTCGAGCAGCAGAACGGGCAGAAGCTGACCTTCCTGCCGTTCATCCTGACGGCGGTGGTCGCAGCGCTGCGGCAGTTCCCCGTCCTGAATGCGGCGGTCTCCGGCGGCGACATCATCTATCGCAAGCAGTACAACCTGGGAATCGCCGTCGCGCTCGACTGGGGGTTGATCGTGCCGGTCATCAAGCGCGCCGATGAACTGTCGCTGACGGGCCTGACGCGCCAGCTCAACGACCTCGCCGCCCGCGCCCGCGCCCGGAAGCTGCGCCCCGAGGAAGTGCAGGACGCGACGTTCACCATCACAAACCCGGGCGTGTTCGGCTCGCTCATGGGCACGCCGATCATCCCCGTGCCGACGACCGCCATCCTCGGACTCGGCGCCATCGAAAAGCGACCGAAGGTGATCGCCGGGCCGGACGGCGAGGACACCATCGCCATCAGGACCTGTGCCTACTTCTCGCTCTCCTTCGACCATCGAGTCATCGATGGTTCGGTGGCTGACCAGTTCCTCGGCACGCTCAAGCGTGATCTCGAGGCGTGGCCCGATCCGCAGGCGAACGCATGACGCCGCCTGGAGCGCTCGTCATGGAGCATCGCATCATAACGCAGGCGGATCGCACGGAGTACGTGCGATCCCTCCGTGAGCGCCGCGCATACTACGACGGCACCGGTTGCCGGTTCTGGGTCTTCGAGCGGCGCGACGAGCCGGGTGCATTCGTGGAGTTCACCGAGTCGCGCGCGTTCGATGTGCTCGCGTCGGCGCGGTCGAGCGATGCACAGGCGAGTGCCGCTGCCCCCATCCTCATCGAAGTGGAGCTGTCCTGAGATGCCGACGCGCAGAATCACGATAGACGGCCGGAGCTGGCGCGTGTTTCCATCCGGATTCGTCACGCAGTACGACATGGACGAGTTCGGACTGCTGTTCGCGAGCGGCGAGGGGGAAGATCGTGAGGTTCGCGTGACCCGCTACTCGCCACTCGGTGCGCGCTCGCGCGAGCAGTCGCTGGCAGAGCTGACCGATGCCGATCTCGAGCGACTCTTCGGCGAGTCGCAGCCGAGCTTCACCTCGCCCGAAGCGGGATACGCTCCTTGACGACGCTGCCGGGGTTGACCACCTCCCCCGGCCGCTTCGTCGACCTGCAGACGCACTCCACCGCGTCGGACGGCGCGGCGGCCCCCGAGGCGCTCGTGCGCGCGGCCCGTGCAGCCGATCTCGAAGCGATCGCGCTCACGGACCACGATACGATCGACGGTCTCGACGCCGCGCTCGCGGCGGGTCGTGCGGAAGGGGTGCGCGTCGTGGCCGGTGTGGAGTTGAGCGCGTACGACGGCGACCAGGAGATCCACCTGCTAGGCCTGCACGTCGAACCCGACGCACCGCTGCGCCAGATGCTCGCAACGCTGCGTGCGGCACGGCACGAACGCGCCGCGGAGATCGTCTCGCGCCTCAACCTGCTCGGCGTGCCGGTTACGCTCGCCGCCGTGCTGGACGCTGCGGCCGGCGGCGCGATCGGACGCCCGCACGTGGCACGGGCGCTCATTGACGGTGGATGGGCGCGCGATCGTCGCGACGCGTTCGATCGCTACCTCGGTGTCAATGGACCCGCATTCGTGCAGAAGCTCCGGCTGTCGGTGGCCGACGCCATCGCGATCGTGCATCGGGCGGGCGGTCTGTCGGTGCTCGCGCATCCGGGGGCGCAGGGAACGCGCGCATTCATCGAACCGCTGGTGGGGCTCGGACTCGACGGTGTGGAAGTCCTGCACCCCGGTCACTCGCGTGACGATCGCGATCGGTTGGGCGCGCTGGTGGATTTCTTCGAGCTCGTGCCCAGCGGCGGATCGGACTGGCATGGTGCCACCGCGGGCCCGCGTACGCTGGGGCGAATGAAGGTGCCCGCGTCGTGGCTCGCGCGCCAGGACGAGCGCGTCGTGAGAATGCGTGCGGAGCGGCGTAGCGCGTGAGCGCGCCCGCGTCGGATCCCTCGAGCGACCGTGAGCGGGTCGTGCTCGTCACCGGGGGCGGCCAACGCGTCGGTCGTGCGCTGGCGCTCGCGCTCGGCGAGCGGGGATGGCGCGTCGCCGTCCACTACCACGCGAGCGATGCGGGTGCGCGCGAGACGGTGCGTCTCATCGATGCGGGCGACGCCGAGCGCGCGCAGCCGTTCCAGGCCGACCTCCGCGACGCGGGCGCCTGCGCGGAACTCATCCGACGGGTCGCCGATACTTTCGGCAGGCTCGACGCACTCGTGAACTCGGCTGGTGTGATGCTGCGGACGCCCGTGGGAGACGTGAGCGCGACGCAATGGGATGACATGTTCGCCATCAACCTGCGCGCCCCGTTTTTCCTGACCCAGGCGGCGGCCCCGTTGCTCGCCGAACGACGCGGATCGGTGGTGAACATCGCCGACCTCGCGGCGTTCGAGACGTGGCCCGCGTACGTGCCGCACGGCATCAGCAAGGCCGGTGTGGTGCAGATGACGCGTGCGCTGGCACGCACGCTCGCGCCCGGCGTGCGCGTGAACGCGATCGCGCCCGGGGCCGTGCTGCTGCCGGAGTCATGGGAACCGTCGGCTGCATCGCGGATGGCGCAGACCACGCCGCTCGGTCGCATTGGCTCGCCGTCCGACGTGGCCCAGGCGATGCTTTACCTGCTCGATGCCGGTTATGTGACCGGCGAAACGATCCTCGTCGACGGCGGCCGGCACGTGCGCTGCTGAGCCATCGCGCATCGACCCGGCTTCACCCCTTCATCCACCACCCTCCACGCGCCCCGCTCCATGTCCTCCGGAACCCTCGAGCACGTCGTCATCATCGGCAGCGGCCCGGCCGCGTGGACCGCGGCCATCTACGCGGCGCGCGCGAACCTCAATCCGCTCGTTTTCGAAGGGGAGCCCTCGCGCGAGATGATCCCGGGCGGCCAGCTCATGTACACGACGGACATCGAGAACTATCCCGGCTTCCCCGAACCCGTGGGCGGCCAGGAGCTGATGCTCGGCATGCGCGCCCAGGCGGAGCGCTTTGGCACGCGGATCGTCACGGAGAACATCGAGCGCGTGGAGTTCGACCGGCGACCGCTGGTCGTGCATGCGTCGAGCGGGATTCGCGTGGAGGCGCGGTCGGTGATCGTGGCGACCGGGGCGCGAGCCAACTGGCTCGGTCTGCATAACGAGGAGCGGCTCGCGCGTACCGGCGGCGGCGTGTCGGCGTGCGCCGTGTGCGATGGCGCCCTGCCGTTCTTCCGGAACAGGGTGCTGGCCGTGGTCGGCGGCGGAGACTCGGCGATGGAGGAAGCCATGTACCTCACGAAGTTTGCCAGTGAGGTCGTGATCGTCCACCGGCGCGACGCATTCCGCGCATCGAAGGTGATGGCCGATCGTGTGTTCGCGAACCCGAAGATCCGCGTCGAGTGGAACACCGCGGTGTCCGACGTGCTCGGCGACGACGAGATCACCGGACTGCGGTTGCGCGATCTCGTGACGGGTGACGAGCGGATCATGGAGGTCGGCGGGCTGTTCGTCGCGATCGGCCATACCCCCAACACCGAGTTCCTCGCCGGGCAGCTCGACCTGCACGCCTCGGGATACGTGCGTACCCCCGAAGCCTGGCACACCGAAACGAGCGTCGCGGGGGTATTCGCGGCCGGCGATGTGATGGACAGCTATTACCGGCAGGCCGTGACCGCGGCCGGTACCGGGTGCATGGCGGCGCTGGAAGCCGAGCGCTGGCTGGCGCATCATGGCGACACGATCGCCGTCTCGCCGGTCATCGAGACGGCCGAAGCACCGTCGATGCTGGGCGCACGGACCGGTTCGTGAACCTCCAGCGCTTCGTCGTCGGCGCGTTCGAGGAGAACAGCTGGCTGCTCGTGGATGAGCGTGCGTCGGCGGCGGTGCTGATCGATCCGGGCGACGAAGGCGACACCCTGCTCTCGGCCGTCGACCGCTCGGGCGCGATGCTCGAGGCGATCTGGCTCACGCATGCGCACGTCGACCACATCGGCGCGATCGCCGCGGTGCGCCGCCGGCACGCGGTTCCGATCTTCCTGCACCCCGATGACCGCCCCGTGTACGACCTCGGCGCGCGCATCGCCGAGATGTACGGGCTCCCCTTCGAGAGTCCACCGCCCCCCGACCGGGCGCTGGCCGATGGCGACGACCTCTCCGTGGGGACGTTGCGCTTTCGCGTGATGCACGCGCCGGGACATGCCCCCGGCCACGTCGTGATCCACGGCGAGGGGATCGCCTTTACCGGCGACTGTCTCTTCGCCGGCACGATCGGACGCACGGACCTCCCGCTCGCCAGCGGAGAGCAGCTCGCCGTCTCGCTCGACCGTATCATGACGCTGGACGACGCGACGATCGTGTATCCCGGGCATGGCGCGTCCACGACCATCGGCGAAGAACGACTCGGCAACCCGTTTCTCAACGGCAGCGCGCGCGTGCGCGGCGGGTGATGCACCAGGCCAGCGCACCAGCGGACGATGTAGATTGAGATCACGCGGTGCGCGCATGGATTCACGATGCGCGCACCATGATCCCGTGCCGCCGGAGGGCGGCCGATCCGACCCGTCAGGAGCAGATACATGTCCGTCGAAATGCGAGTCGAGAAGGACCCTCTTGGTCCCCTCGAGGTGCCAGCCAGCGCCCTCTACGGCGTGCAGACCCAGCGGGCGCTCCAGAACTTCCCGATCTCCGGTCAGCGTCCGCTCGAACCGTTCGTGATCGGGCAGGTCTGGATCAAGAAGGCCGCGGCGATGACGCACCGCACCACGGGCCGCCTCGACGCACGACTCGCCGACGCCATCATCGCCGCCGCCGACGAAGTGCTGGCCGGCCAGCATCGCGACCAGTTCGTGGTGGACCCGTACCAGGCCGGTGCCGGCACGTCGCACAACATGAACGTGAACGAGGTGCTCGCCAATCGCGCCAACGAGCTGCTCGGAGGGGCACGTGGCACGTACACGCCCGTGCACCCCAACGATCACGTCAACATGGCGCAGAGCACCAACGACACGATCCCGACCAACATCCGGCTCGCATGTCTCTCGCGTGTGGAGGGGTTGCTGGAGGCGTTCGAGCTGCTGCGCGCGGCGCTGGCCGCCAAGGGCGAGGAATTCGACGATATCGTCAAGGCCGGACGGACGCACCTGCAGGACGCGATGCCGATCCGGCTGGGGCAGGAGTTCACCGCCTACGCCGGCTCCATCGAGCGCGGCATGCGCCGGGTGCGCGAGGCGAGCGACTACCTGCATGACCTCGGCATCGGCGGTTCGGCGGTGGGTACCGGCGTGACGGTGGAGCCGGAGTACCCCGAGCTCATGGTCGAGAACCTGCGCGCCATCAGCGGGCTCGAACTGCGCGTCGGGAGCGATCGGATCCAGTTGATGCAGAGCCTTGGCGACGTGGCGGCATATTCGGCGGCGCTGCGCGTGCTGGCGATCGACCTCAGCAAGATCGCCAGCGACCTGCGCATGCTCGTCATGGGGCCGCGCACGGGCATCGACGAAATCCAGTTGCCGGCCGTGCAGCCCGGGTCGTCGATCATGCCGGGGAAGGTGAACCCGTCCATCCCCGAGATGGTCAACCAGGTCTGCTATCAGGTGATGGGTTGCGACACGACGGTGGCCATAGCCGCCGAGCACGGCCAGCTCGAACTGAACGTCATGATGCCCGTCATCGCGCACAACGTGCTGCTCTCGACCATCATCCTGACGAATACGGCACGGGTGATGGCGGAGAAGTGCGTGTCGGGGATCGAGGCGAATCGCGAGATGTGCGAATACTGGGTGGAGCGGTCGGCCGCGCTCGCGACCGCGCTCGCGCCGCAGATCGGCTACGCGAAGGCCGCGGAGCTGAGCAAGCGCTCGGTGAAGGAGGGCGTGCTGATCCGCGACCTCGTGCGCCGCGAGGGCGTGCTGCCGGAGGAGCAGATCGACGAGGTGCTCGACCTCAGGCGGATGACGGAGATCGGCGTGCCGGGGGCGAAGTCGGGGGCGGGCGCAAAGCGCTGATCGCGGGGACAGCTCCGCGGACGGCGCCGGCGCGCATGCTCCCGTGCCGACCGCGGATGCTTCCCCCACGTGAGCCCGATCGCGTATCCTTAGGGTGTGCGCATCACGACGTGGGCCGAGTATGGCCTGATCTGCGCGCTGCACCTGGCGCGGCGCGATGAGGACGCCCCGGTAACGGGGCGGGAGATCGCGCAGCGCGAGCGTCTGCCCGGCGATTACGTCGAGCAGATCCTGCTGCGCCTGCGGCGAGCCGGCATCGTGAACAGCACGCGCGGCGCCCACGGAGGCTACCGGCTCGCGCACCCGGCATCCGCGATCTCGATCCGCGCGCTTATCGCCGCGTCGGAGCTGGGCACGTTCGACCTCCACTGCGTCTCGCATCCGGTGGCCGAGGAACGGTGCAGCGAGTCGCAGAACTGCAGCATTCGTCCGGTGTGGGTGCTGCTGCAGCAACGCATCGACGACGTGTTGGAGAGCGTGCACCTGGCCGACCTGCTCAACGATGAGCAGACCGTGCGCGAGCGCGTCGGCCTGCCGGTGCTGCAGAACTAGCGGGCGCGCTTCCACGTGGCGGATGGCTTCCTCGCCGGGTGGCGCAGCGCGCGGCAACTGCAGCGTGCCGCGGCGTCGTACGTGACCGCGCTGCTCGAGGAACCATCAGCCGAGGACGTGGCGTGGCTGGCATCGTGCGCCACCGCGGGCGACGACGATCGTGCGCGCTGGGAGCTGCGCTATGTGCGTCGGGCCATCGGACTGCTCGTCGCCGAGCGCGAATCGGTGAGCGACCGGACGGCGCAGGCGGTGGCGCACGCGCTTGGCGATGCGCTGGATTCCGACCGGCACGTGGGGAAGGGGATGACCGGCCTCGTGGAGCGCCAGTTCAACGCGCGCCTGCGCTACTACACCGACGCGCTCGCGTCCCGCGCCGATGCCACGCCGGCGGCGGAGCGGCTGGGGCGCGCGCTGCTGCTCACCGCGGGCGCCATGCGCGTGCCGGACGACGATCGGCAGCGGGCCGCGGACGTGGCGGCTCGATACCTGGACGAGGCCAGCGAGCGGCTGCGCACGGCGTTCGGCGTGGCGGCGCTCCCCGACGATGTGCCGCCGTCGGCGGCGCATCTGCCGGGTGCCTGAACGCACGACGGGGCGCCGTGAACTCGTCACGACGCCCCGTCCATGATGCCGAAGGGGGGACTCGAACCCCCACGGGCTGTCGCCCACTGCACCCTGAATGCAGCGCGTCTACCAATTCCACCACTTCGGCGGGAGGGGAAAACGTAGCCGTACACGAAATCGAAGTCAACGCAACGACCCCGCATCAGCTTTGTGAACCGTAGCCTTTCGCCTAGCTTCCTCGTCGTTCCGGGTGGCGCCAGGTCGCGGCGCCAGCCCCGGCTGCCGCCCCCGCGCCCGACGTTCGCGCCATGGCTGATTCCGCCACCGACAACGACAAGCAGGTGATCGCGCGGAACAAGCGCGCACGGCACGACTATCACGTGATGGACACGTGGGAGGCGGGCCTGGTGCTCACCGGCTCGGAGGTCAAGTCGCTGCGCGACGGGCGCGCGAATCTGTCTGATGCCTACGGCATCGTGAAGGATGGTGAAGTGTATCTGCTCAACCTGCACATCTCGCCGTATGAAAAGGCGACGCTCTTCGGCCACGCACCGACGCGGACGCGCAAGCTGCTCCTGCATCGCAAGGAGATCCGCCGCATGATCGGCGCGGTGGAGCGCCAGGGGCTCACGCTCGTGCCGCTGGAGCTCTACTTCAGGCGCGGTGTGGCCAAGGTCACGATCGCACTCGGACGCGGCAAGAAGCAGCACGACAAGCGCGAGGACCTTCGCCGCCGTGACGACGAGCGTGACATGGCCCGCGCCGTCCGGAGGACGTCATGATGATGCTCGCTGCACTGGCATTCACGACGCTCATGCAGGCCGCGGCACCGATCGACGCGGTGATCGTGAAGGACGGCACACGCGAGACCTCGGTGCCGGTCACGATGCTGTCCGACGCCCCGATGGTGCGCATCGATCAGGTGGCGGTCGCGCTCGGCGGCGAGGTTCGCAGCCTCGGCAACGATCGCTTCCGCCTCGACGTCGCGGGCTCGTCGCTCGAGCTCTCGGCGTGGGTGGCGTTTGCCCGGACCGGGGAGATGACGGTGCCGCTCGCACAGGAGCCGGTGATGCACGACGGGCGACTGTACGTGCCGTACGCGCTGCTCACCGAGGTCCTGCCGCGACTCGTTCCCGGACTGCGCTTCGACAGCGCGCGCGCGACGCTGCACGTGGTGCGCGGGACGAAGGGCGCCTCCGCGCCGGCGGCCGCCGCCGCGCCCGCGCGCCGACTGCAGCGGCTGGTCATCGTCGACGCCGGGCACGGCGGGCGTGACCCCGGCACCAGCGGGCCGCTGCGCGGCAAGTTCCGCATCGTCGAGAAGGACATCGCGCTCCAGATCGCACGCGCGCTCAAGACCGCGCTCGAGGCCCGCGACGTCCGCGTCTACATGACACGCAACAGCGACACGCTCATCGCGCTGCGCGATCGCGGCCGCATCGCCAACGAACACAAGGGCGACGCGTTCATCTCGATCCACGTCAACGCCGCCAACCCGCGCTGGAAGTCGGCGGCGTCGGCGCGCGGCGTGGAGACGTACTTCCTGGCCGAAGCACGCACCGAGGACGCACGCCATGTGGAAGCCATGGAAAACGAGGTCGTGAAGTACGAGGTGGGGAACACGCTCGCCGAGGACGATCCGCTCGGCTTCATCGTGCACGACATGGAACAGAACCAGTACCTGCGCGAGTCGAGCGACTTCGCGGCGGCGGTGCAGCGGCGGCTGGCCGGCGCGCACCCCGGGCCGAACCGGGGGGTGAAGCAGGCCGAGTTCGTCGTGCTGTATTCGGCCATCATGCCGGCCATCCTCGTCGAGACCGGGTTCGGGTCCAACGTGGCCGAGGCGACGTGGCTGCGCAGCCGCGCGGGGCAGAAGTCGATTGCCGAGGCCGTCGCCGATGCCACGGTGCAGTATCTCGACGCATACGAGAAGCGCCTCAGCGCCGGAGCGCCGTGAGCCACGGCGCCGCCGTCTCGCTTGCCACGACCGTCGCCGGACTCGAATTCCAGAACCCCGTGGTGCTTGCCGCGGGGACCGCCGCGTACGGCGCCGAGCTCGCCGACGTCAGCAACCTGGACGAGCTGGGCGGCCTGGTGACGAAGGCGGTGAGCGTGGAGGCGCGCGCCGGCAACCCCGCTCCGCGCGTGGGTGAATTCAGCGGCGGCATGATCAACGCCGTGGGGCTGGCCAACCCCGGTCTCGAGGCCGTACGTGCGACGCACCTGCCGTGGCTCGCCGCGAACGTCAGGCGCGCGCGGGTGCTCGTGAACGTGGTCGGGAATCGCGTCGAGGATTTCGCGCAGGTCGTGGAAGGGCTCGAGGGCGAGCGCGGGGTCAATGGCTTCGAGCTGAACGTGAGCTGCCCTAACGTGAAGAAGGGGGGGATGGAGTTCGGCGCCGATCCGGAGGCGCTGGTTGCACTGGTATCGCGCGCGCGCCAGGCGACGCAGCGGCCGCTGTTCGTGAAGCTCTCCCCCGTGCTGCCGGACATCGGCGCCACCGCCGCCGCGGCCGTGGATGCCGGTGCCGACGGGATCAGCGTGGTGAACACCATTCCGGGGCTGGCGATCGATGTGGCCGCGCGTCGCCCCGTGCTCGGCTTCGGATCGGGGGGAGTCAGCGGGCCAGGGCTGCTCCCTGTTGGGGTGCTCGCCACGTGGAAGGTGCGTCAGGCGACGAACGCGCCGATCATCGGCATCGGTGGCGTGGGCGATGCGGATGCCGTGGTGCAGTACATGCTGGCCGGGGCGTCGCTCGTGGGTATCGGCACCGCGCAGATGCGCGATCCCCGCTTGCCTCAGCGCATCGTGCGCGATCTCGCCGCGTGGTGCGAACGCGAGGGCGTGATGCGTCTCGCCGATCTCATCGGAGCGCTGCAATGGCCGGGCTGAGCGCGATCCCGATCGTCGCGCTCGATACCAGCAACGCGGATGCGGCGCTGCGGATCGTGGAACGGCTGGGTGATCGCTGCGACTTCTACAAGGTCGGGAGCGAGCTGTTCACCGCCGCGGGACCGGACATGGTGAGGGCGCTGCGCGATCACGGCGCACGGGTCTTTCTCGACCTCAAGTTTCACGACATCCCGAACACGGTGCGTGGCGCGGTGCGATCGGCGCGGGGGCTGGGCGCGTCGCTGGTCACGGTGCATGCGTCGGGCGGGGTGGAGATGATGTCGGCGGCGGTCGAGGCGGCGGAGGGGGCGGTGGACGTGCTCGCGGTAAGCGTGCTCACCTCGCACGACGCGGTGTCGCTCGGTGAGGCGTGGGGGCGCGAGGCACTCGGGGTACGCGAGGAGGTGCTTCGGTTGGCCGAGCTGGCTGTCCGCGCCGGGGTTCCGGGGATGGTGTGCAGCGGGCACGAGGCGGCATCGGTGCGGGCGCGGTTGGGGAGCGCGCTGGCGTTGCTGGTGCCGGGGATCAGGCTGGCGGGGGAGGCGGCGCACGACCAGCGGCGGGTGATGACGCCTGCGGCAGCCGCGTCGGCGGGGGCGACGTGGGTGGTGCTTGGGCGGGCGGTGACAGCGGCGCCGGACCCGGTGGAGGCCATGGAGCAGGTGCTGGGCGAGCTGGGCGGCTGAGGTTGGGCGTCAGCGCTGCGCCGGGCACCGTCGGCCTGCCTGCAGCAGCATGCTGCACGCTGCGCCCCGTCAAGGCGAGCTCGCCAGCCGGACAAGGCCCGATGCACGCAGCCACCAGCAAGTAGCGTGAAGCACGCAGCATGCTTCTCCCGTCTTGCATCGATCGGCTAAGGTAACTATTCTTAAGGTCTTGGCCGAATTTTGATCGAAAACCGGAGCGCCCTGTGAAAGTTCGCAGCAGCGTGAAGCCGATGTGTGAGCACTGCAAGGTCGTGAAACGGGCCGGCGTGAC
>DASSBZ010000089.1:0-22489 GCA_035698205.1 Gemmatimonadaceae bacterium | reverse complement strand
GTCGTGACCGTTACGCACGGCGCGGCGCGCGCGATCGGCGCCAAGCGCAAGGCGGCCCGGCGGTCGGCGCCGCATGTGGTGCTGAGCGGCATCGAGTCCGTTCACGCGCCGCGCGCAACGCGCGCGCCTGGTCCGACGCGTGTGCTCCACCTCGGCACGCTCTATCACGGGCGCGACCCACGGCCGTTGTTCAACGCGCTGGGTGATCTTCGTCGCGCGGGGCGGCTGCCGCCGGACACGGTCGACTTCCGGTTCGTGGGCGACTGCCGGTGGTTTCATGGGCTCCGGGTAGACGAGCTCGCCTCACAGGCGGGGATCGCGGACGTGGTCTCGCTCCACGATCCGGTGCCGCCGGCAGAAGCGCAGTCACTCCTTCGTGAGGCAGACGTGCTCCTCCTGCTGGCGCAGCGGCAACCGGCACAGGTGCCGCACAAGCTGTACGAGTATCTTGGTGCCGCACGCCCGATACTCGCCTTCGCCGACGAGGACGGCGAGACGACGCGCATGCTGCGTCACGTGGGCGGCCACCAGGTCGTTACGGAATCGACGCCGGAAGGTGCGGCGGCGCAGCGCGTGGCAGCCGCGTTGCAATCCGCATCCGATGGCTGGACGATCGATCCCGCAAGGCTCGAGGAATGGACCACGACGAGACAGATGGCGAGGTTGATCCGCCTCATCGAGGGAGCAGCATGACCTGGAGCGACGTCGTGATGGCGGCGCGCCGGGGGGAAGGCCCGCTGCGCCATGCACGCGCGATCTGGCGACGCCTCATCGGCATCCGCCTCCCCATGATCCGGCCGCTCTGGGGCGCGCTGTACGCCGAGCGCGAACTCCGGCTCGCGCGGTGGTGGCCGCTGCTCGCGAAGATCTTCTATCGTGAGCCGCTGCTGCGCTACCGATGCGCGTCGGTCGGGGATCGGCTGACCATCGAGGGCGCCATTCCGCAGATCTACGGGAACGGCCGGATCTCCATCGGCCACGACGTTGTCCTGGGCGGACGCAATACGTGGGTCGTCGGATTCCACTGGTCTCCCGACGCGGTGCTCGAGATCGGCGACCGCGTTCTGGTCGGCTATCAGTCGATGCTGAGCGTTGCCGTCGGCCTGCGCATCGGCGACGACACGATCATGGCACCAAACGTCCAGATCTACGACAACCCGAGTCATCCGCTCTCGCCGGCCCGACGGCTGGCGCATGATCCGCTTCGGGCCGACGAATGCGCGCCCGTCTCCATCGGGAGCAACGTCTGGCTCGGCTCCAACGTGACCATCATGCGCGGTGTCACGATCGGCGACGGGTCGGTCGTCGCGGCGGGATCCATCGTGACCCGCGACGTGCCTCCTCGAACGCTGGTGGCCGGCGCACCGGCGGTCGTCATTCGCGAGCTGAACGACTGAACGCCACACCGGCGCGACCGACCTGGAGCCAACGGGCAGCGCTGGCGATCGCAACGCTGTTCATCGCCGCCGCGACGCTGCGCCCCGTCTACGTGCCGTATCCGCCAACCCCGTGGAACTGCATCGTGTGCGGCTCGCTGGGTGGCGTAGACGTCACGCTCAACGTGCTCCTGTTCGTCCCGCTGGGCGCCGCGCTCGCCCTGGCCGGAGTCGGCCGCGCCCGCGCGGTGATCCTGGGGCTGCTGGCAACCCTGACGATCGAGACGCTGCAGGGCACGCTCATTCCGGGGCGCGACGCCGCGCTCGGCGACGTCGTCATGAACACGCTGGGCACCCTGCTCGGCTTCGAGCTGGCGCGCACCCGGACACGCTGGCTCCTTCCCGACCGCGCCACCGCCATGCGACTCGCCGTGGTCGCCGCAATCACGTGGCTCGGGATCCTGGTCGCAAGCCTGCAGCTTCTCCGCCCGGCGGCGGCGACCGGCACGCTGATGGTGGACCCGCACCCGGCCTCGGTATTCATCCGGCCGTTCGACGGTCGCGTGACGGCGCTTGCTCTCAATGGCACGGCACTGCG
Source organism: Gemmatimonadaceae bacterium (assembly GCA_035698205.1). Taxonomy (GTDB): domain Bacteria; phylum Gemmatimonadota; class Gemmatimonadetes; order Gemmatimonadales; family Gemmatimonadaceae; genus DASSBZ01. The sequence goes on along the minus strand of DASSBZ010000089.1, from coordinate 20,515 downwards.
CACCGACACCCCGACGGAGGTCGAAGCCGGTTCGTGGAGCGGCCCGCGCATCGACATGACCCTTCGTGCCGACCCGACGGCCGGCTCGCGTACGGGCGCGATCGTGCGCATCGCCGAGTCGACGACCGATCGGGAGTTTACCATGCTCGCCCGCCGCGGCGATGCACTGACCTTCCGTCCGCGCACACGGGGGATGGACCTCATGTTGCGCGGCCCGCTGCTGGAGCTGTCGAATGTGTTTGTTGCCGGCGATGCCGACATGCCGCACGACCTGTACGTGACGGCCGGGCGAAGCGGATGGACCCTCTACGCCAGGGTGCAGGGTGGAGCATCCGTACGCATGGCGCTGCGCGCCAGCCACGGATGGACATTGATTGCACCGTTCACGATTCCGCTGACTCGTTATGCGCCATGGTTGAGCATCGCGTGGATGGCCACGCTGGTACTTCCCGTGGGCTACTGGTCTGCCGCCGCGCTTGCCACACAATCGCGGCGCGACGTGCTCCTGCCGGTCGTGGCGTACACGGTGCTCGCAGCGGCCGGCATGGTCGGCACATCGTGGGTGTTCGACGCGCCGATGCCGGAATGGGGCGACTTCGCCGGCGTGGCCATCGGGCTTGCATGCGGGAGCGTGCTGGCTCGCACACTCGTCGGCCGGCGGCAGCGATCCGCTACGTTTACACATGCATCGGGTGAGCGACCTCCGGCGTCGGGCAGGCGCGGTCCATGAGTGATCCAATCCCGTCGCCGGGGCGTCCGCCGACACCGGTCACCCCCGCCACCGCCCTCCCCGCCTTCCCATCGCCCGACATGACTTCGTCCGGCGCGGCCGGCGACGGCCGGCGATCGCTGGATCGTTCGCTCGTGCACGGCATCGCGTGGACCGGCGGGATAAAATGGGCGGCGCAGGCGGTCGGGTGGGCGTCGACGCTGGTGGTGGCACGCCTGCTCACCCCGGCCGATTACGGCGTCATCAGCATGGCGACTGTCTATCTCGGGCTGGTGACCCTGCTTAGCGAATTCGGCGTTGGAACCGCTGTCGTCATGATGCGTGAACTGAGCGACGACGATACCGCTCGCGTGGCGGGCTTCTCGCTGCTCGTCGGCGTACTCTCGCTGCTCATGTCACTGGCGGTGGCCATCCCGATCGGCTGGCTCTACGACGAACCTGCGCTGCCGCCGGTGGTGGCGGTCATGAGCACCACCTTCGCGATCACGGCGTTTCGTGCGGTGCCGATGGCTCGCATGCAGCGCGACATGCAGTTCCGGCAGTTGGCGCTGATCGACGGTGCACAGGCGCTGGCGTTCGCCGTGGTCACGCTGGTGCTGGCCGCGACGGGATGGCGTTACTGGTCACTCGTTGGCGGGGCGGTTGTCGCGGCGGTCGTCAGCACCATCGCCATCGTCGCCAGCCGGCCGCAGGCCATCCGGCGGCCAAGCTTCCACGCCATTCGCGCCGTGATCGCGTTCAGTGGGGAGATGATGGTGGGCCGCCTGGCCTGGTATGTGAGCAACAGCGCCGACCTGTTCGTGGGCGGCAAGGTGCTCGGCAAGTCGCCGCTCGGCGCGTACAGCTTCGGGCGAACGCTCTCCGTGATTCCGCTGGAGAAGATTGCCGCGATGATCTTCAGCGTCACACCGGCCATCCTCTCCGCGGTGCAGAAGGACATCGCCGCGCTGCGTCGTTATGTGCTGCTCATCACGGAGGGGCTGGCGCTCGCCACCTTTCCGATGACGATCGGGCTGGCGCTCGTCGGGCCGGAGCTGGTACGCACCGTCCTCGGCCCGCAGTGGCTGGCGATGATCCTGCCCATGCAGATCCTCGCCTGCGCCGCGATGCTTCGATCGGTCACGCCGATCCTCTCACAGGTGCTCGTGGCCACGCACCAGACGCGCTATCTGATGAACGTCAACATCGGCGCCGCTATCGCGCTGACCATCGGCTTCTATGTCGGAAGCCATTGGGGGATCACGGGAATTGCGGTGGCCTGGCTGGCCGTTCACCCGATAGTCGCCTCGGCGCCGCTGCTGACTCGCTCGCTGGCCACACTCGAACTTCGCCCCGCGCGCTACCTGCGTGCGCTCATGCCCGCCATCACGGGCACCATCGCGATGGTGATCGGAGTCACGGTGGTGCGACGCCTGCTGCCCATCGAACTCCACGACGTGGCGAGACTGGTGCTGCTCATCGCCTCCGGCGCGGTGATCTACGGCGCGAGCGTCATCCTGCTCCATCGGTCGCGACTGCAGGAGATGCTCTCGGCGCTCCGTCTGCTCCGTGGCTGATTCCAGCTTGTAGTCCCGCGCCTGCGGCCACAGCTTTCGCGCGTGTCCATTCTGCTGAGCGCGATCGACGCACTCCTGCCCATCGTCCGGGTGGCCTTCCTCGGCGCGGCGGTGGTCGCCACGGCCCTCTGCACGGCCGACTGGCTCGTCCGGACGCGGCGGCTGAGCCCCTTCAGCGGGGCTGCTCGCTTCATCCGTTCGTCGGTGGATCCGTTGCTCGCCCCCGTGGAGCGCCGGATCGTGCGCGCCGGAGGGTCGCCCACGTCGGCACCCTGGTGGGGGCTCGCCGCGGTGATTGTCGGCGGCATCGTGGTGCTGTCGCTGCTCGGGTTCCTGCGCGGACAGCTCGCGTTCCTCGCGTACGCGGCGGGGGCCGGTCCGGGCGGATTGCTGCGCCTGGCCATTTCCTGGACGTTCAGCCTGCTGCAGATCGCGCTGATCGTACGCGTGCTCTCGAGCTGGATCCGCGTGTCGCCCTACTCGCCCTGGATCAGGTGGTCGTTCGTGCTGACCGAGTGGCTCCTGCGCCCGTTGCGGCAGGTGGTACCGACGATCGGGATGATCGACATCACCCCGATCATCGCGTACTTCGCGCTGAGCCTGCTCGAACGGCTCTTCCTTGGCATGATGTGAGCGAGCTGCGCTGCACGGAACACGGCAGCACGGTCCGGTTCGACGTGCGCGTGCGCCCGCGCGCGAGCCGATCGGAAATCGCCGGCACCCTGGATGGTGCGCTGGTCGTACGACTGCAGGCCGCCCCGGTCGATGACGCCGCCAACGACGCGTTGATCAGGCTGCTCGCGCGTACGCTCGGCGTACGCCGCAGCGGAGTCCGTATCGTTGCCGGACACAAGGCACGCGGCAAGATTGTCGAGGTGACCGGCATCGGGTGCGGCGACGTTCACCGCATCAGCTCCTGACTCCAGCCATCCATTCATGTCGCTGCTGCTGCTGATCGGCGTCGAGGAGGCACTCGCCGAGGGACTCGTCCAGGGGCTCGCCGGGCAGGGGCACCAGGTCATCACCATCTCGTCGGCGCGTGAAGCACCGGAAGCACTGGCACGAGCCGACGGACCTGCGACGCTGCTGCTCGTTCCGTGCGAAGGCATTCACGATCCGGCTCTGTCGACGGTCGCGCCCACGAGCGCGATTGTGCTCTATCGCACGCAGGCCGACCAGCCGCCATGCGAGCGGCCCTCGCCGGTGGCGCGACGCGTGGTGGCGGAGTTGATGCTTCCGCTCGAGCGTCTGCGACTGGCCAAACTGCTCGAGTACTTCGGCGAGCGCGCGCGGCTGCGTGGTGAGCGCGATCCCGAACCACCGCCCGAACAGATCCTGCGCTGAGCGTTCCACGGTGCGGTCATGCTCCGCTTGTCGCGGCCTTGGCACCAACCTAACATTCGATTACAGGCAACACGCCTGCCCCGATTCGTGGCGATTTCCGGCAACTTGCGGCCACGTTAAACAATCCGCTAAAGCGCCCGCCCGGCGCCCTCTCGCCCGGGCCTTTTTTGTACGCCGAGGTTTCGTTGACACCGATTGACGCAGTCGCCGCTCTCGATAACGACGGGCAATCCCCGTATCTCGCCGCCCTCGCGCGCGGCGTCCTGATATACGACGGTGCCATGGGCACCAGCATCCAGGGGCATCACCTCTCCGCCGAGGACTTCGGCGGACCTTCGCTCGAAGGGTGCAACGATCACTTGGTCCTGACCCGTCCGGACGTGATCCGTGCCATTCACGACTCGTTCCTCGCCGAGGGCGTGGACGTGGTGGAGACGTGCACCTTCCAGAGCACACCGCGCCGGCTGGCCGAGTGGGGGTTGGGCGACAAGGTACGCGAGATCAACGTCGCCGCCGCGCGGATCGCGCGGGAAGCCTGCGACGCAGTCGCCACGCCCGGGCATCCGCGGTTCGTGGCCGGGTCGATCGGGCCGAGCGGGATGCTGCCATCGAGCAGCGATCCCGTACTCTCGGCGATCGCCTTCGGCGAGCTGAGTGAGAACTTCTACGAGCAGGCGAAGGCGCTGGTGGAAGGCGGGGTCGACGTGCTGCTCGTGGAAACCTCACAGGACATTCTCGAGGTGAAGGCGGCGGTCGCCGGCTTCGAGCGGCTGTTCACGGAGCTCGGGCGTCGCGTTCCGGTGCAGGCCCAGGTCACGCTGGATACGAGCGGGCGGATGCTGCTCGGCACCGACATCGCCAGCGCCATGACGACGCTCGAAGCCCTGCGCGTGGACGTGATCGGGATGAACTGCTCGACCGGCCCGGAGCACATGCGCGATCCCGTGCGTTTCCTGGCCGAGCATGCGACGCTCCCCGTGAGCGTGATCCCGAACGCCGGGCTGCCGATCAACACGGGAGAAGGCGATGCCGTGTATCCGCTGGAGCCCGCCCCCATGGCGACGGCGCTGGCGGAGTTCGTGCGCGACTTCGGCGTGCGTATTGTGGGAGGGTGCTGCGGTACCACGCCGGCGCACCTGCGCGCGGTGGTCGCAGCCATCGATGACATGGGCGTTCGATCCCGTGCCGCGCGCGCACGCCCCAACAGCGTCCCGCGCGTTTCGTCGGCCATGCGCGCCATCACGCTACGGCAGGATCCGCCGCCGCTGCTCGTCGGGGAGCGCGTCAACTCGCAGGGGTCGCGCGCGGTCAAGCGTTTCCTCCTCGCCGACGACTACGACGGAATCCTCGACGTGGCACGTGCGCAGTCCGAGTCGGGGGCCCACGTGCTCGACATCTGCGTCGCGCTCACCGAGCGCGCCGATGAAGCCGAGCAGATGTCCCACGTGGTCAAGCTGCTCTCGATGTCGGTGGAAACACCGCTCATGATCGATTCCACCGAGCCGGCGGTGATCGCGCGCGCGCTCGAGCACGTGCCGGGGCGCGCCCTCGTGAACTCCATCAACATGGAGAACGGACGCAAGCGCATCGATGCCGTCGTGCCGCTCGTGAAGCAGCACGGCGCGGCGGTGGTGGCGCTCACCATCGACGAAGCGGGGATGGCCAAGACCGGCGAGCGCAAGCTCGAGGTCGCGCGCGCGATCCACGACATCGTGGTCGGCGAGTTCGGACTCGACCCCTCCGACCTGCTCTTCGACGCGCTCACCTTCACGCTCGCGACCGGCGACGCCGAATGGCTCGATTCGGCGCACGAAACCATCGAGGGGATCCGCGCCATCAAGCGCGAGCTCCCCGGTGTGAACACGATCCTCGGCGTCTCCAACGTCAGCTTCGGGCTGTCGCCCGCGGCGCGCGCGGTGCTCAACTCGGTGTTCCTGCACCACTGCGTGCAGGCGGGGCTCGACGCCGCCATCGTGAACCCCGCGCACGTCACACCGTACGCCGAGATTCCGGAGGAGGAGCGTGCGCTGGCGGACGACATGATCTTCAATCGCCGTCCGGATGCGCTGCAGCGGTTGATCGAGCGGTTTGACACGGCGGGCGGGGGTACGGCGGCGACACAGGCCGCGAGCGCGGAGACGCAATCGTTCGACACCCCCGAAGAACGCGTCCACTGGATGATCGTGCATCGCAAGAAGGACGGGATCGAGGACGCACTCGACGCCGCCAACGTCCGCTCGGAGCCCGTGCGCGTGCTGAATGAGGTGCTGCTGCCGGCCATGAAGGAGGTGGGAGACAAGTTCGGCGCCGGGGAACTGATCCTGCCGTTCGTGCTGCAGTCGGCCGAGGTGATGAAGCGCGCCGTGCGGCACCTCGAGCAGTTCCTCGAGAAGGCGGAAGGGTTCACCAAGGGGCGTGTGGTGCTCGCCACCGTGTACGGCGACGTGCACGACATCGGCAAGTCGCTGGTGAACACCATCCTCTCCAACAACGGCTACACCGTGCACGATCTGGGGAAGCAGGTGCCGGTGAACGTGATCCTGGAGAAGGCCGTGGAGTACCAGGCCGACGCGATCGGGCTCTCCGCGCTGCTGGTGTCGACGTCGAAGCAGATGCCGCTGTGCGTTCAGGAGCTGGACAAGCGGGGCATGACGCTGCCGGTGCTGATCGGGGGCGCAGCCATCAACCGGCGCTTCGGCCGCCGGGCCATGTTCGTGGAAGGGGAGCGCGCGTATGCCCCGGGGGTGTTCTACTGCAAGGACGCCTTCGAGGGTCTCGAAACCATGGACGCGCTCCGCGACCCGTCGCGCAGCGCGGGGATGGTCGAGCAGTTGATCCAGGACGCCCGCGATGACATCTACCTGCGTGCGAACGTGGGCAAGGACATCCCCGCGGGCGTCGCCGGTGGAGAGCGCAGCGCGGTAAGCACCGATCATGACGTGCCCGCGGCGCCGTTCTTCGGCACGCGCGTGCTGCGCGATATCCCGCTCGACGAGGTGCTCGAGCTGCTCGATCTCGACGAGCTGTATCGCCTGCAGTGGGGAGCGCGAGGATCCGGCGAGAAGTACGAGGCAACGGTGAAGGAGGTCTTCGAGCCGGTACTCGCCCGGCTGTCGGCGGATGCGGCGCGCGACGGCTGGCTCGCACCGGCTGCCGTCTACGGCTACTTCCCCGCACAGTCGGAGGGGAACGACGTCCTCATCTACGACCCGTCGGCATACACCGCCGACGGCGGGGCGCGGCGCGAGATTGCCCGCTTTCACTTCCCGAGGCAGGAGGATCGCGATCGGCTCTGCCTGGCCGACTACGTGCGCAGCACGGAATCGGACGACGTGGACGTGATCGCGCTGCAGGTCGTGACGGTCGGGGACGAGGCGGCGCGCCGTTTCGACGCGCTGCAGTCCGCCAACGAGTACTCGGAGGCCTACTACCTGCACGGCGTGTCGGTGGAGGCGGCCGAGGCGGTGGCCGAATGGATGCACCGGCGCATCCGCCGCGAGCTGGGGCTCGCCGGCGCTCGCGGCAAGCGTTATTCGTGGGGCTATGGTGCGTGCCCCGACCTCGAGGATCATGAGCGCGTGTTCGAACTGCTCCCCGCCCGGGAAGCGCTGGGCATGCAACTGACGAGCGCCTTCCAGCTCATGCCCGAACAGAGCACGGCCGCCATCGTGATGCATCACCCCCAGGCGAAGTACTACGCCGTGCGCGGGCAGCAGGGCGCATGAGGGAGCGGCTGCTCTCGGTGTATGCATCGATGCGGAACCGCATCGTGCCGGGGCTGCGCTACTCCCAGGCGGAGTACGAGGAGTTGCTGAACACGCTCGTGCAGCCCGGCATGGCCTGGCTGGATGTGGGGTGCGGCCACCAGGTGCTGCCGCCCTGGCGCGCCGACGCCGAGCGCGCGCTCGTCGGCCGCGCCGCACTGGTGCTCGGCCTCGATGGCCACCTGCCGTCGCTGCGCGAGCACCGCAGCATCCACGTGCGCATTCACGGCGACATCTCGGCGCTGCCGTTCGAGGATCGGAGCTTCGACCTCGTGACCGCCAACATGGTGGTGGAGCATCTCGCCGAACCCGAGGTGCAGTTGGGCGAGATGGCGCGCGTGCTGCGCCCGGGGGGGCTGCTGGCGCTGCACACGCCGAACCTGCGCGGATATCCCACCATGCTCGCGCGAGCCGTGCCGGAGTTCGCGAAGAAGCGCCTCGCCCGCATGCTGGACGGGCGCGAGGAGGACGACGTCTTTCCGACCTGCTATCGCGCCAACACCGTCGACCGGATCTGCGCGCTCGGCAGTAGCTGCGACCTCGAGCCGGTCACCACGCGCGTGATGAGCAGCGAGGCGCTGCTCGCCGTGGTGCCGCCACTGGCCTTCGTGGAGCTGCTCGCGATCCGCCTGCTGTCGCGCGACACGCTGTCGGGGTATCGCAGCAACATCCTCGCGGTGCTTCGACGTCGTGGCTCGATTCCAGGGCGCGCCGCCGGGGTGGTCTCATGACCGCGGGCTCCACTGCGCGCGCGGAGCTGCGGGAGGCCCTCGTCGACCCGGCTCGCATCGTCCTGTTCGACGGTGCGATGGGCACCATGCTGTATGCGCACGGCGTCTTCATCAACCGCTGCTACGACGAATTGAACCTCCGCGCGCCCGAGATGGTGCGCGAGGTGCACGCCGCGTATGCCCACGCCGGTGCCACGGCGCTGGAGACGAACTCGTTCGGCGCCAACCGGTTCAAGCTCGCGCAGTACGGACTGGACACGCAGGTGGCCGAGATCAATCGCGCCGCGGCGGCGCTGGCGCGCGAGGTTGCCGGCGACTCGCGACTGGTGGCCGGCGCGGTGGGCCCCCTTGGAGTACGCCTCGAGCCGTTCGGCCCCACCAGCGAGTCGGAGGCACGCGAGGCCTTTGCCGTGCAGATTGCCGCCCTCATCGAGGGCGGCGCCGACTGCATCATGCTGGAGACGTTCGGGGACCTCAGCGAGATCGCACAGGCGGTGCACGCCGCGCGCCAGGTGGACGCGAGCGTTCCCGTGGTGGCGCAGATGACCATCGGACCGGACGGCCGGACGCCGTTCGGTGCCTCCCCTGAGGACGTCGCGAAGGCACTCGATGCGCTCGGCGCGGACGTCGTGGGCCTCAACTGTTCGGTGGGGCCGCAGGCGCTGCTCGACGCGATCGAGCGGATGGTCACCGTGACGTCGCGCAAGCTGAGCGCGCTGCCTAACGCGGGAATGCCCCGCGAGGTGGCCGGCCGCAAGATGTACATGGCCAGTCCCGAGTACATGGGCTCGTACGCACGCCATCTCGTGCAGGCCGGCGCCAAGGTGATCGGCGGCTGCTGCGGCACCACCCCCGAGCACATCCGGGCCATGGCCCAGGGCATTCGCCCCCTCGCGCCGCGCTTCGCCCGGGTTCCGGGCGCTCCGTCCGGCGCCCCGCAGGCGGCGCCCGCGGGGCTCGCCGCCGGTGGACCCGCCCCGGCGATGCTCGTCGAACCCCTGCCGTTCACCGAGCGCTCGCGCCTGGCCGGCCGGCTCGCACGCGCGGAGTTCGTCACCTCCGTGGAAATCGTCCCGCCACGCGGTACCGACGCCTCCCGCATGCTGCGCGACGTGGACGCGCTCGCCCGCGCCGGCGTCGATGCCGTGAATGTCCCTGACGGGCCGCGCGCGCAGAGCCGCATGGGCGCGCTCATGACGAGCATCCTCATCGAGCAGCGGACGGGGATCGAGGCAGTCACCCACTACTGCTGCCGCGACCGCAACCTGCTCGGCATGCTCTCCGACCTGCTCGGTGCGGCGGCCATCGGACTGCGGAACTTCCTCTTCATCACCGGCGATCCGCCCAAGATGGGGCCGTACCCCGATGCGACGGCGGTCTTCGATATCGACAGCATCGGGCTCACGAACCTCGTTCGCCAGCTCAACCATGGTCGCGACCCCGGCGGCAATCCGATCGGTGCTCCGACGTCGTTCGTGATCGGCGTCGGCGTCAACCCGGCGGCCATCGACCTCGCGCTCGAGCTGCAACGATTCCGCTACAAGATCGAAGCCGGGGCCGAGTACGCCATCACCCAGCCCGTGTTCGACGCCGTGCAACTGGAGACGTTCCTGGCACGCACGGAGGGGGAGCGTGTGCCGATCGTGGCCGGGATCTGGCCGCTCGTATCGGTGCGCAACGCGGAGTTCCTCGCCAATGAGGTGCCGGGAGTGGTGGTGCCCGACTCGGTGATCGACCGGATGCGTCGCGCCGGGGAGCGCTCCAAGGAGCACGCCGTGCAGGAGGGGATCGCCATCGCGCGGGAGATGCTCGAGCGCGTGCGAGGCTCCGTGCAGGGCGTGCAGGTATCGGCACCGTTCGGCCGAGTGGAACTTGCCCTGGCCGTACTCGACGGCACAGTCGAGACGCCGGACGCCGACGCTCGCGCCGCTCGCGTGGTTGCCGATCCATCCTGACGCTCGACGCGTCGCGATACTCGCGCCGATCGATGCTCGTCCATTCGGGGCGTTCGCTGGTCCATGACTTGCCCTGACGTATTCATCGGCGGCGAGAGCACGAACGTGACGTACATCACAACGGAGTGCCGTCCACGCGGATAAGCTGTTCTCGCCGAGGGCGCCGCAACTTTCAAGAACGAGGCACACCTGACCTCCGTCTCCACCGCATCGCTCGACTATGCCGCGAGCGACAGGGTAGCACGCTCCAACGTCGATCGCACCGCGGCAATTCCGCTCGTGGCGCGGATCGCCGTGCTGTCGTGTCTGGCCGTGTGGGGAGCCACCACGCTCCTCTGGCCGTTCGGGTCGGATCAGGGCTATTGGGCGTGGATCGGTGACGCCATCCTGCACGGCGCGCAGCCCTACCGCGACGCATGGGACACGAAGGGCCCGGTCGCCTACTATCTGGGAGCCATTCCACAACTCCTGTTCGGCCGCAATCAGTGGGGGGTACGGGTGGTGGAACTCGGCTGGATGGCGGCCGGCGGCATACTGATCGCCCGCACGGGTCCGCTGCGACAGTGGCGCGACGCCGGATTCGCCGCCGGCGTGCTGTTCGTGGTGCTCTACGGATCGACCGGCTACTGGCACACGGCTCAGCCGGACGGGTGGGGTGCCGTGCTGATCATCGCGGCGGTCTCGCTGGTTGCACGAGATGGAGTGCGGGCAGCGGCGTTCGTCGCGAGTGGCGCGTTCGTGGCGCTGGCCATGCTCATCAAGCCCACATTCGGCGTCTTTCTCCTGCTGCCGGCACTCGCCAGTGTGCTTCGCGCCGACGTTCCGCTCGATCGACGCATCCTGCACGGGCTGTGGGCCATAGTGAGCTGCGGCGCGGTCATCATCTGCGTACTCGGTCTCCTGTCGATGGCCGGGTCGCTGGATGCGTTCCTCGAGTCGCAACGCTGGGCACAGGTCGTGTACGCCGGGCTCGGCGAGAGCTGGCTCGTGCGCCTCCGTCGCGGGCTCACGGTCATGTTCGAGACGAGAATCGCCCTGCTCCTGCCGCTCGCCGCCATCGGCGGGTGGTGGGCGTGGCAGTCATCGCACCGACGCGATCTGGTGCTCGCGCTCGCGTGGCTGTCCGTCGCGTTCGCCGGCGTGCTCGTCCAGGGGAAGTTCTTCGTGTACCACTGGGCTCCGCTGCTGGCGCCGCTCGCCTGGCTTGCGGGTCTCGGTGCGGGGCACGCCCTCTCCATCGCTCGCGATGCGAGGCAACGCTCGAGCGATCACTCGATCGCGGCCATCGCCGGTTTCACGGCCATCGTTCCGGCCCTCGCCCTCGCGTTTCCGCTGCTGCTCGCGAGCTACCATGCGGCGCTTGCCGCGACGGGACTCCGGCCGCGACAGATCTATCTGACCACGCTGCCGGGCATTGTCAGCCCGCGACCGCCAAATGCGTCGGCCGCGCTGGGTTCGTACCTGCGCGAGCACTCGGCACCCGATGACTACGTGTATGTGTTCGGTGGCGAGCCCGGCGCGTACTTCATGAGCGATCGCCGGTCGCCCACGCGCTTTGCCACCTCGCGCCCCGTGATGCAGGGCGGGGACGGATCCCTCATGCGCGAGCGGTTCCGTCGCGAACTGCTGGCTGACCTGGATGCGCATCCGCCGCTGTACGTCGTCGCGTTCAGCCCCGCCGCCTGCGCCCGGCTCACGCGCGACGATTATCAGTGCGTGCGCAACTGGCCCGACCTCGCGGATCGCTTCGATCGCAGCTACCATGTGGAAGCGACCATCGGGCCGTACCAGATCATGCGTCGCGGCACGCTGACGGCATCCCGGCAGGGCTCAAACTAGATTCCGGAGTCCCGCCAGGTACTTCCGGCCAGACATCGCCGGGCCCGGTCCTTTGCGCGCGTTCGCGCCACGACTCCCCTGCCCTACCACATGTCCGACACGCTTCCGGTTCCACCGCTCACCACGCTTCTGGAAGACGAAGCGATGTTCCGTGACGCGGTCGCGTCGTTCGCCAGCAGCGAGGTAGGCCCGCGCGTCCGGCAGATGGAGGCCAACGCAAGGCTCGACGCCGACCTCATCCCGAAGTTCTTCGAGCTCGGCCTGATGGGCATCGAGGTGCCCGAGGCGTTGGGCGGAGCCGGTGGATCCATGATGATGGTGACGCTGGCGGTCGAGGAGCTCAGTCGCGTCGATGCATCGGCGGCGATCCTGTGCGACGTGCAGAACACGCTCGTCAACTACCCGATCAACCGCTACGGGAGCGACGAGCAGCGCACGGCGTGGCTGCATCGCCTCACGTCGGGCACGGTCGGCGCGTACGCCCTGTCGGAACCGTCATCCGGCTCGGACGCCTTCGGCCTCGAGGCTCGTGCCGAGCGCCACGGCGACGACTGGGTGCTCTCCGGCCGCAAGCTGTGGATCACCAACGGCGCCGAGGCCGGAATCTTCGTGATCTTCGCCAACGTCGATCCGTCGGCGGGCTACAAGGGGATCACGGCGTTCATCGTGGAGCGCGACCTGCCGGGCTTCACCGTGGGCAAGAAGGAGGACAAGCTTGGGATTCGCGCATCGAGCACGTGCGAACTGATCCTCGACGGCTGCCGTGTGCCGGCGTCGCAGGTGCTGGGCCCGGTCGGTCAGGGCTATCGCATTGCCATCGACACGCTCAACGGCGGGCGCATCGGCATCGGCGCGCAGATGATCGGCATCGCCCGTGGCGCGCTCGATTTCGCGATCGGCTACCTGAAGGAGCGGCAGCAGTTCGGTCGCGCTCTCGCCGAGTTCCAGGGGATCCAGTTCCAGGTAGCCCAGGCGGCCACCGAGATCGAGGCGGCTCGCTTGATGGTGTACAACGCCGCCCGGCTTCGCGATGCCGGACAGGACGTCGCCCGCGAGGGCGCCATGGCGAAGCTGTTCGCGTCGCAGGTGTGCGAGCGGGTCACGTCGCTGAGCGTGGAACTGCTTGGCGGCTACGGTTATACGAAGGACTACCCGGTGGAGAAATTCTATCGCGACGCGAAGATCGGGACGATTTACGAAGGCACGTCCAACATGCAGCTGCAGACGATCGCGAAGTCGGTACTGCGCTGACGCCGGGTTGCGGGGCGCGATTCCGCGTCGCATTCTCAGGGCAGACATGTTCCGTTCACATCCGGTTGACGTGCAGCGATGACCTCGTCCCGCGACCGATCACAATCGTCCCGACCGAGCGTGCAGCGGCCTGTTGAACCGGCACCCGGCGCTCCCCCGCCCCGCGTCAGCGGCTCGGGGGAGGAAGCGGGGGAGGCAATCGAACGTTGGGAGCGCAACCGCGAACTCGGGCGCAACCGTTTCATTCTGCTGCGCGGTGCTGCGGGGTGGGGAGTGCCGGCGGCGCTGCTGGCGGTGGGCTACAAGCTGGTACAGGAGCAGGGATTCAACTCCTCCCCTGTGCTCACGCACGACCTCCGGGTCGCGATCATCGTCTCGTTCATCGTCTTTCCATTCGCGGGCTCGTTGCTGGGGCGCTGGCTCTGGGACACGGGGGAGGCGCACTATCGCACGCTCGTCCGGCGCACCCGGCACGAGGAGACGCGCGAATAGCCGCTCCGCACGTGTGCGACGCGGACGTGGGGGACGGAGCGGAGAGTCCGTCACCATGAACCACGCGAAGCTGGCCGCCGGAGTGCGATCGATCGCCGCGATGTTCGTTGCCGTCGCGTTCGTTGCCGTCGCGCAAGTCGCTCGTGCGCAGGAACAGCGGCACCCGATGCGCGTCGAGGACTTCCTGTCCGTGCGCGCGGTGAGCGATCCGCAGCTCTCGCCCGACGGCACCTCCATTCTCTATTCCGTCTCCACGGCGAGCCTCAGCGAGAACCGGCGCGTCGACATGACGTATCGTCTCTCGCTGGTCACGGGCACGCCGGTTCCCTTCCCGGATGACAGCACGCGCGCCAGCGCGGCGCGCTGGTCCCCGGATGGGCGGCTCGTGGCATATGTGGCCGGTGGCCAGCTCTGGGTGGCGCTTGCCGACGGCACCGTGCCGCGTCGCCTGACGAACCTCACCGGCGGAGCGGACCGGCCTGTCTGGTCGCCGTCGAGCGACCGGCTCGCATTCGTGTCGGCGGTCTACCCCGGATGCGACAACGATGCGTGCAATGCGGCACGCCAGCGAACGCGGATGTCCAACCCGGTGTCGGCGCATGTGACCGACGAGCTGCTCTTCCGCCGCTGGAACGCGTGGTGGGATGGCACGCGTCGTCACCTGTTCGTGGCCAGCACCGATGGTGCATCGATACGGGACCTCACGCCGGGGGCCGCGTGGGAGTTGTCGCCAACGGCGATCGGTGGTGCGGAGGGATACGCGTTCTCCCCTGACGGTCGCGAGCTTGCATATACCGCGCGGAAGGTCGGGTCCGAGGCGGCGTGGGCGCCCGCCGAAGATGTGTTCAGCGTGGGAGTGGCGGGCGGCACAGCGGTGAACCTCACCGAGGGAAACGCCGCCGCCGATCGCAATCCGGTGTACTCCCCCGATGGCCGGTTCGTCGCGTACGCGGCGCAGCGCCGGGCCGGCTACGCGTCCGATCGTTGGCGGGTGATGCTCCTGGATCGTGCCGCGGGCAGCACGAGAGAACTGCTGCCGCGCTGGGATCGAAGCGCGGAGTGGTACGGCTTCGCCCCCGGCATGCGCGATCTGTACGTGTCGACGATCGACCGTGGGAGATCGAAGCTGTTCAGGGCGGCGCTCGATTCGTCGGCGCGCTCGACCGCTCCGGTGGCAGCGGTGATCGGTACGGGGAACAACAGCGGGTTTTCGTTCTCGCGCGATGGACGGCAGGTGGCCTGGATGCGCGATGCCGCCGATCGTCCGGGTGAGGTCCGTCTGGCGAACGTCGACGTCGGCAGGCTCGCCGGTACGCATGCAGTGACGCACGTGAACGATGCGCTGGTGGCGACGCTGGCGTTGAATCCGCTGGAGGAGTTCTGGTTCGCCGGTGCCGGGGGCGACAGCGTGCAGGGCTGGGTGCTGAAGCCGCCGCGCTGGCGCGACGGCGATTCCGCGGGCACGCGTGTCCCCGCCGTGTTGCTCATTCATGGCGGTCCCGAGGGCGCCTGGCTCGACGGCTGGCACGATCGGTGGAACTATCAGCTCTTCGCCGCCACCGGAGCCGCGGTCGTGATCGTCAATCCGCGGGGCTCACTGGGCTACGGCCAGTCGTTCGTGGACGGCGTGAACAGGCAATGGGCGGGCGCCGTGTATGAGGACCTGATGCGCGGCATGGACGCGGCATTGGTGCGCTATCCGCGGATCGACCCGCAGCGGCTCGGTGCCGCGGGGGGATCGTTCGGCGGGTTCATGACGAACTGGATCAACGGCCACTCCACGCGCTTCAAGGCGCTGGTCACGCACGCCGGGCCGTTCAACCTGGAACACTTCTACAGCGCCACGGATGAACTGGCGTTCCCCGAATGGGAGTTCGGCGGGCCGTTCTGGAATCCCACCGCCATGCAGTCGCAGTATCGCCGCCATTCACCGCATCTGTCGGCCGCGCGGTTCGCGACGCCTACGCTCGTGCTGCACGGCGAGCAGGACTTCCGCGTGCCCTACTCCGAGGGGCTCGGCATGTTCACGGCGCTGCGCCGACGGGCCGTCCCGGCACGTCTCGTCGTCTTCCCCGACGAGGGGCACTGGATCACGCGTCCGCTGAACCAGCGCCTCTGGTGGCGCGAGGTGCAGGGCTGGCTGACGAAGTATCTGGCGGAGGGCGCGGGCGGCTGAGCGGAAGGCGCTACGGTGAGCGGTCGCGAACCGACCGGACCGGATAGGCCACGTCGGGGGGCGGATTGCCGTATGGCCAGTCGTCGATCTTCGCGGGGTAGTCCGGACGCGGCTGGCTCGTGATGTACGCCGCGAGGTCGTAGGCCTGCTGATCGGTGAGCGATCCCGGGGCGGTCTGCGGCATGAAGTTCCTGATGAACGACGCGGCGGTGCGCAGCCGGGCCATGCCGGCGCCGATGTTGAACGACTCGGGGCCCCAGAGCGGTGGCGCCACGACGGTGCCGGCGCCATCGGGGCCATGGCAGACCGCACAGGTTGACGTGAACAGCGCGTGTCCGGCGGCGCTATCCCCCTCCAGCGGCGGCACGCGCGGGAAACCCTGCCCGTCCACATGCGCACCCACGGGCACTCCGCGCGACAGGAACGCCATGTACGCCACGATGTCGCGCATGTCCTGGCCATCGCGCGGCAGCGCCGTGCCGTTCATGCTGCGCAGGAAGCAGTCGTTGATGCGGTCCTCGATGACGATTATATGGCCCGTGCGCGCGCGGTACTGGGGAAAGCGCGCGTAGACGCCGACGAACGGCATGGCATTCTTCTGGATCCCCTCGCCCATGTGGCAGCTCACGCAGCGGAGCTTGTTCCCGACGTGCGCGGGCAGGCTGTCGCGCGTCGCGAGCATGATCGCCCGCCCGCGACGAACGGAGCGCAGCACCGCGCTGTCGGTGACCTCCGATTCGTCGGGCACGCGGAATGGCACCAGCGTGTCCGGCACGACGGTGGCCGCGGCCTCAGCGGTATCGGATGCGTCGGGCTGTCCTGCCGGGGAGCAGGCGGCAAGGAGCAGCGTGGTCGCGATCCAACCGCGGAGAACGCGAAGACGCATCGGCAAGTCTGTTCGAAGGGAGCGATTCACGATGGCACTCGAAGCGGAACGAACACAACTTCGTACAGGGATCGCGATTGCGCGAGGGCGAGCCGGACTCGCATCGCCTGGTGACCCTCACTGCATGACTATGCGTTGGCGGCCACTCGGAGGGGACAGCACCATGAAATCCGTTGTTTCATCCGCGCGCGGCATCCGCGGCGCTCGATTCATCCTCGCCGCCTCGGCACTGCTCGCGACGCCCGTCGCCGCACAGGTGGCGCCCCCCGCGGCCAGCCCGGCACGCGCGTACCTGCGCGTGAACCAGTTGGGCTACCTGCCCGACTCACCGAAAGTTGCCGTTGGCTGCGCACTCGCGCCGGCCGCGATGACCCGCTTCACCGTCGCCGACACCGCCGGCCGGACGGTCTTCACCGGCCGCGCCACTCGCGACAGCGCGTTCGGCCCCTGCGTACACACCTGGCGGCTCGACTTCTCCTCCCTTCGCACCCCGGGCAGCTACCGGCTCGTCGCTGGCAGCGATACCTCGCGCGCCTTCCGGATCTCCGCCAGCGCCTATCGCGGCGCCGCCGACACGCTGCTCTACTACATGCGGGAGCAGCGCTCAGGCTACAACCCGGTCTTCCGTACCACGGTGCACACGCGAGACGGCATCATCGTCGACCACCCCGCGCGGGGCGGCGAGTTCGTCGCGGTCACCGGCGGCTGGGCCGATGCGTCGGACTACCTGCAGTACGTCACCACTTCGGCGAACGCGACGTTCGTCATGCTGATGGCGTATCGCGACCACGGCGCCTCCTTCGCCGACAACTTCTCGGGCACCGGCGACCCGGGGAGCAACGGCGTGAGCGACGTGCTCGACGAGGCACGACATGGACTCGAGTGGCTGCTGCGGATGTTCCCGGGCGACTCGCTGATGTTCAACCAGGTTGGCGACGACCGCGATCATGCCTTTCCCGACCTCCCCACCACCGATTCCTCCGACTACGGATGGGGAAAGGGTGGCCCGCGACCGGTCTACCCATGCACCGGCAGTCCGCAGGGGCTCCTGCGCCATGTGAATCGATCCGACGGCTATGCCTCCACCGCCGGCAAGTACGCCGCAGCCTTCGCGCTCGCCGCTGCCATTTACGCGGACGGCGATTCCGCCTTCTCCGCGATGCTTCGCGACAGGGCCGTTGCGGCGTACGCCCTGGGGAAGCAGTTCCCCGGCGTGTGCCAGACGGCGCCCGGCGGTGCACCCTACTTCTACGAAGAGGACAACTGGCTGGACGACATGGAGCTCGGCGCCGCCGAGCTGTTCGCGCTCACCGGCGAGCAGGGCTACCTGCACGATGCGCTCGACTTTGCCGCACGCGAGCCGGTGACGCCGTGGATGGGTGCCGACACGGCGAGTCACTACCAGTGGTTCCCATGGCACAACAACGGCCACCACGAGATCTGGCGCACCACGTCGGGTGACGATCGGACGAGGATGGCCGATTACTACCGGCGCGGACTCGCAGCGGTTGCGGTGCGCGCCGATGCCACCGGCGGCGGCTTTCGCGTTGGTGTGCCCTTCATCTGGTGCTCGAACAACCTCATGGCATCGTTCGCCACGCAGGCGTTCCTGTACCGCCGGATGACGGGCGACGAACGCTTCCGCGTCTACGAACAGGCGGCCATCGACTGGCTGTTCGGCGTCAACCCGTGGGGGGTGTCGATGGTGATCGGCTTGCCGCACGACGGCGTCACCGCACGCGATCCGCACTCGGTGGTCACGAGACAGACAGGACTCGAACTCACGGGTGGACTCCTCGATGGTCCCGTCTACGCATCCATCTACCGGAACCTGCTCGGCATCCGGCTGTTCGAAGCCGACGAGTACGCGCCGTTCAATACGGGCTTCATCGTCTACCACGACGACTATGGCGACTACTCCACCAACGAACCGATCATGGACGGCACGGCGAACCTGACCTGGCTGCTGGCCGCGCTGGCCGCGGATCGACCCGTGTCGCCCGATCGTTAGGTGCGAGACTCCTGCAGGCGATAGCCCGCCTTGCGCACCGTGACGATGTGTTCGGGCGCCGACGGGTCATCCTCCAGCTTGCGGCGCAGTTCGGCGATGTGCGTATCGACCGTCCGGCTGACGACGTCGGCCGAATGCCCCCAGACCTCCTGCAGGAGTTCACGGCGCGTTGCCACCGCTCCCCGACGCCGCAGCAGCGCGACGAGCAGGTCGAACTCCATCGGCGCGAGCGCCACCTCCACGCCGTCGCGCGTGACGATGCGCGCGCCAATGTCGACCGTCACGCCGCCGAACCCCGACACCTCCGCGGCGGGCGGCATCACCGAATCGCAGGTGCGACGCAGCAGCGCCTGGATCCGCGCCAGCAGTTCGAGCACGCCGAACGGCTTCGTCACATAATCGTCGGCGCCGATGCGGAAGCCGAGCACCTTGTCGGTCTCCTCGCCGCGGGCCGTGAGGATCAGCACCGGCCGGTCGAACCCCTCGCCGCGCAACGATCGCAGTACCCGGTACCCGTCCATCCCCGGGAGCATCAGGTCGAGCACTGTCAGGTCGGGGCGCCAGTCGAGCGCCATGGCCAGCCCGCTCGGTCCGTCTTCGGCCACGCGCACATCGTAGCCCTCGATCTCGAGGTTGTTGCGCAGTCCGAAGGCGAGGTCCGCGTTGTCCTCGACGACGAGCACGCGCGGCATGGGAGCGGTCACGACTTTGTCGCCCGCATCGACGAGGCCGACAACGGCAGTTCGAGCACGAAGCGGGCCCCGCGCCCCGGCGGGGGCGCGTCTTCCACCCACGCGCGCCCCTTGTGCAGTGCGACGAGTTCGGCCACGACCGACAGCCCGATGCCACTCCCGGCCACCGCCGAGTGCACGGCGCTGTCCAGCCGCTGGAAGGCAAGCCAGATGCGTGAACGATCCCCCTCGGGCACCCCCGCCCCCTGGTCGTCGACGGTGATCCGCGCACAATCGTCGACCCGCGTGAGTGTCACCCGCACCGTCTGACCGCCCGGACCGTACTTCACCGCGTTGTCGAGCAGATTGAGCAGGATCTGCCGGAATGCGCCCGGGTCGGCCATCACCGTGAGACCGGGCACCAGCGACGAACGTACTTCGACGTTCCGCGCCGCCGCGATGGGACCGAATGCCTCCAGCACTCCGTCCACCTGTCCGGAGACCTCCATCTCCACCGTCGACAGCGTGATCGACTGCCGCTCCGCCCTCGAGAACTGCAGGATGTTCTCCACCAGGTGCGTGAGACGTCGCGCCTCCTGGTCCACGATGCGCAGCGACCGGCTCCGTTCCTCCTCGTTGCGCACCCGGCCGAGCATGAGCGTCTCGGCGAACATCCGCACCTGCGCCAGCGGCGTGCGCAGCTCGTGCGAAACGCTGGCGATGAAGTCCGACCGCAGTCGCGCGAGGTCGTCTTCACGCTTGAGCTGCAGCACGCCGACGATAACGAGCCCGACCGTGAGCGCAAGCACGAACAGGAGCAACGGCAGGCGCGAATCGGGGAGCCCGCCAATGAGCAGTGTGCCCGACATCGCCGGGTTGAGCGCGATCTTCGTGGTCAGACCATACGAGTCGAGAAAGAACTCCCCCGTATATGTGTCCGGATACTGTACGGTCGAGCGAAAGATCTCGGCGCCGACCTCGTCGAACACCCGCACCGAGAAGAGCGAGTCGTTGGGCATGGAACGGCTCGGTGCGCCGTCGGTGAGCGACGGTGGGAGGACGGCCACCGACGACATGACCTTCTCGAGGATGCGATTGGCGAACTGCGC